>SLIN01000067.1 GCA_007135605.1 Spirochaetales bacterium | reverse complement strand
TCTGTCGCCGGTCTGACCGGCCATTTCGATGTCGAGGTTTTCCTGCCCTTGATTTGTTTCACGCATGATCCATTCGAGATCACCCGTCGTGCTCATCGCGTTATGCGCGACGTGATCGTCATGCCATTCGAGCCCTTCGATCAGTGCAATCTGGTACAGAGGACCGCCCATCATCCGCATGTGGGTGCCGTGGATATCCCAATCCAGCCAGATATCGAGGTCAATCGAGTAGTCCGGTTCCCGCCCGCGGAACTGTGCAAGCTCGTCGCGATCGACAAGCTCCCGCCGTTCGGGCCACGTCGCTACCCAGCGATCCGGGTCGACGTCCCCCGGGGAGACATTCACCGAGGCGAGACGCCGGCGGCCGATCGGGGCATCCTGCAGTACACGCACCGTGCCGGACTCCTCGTAGAACACATCCACGCTGAAGCGCTCGGCGGGTCCAAGCGTTACGTGGTCGACCTCGACCGCCTCCTCGAAAGTGCTCAAGTCACTCGCGACCTTGCGGGTTCGCGCACCCTCGAATGCCACCCGGTACGGACGGGCGCTTGCAACATTCGCGATATGGTACCGGACGATCTCGCCCGCTTCTGCTTCGAGTTCCGGCTGCTTCTCACCGTTTATGATCATGGTGGTTCCGAAGCGGCCCATCAGGGACATGTTGGTATGATCCATTCCGTAGGGAAAGACGCGCCGTTGTCCGGTCCCTTCGACCATGTCTTCTTCGAAGAGAATATCGTTGATGATGATGACTTCTTCGCGATCGTAGTAGTCGCCTCCGCCGGTGTAGTGCCCCTCTTCGGGATCGTAGGCGATCATGAGACCGTACAGGCCGAGGTCCTGCTGGCGATCCTCTCGGATATGCGGGTGGTACCAGAAAATCCCTTCGTCGGGGAAGGAAACCGTGTACTCGAACGTCTCTCCCGGTTCTACCGGGTCCTGTGAAATGCCCGGCACGCCGTCGTGCATGATATCGTGTCTCAGACCGTGCCAGTGTACGGTGGTGGGCTCGTTGAGATTGTTCGTGAACGGAACGGTAATCTCCGCACCGACGGGAACCCGAAGGACGGGACCGGGGATCGCCCCATTATACCCGAACGCGCCCTCGACCACCGTACCGCCGATATCGTGGTTTACCGGGTCGGCGCTGATCGGATATTCGTCGCCGTCCTGCAGGTCCACGATTTCGACTCCGGTTTGCGCCGGGACATCGGTAGCCGGAATGTCGCGTTCCGGCACGATCTCGGGCGTCGGGGCCGAGATAAGCGCAACGGACCCCCCGGCCATTAGAAACGCTACGATGCCAATCCGGAGACACAATCGTCTCGATCTCATACATGCTCCTCCTCGTTGGAACGTTAACCGTGTGGTGAAACGGTCCGCTTTCTGAGTCTTGCTCGTGTTGCTACAGCTACGATGAACTCCTCTTCGAATCTTGGCTTTCGACTACGTATAGTATCGTCGTCACATCCACTTTGCAAGAGAAAAACTCCATCCTTAGAGAAATCGCCGCCGTGCCGGTAACCGGGGCGCCGCTACGGGCGCCTGCATAACAGAGTGTGAGTGAATCACCGCCGCGACAGCGCGCGAATGACAGATCGTGAGATTTTCATCGCCGAGAGCGCCCGGATGACAGATCGCGAGATCGATTATAGAGTATTCGTCCGGAGAGGATTTCGGTGCGGCGTTCATTTGTTCGGCGGTACTCTCTATCTATCCCTATTCCGTATCCGGCGTGTACGTACGCCCGAACAGATCGGCACCCGCATATGCAGACATTTTCTCAAGGGAGGTTTTGATGATGAACGTGATCGTTTCACGATCTCTCGCGTTTTTTGCTGTGGCCGTATCGGCCGGCCTCATTGCCGTCCCGGCGGCCGTCGCTCATGAGAGCCGCCAGGTCGGTGAGTACGACCTGCTCGTCGGATGGATGGACGAGCCGGCATACGAGGGAATGAAAAACGGCGTCGATTTCCGGGTGACCCGCGCAAGCGACCATAACGGTCACGGTCACAACGACAACGGCGACGATGCCGGCGTCGAAGGGCTCGAAGAAAGTGTCGATGTCGAGATCACTCATGAGCCTTCCGGAACCTCGGAGGTTTTCTCCCTGCACGCCGTTTGGGGTCAACCCGGGCACTACACCACCGATGTACTGCCGACACGCCCCGGAGCGTACGAGTTCCGGTTTTTCGGCACCATCGGAGATGTGGAGCTCGATGAGACCTTTGTCTCCGATTCGCTCGGCGGAGGTTTCGACGATGTCGTCTCTGCGGCTGACATTCACTTCCCCGAGCGCCGGCCGGAGATCCGCGAGATCGAAGAGGTCGCCCGCGGTGCGCTGAGCTCGAGCCAGGCCGCCGAAGCGGCCGCCGGCGACGCGCGCGATCGAATCGCCGGTGCAAACACTATTGCGATCGTCGCGCTCGTCATTGCGATTATCAGTGCCATCGGCACAGCATTCTTCGGGTTCCGAAAGCGATAAAAGCGATTGGAGTCGATGCGCGGCGGGTGCCGCATCGCCGCCGGCCGCGCGATGCTCCAGCGACAGTTTCTTGAGGAGACCAGAATTATGAGATCACCAGTTGTTGTACCGCGAATAGCCGTAATCGCGGCACTCGTTTCGATCGTTGTGCCGCTCTCATTGTACGGACATGCGTACAAGACCGCCGCGAATCCGGCGCCCGATTCATCGGTCGACACCTCTCCCGACCGCGTGGTCGTACGATTCAGCGAAGAGATCGAACCGCGCGGCAGCGAGGTCCGGATTCTCGACGCCGACGGGCAGCGGGTCCCGGCCGGCGAGAGCACGGTCAGTCCGGACGACCGAAGAGAGATGTTCGTGGAGCTCGAGGAGGAGCTGCCTCACGGCACCTATACGGTTCTGTGGCAGAACGTATCGACGGTCGACGGACATCCGTTGCAGGGTTTCTTTCTCTTCGCCGTCGGCGAACCGCTCGAAGCCGGAGCGGTAGCGCCCGGCGCCGAGGACGCGGCGGCCGCATCGCCGGTACAAGCGATAGGGCGCTGGCTCACCCTCTTCGGCATTGCCGCGATAATCGGGGGCTTGCTCTTCCATCTGATAATAGTCGGGCCGCCGTTGCGCCGAGACACGGCACTGACGCCGCTGGGAACCCGCCTGAACGTCCGCCGATGGATGGTTTCGGTCGCCGGCATCGTGCTCTTTCTCCTCGGGTCGGTAGTCGAGCTCGCCGGCCAGGCGCAGTTGCTCGGTGGTGCGCCGTTATGGACGGTCGTCACGGATACCGCGTGGGGCAGCTCCTGGCTGTGGCGAATGGGTGCCTGGCTGGTGCTGGTCGTATCCATGGTTCCCGGGCTGAAGGCTTCGCGCAGCGGCTCGTCCAGCAATAAGAGTGACGCGTCCGAGCAGCACGGTCTGTCGTACGGCCATGGCTCGATCGTCGTCGCCGTCGCGGCGATCGCGGCAATCGCCCTGACCAGCCATGTTGCAACCGGGACCGAAGCGCGCGATCCGGCGCTCATCAATCACTTTGTTCACATGACCGCGAGCAGCGTGTGGATTGGTGGCATGCTTTACCTGATTCTCACCGTTCCGATTGTCGTCAAGAACCTGACAACCGAACAACTGAGAGGCGAGCTTCCCGGTGTTGCGAATCGATTCTGGACAATCGCCATCGTTTCGATCGTGACGCTCTTAATGAGCGGGTTGTACAACGCCTGGGTCCAGCTGGCAACGCCGGCTGCGTTCGCCACCCCCTACGGCGAAACGCTTGTCGTGAAGGTGATACTCGTAGCCTTGCTCTTCTTTGCCGCGGCGGCCGATCTGCTGTGGCTTCGCCCGAAAATGCGCTCGGACGACGACGCACCGCGATGGCTCGGCCGAATCGGATGGACCGAAGTCGTCATTGCCGCGCTGGTCCTGCTTTCGGTGGGATTCCTCGCGAGCACCGAACCGGCATCGCAGGCTGCAGATCGCCTCGGACTCCTTGACCCCGACCGGCAAACGACGTTCTCCGCCGAAGACGAAGGTACCGAGGTTACGCTCTCGGTCCAGCCGGGAGTGGTCGGACGGAACCGGCTGATCTTCGACCTGGAGGATTCCGCCGGAAACCCGATAGACAACGCGGAGGAAGTCGCGGTCAACCTGGCAAATCTGTCTGACGAGGGCGTCACGCTCGATCGAACCGGAAGCAACGTAGGTGGCGGGCGCTACGTGATCGAACGGCTCGCCTTTACGGTGCCCGGGGAGTGGCGCGCCGATGTCGTGGTCCGGCGAACCGGAGCATTCGATGCGCACATGGATTTCGAATTTCGAGTTGCAGGGGAGACGGTCCAGGCAGCCGATCTTCTTCCCGGCGTGACCGCCTGGTCGTTGCTGATCGCACAGCTTGTGATAATCGGGGCGCTCATCGGTTCCCTGGCGTATGCGTCGAAGCGACGCGGTCGCGCGCCGTAGCGATAGCTAATCGCACGGCGCCGGCGCACGCCCAACGTTCGCGCCGGCGGCGCCGGAAGTGTTACTGCACGATAAGCATCTCTCGAGGGTGCGGATGGCCGAATCCGCAACGGACGGTGCACTCGAAATCGAACGTGCCCTGTCGGTCGGCGACGAATACGAGGCGATTCGGGACCTCGGCGTCGTACGGTATTCGCTCCATTTCCACGCCGTATCCGACCACTCTCAGGCCGTGGTCCATGAGGGTGTCGCGGTGCGCGAACTCGTGACCTTCGCCGAGATAGTGTCCGTGATCGCCGTGGTGTGCGTGCGGATCGTCGCCGGCGAGCGCGGTACGATCGACATACGCTAACTCACTCTCGAGCGACGTACCGAAATCGGCCGGATCCCGGAGATGGCCCTTCTCTATGTCTTCCCGCGCCCGGGAATGCAGATCGAGATTGAGCATTGCGCTCTCAACCGGCTGCGGTAGCCGGCCGATTGCCCCGAACGCGTGGTCGTTCACCGCGATCAACTCTACACGATCGCCCTGCGAAACCTCCAACGTCTCGATCTCCTGCCCGCTCGCGTCGAACAGCGCGAACCCCCAGTGATAGGCGAGCACGTACGCGGTCACATCGGGGTCCGGCTCGGGTTCCGGTTCGGCGCACGCGGGCACAAACATCAGCATGAGACCTGCTGCGAGAAGCTTGCCGGCTGTCTTCATAGATGCTCTCCGAAGTACATGATTCGAGTACGAAACTTCCTGCTCGGATTCATGGTAGCACGTACACCCGAATGTCGTACGCGGAAACCCGGTCAGTACACCAGTTCTCCGCCGAAATAGGTGATAACGGCGACGACGACCGAAGCCGCTGCGTAGATAACAATTATGGAAATCGAATCGCTCTTGTTCCGACTGTTCAGGGAGAAGGCGGCTATCAACAACGGAAACAGGAGGAACGAGAACACCATCTTCATCTGAATCGGATAGTTCCACGCACCGCCGTAGAAATGCATCCAGTCAAGGAGACCCGCCGGCACAGTGAACAGATACGCGATGATTCCGAAGTTAATCGCATGTTGTGCCGTGCGGTAGAGCGTCGCGCAATTACCAAAACGGGCGATGAGCGCGAAAATCAGCGCCCCCACAACCATCGCAACCGTGAACCGGACCGGAATCGGATGGAGCGGTTGCGTAAACCCGATGCTTTCGAGCAGATCGTAGATCGCCGCGATCATGAATGCCTCCAATACAACGTGATCCCCCAACGGGAACAAACCGTCAGAGGATCGCGAGCCCGATGAACACAAACAAACACGGAAGATATATCACCGACGAGCGCAGGAGCTTTCGCGCATGCAACACATCGTAGTTTCGACACACCTCGAAGGCGCGAAATGCAAAAAGCACCCAGAGCACGACCGCCGGCGCGGCATACCACACTCTTGTAAGACCAACCGCGATCGGCAGGAGCGAAGCGCCGAGCGTTGCGACAGTCCAGAATACGATCTCGAATCGCACCCGTTTGCCGGACTCGTCGGTAACCGGCAACACTTTCACGCTCGCCTTCCGATACCCTTTCAGATTCTTCAGCTGCACGGCATAGAAGTGCGGAAACTGCCACGTGAACACGATCGCAGCGAGCGCCCACGCTTCCGGCGACAGTGTTCCGGTCGCGGCAGTCCACCCGACCAGCGGCGGCATCGCGCCGGCGAACGCCCCGAGAGCGGTGTGGACCGGCGTCCGGCGTTTCAACGGCGTATATACGCCGAGGTATATCACCAGGTTCAGCACTGCGAGCAATCCGGCAAGCGTGTTCACCCACAGCGTCAGCGCCAGCGTACCGAGAATCGAACAGCCGATTCCGAACAGCAGTGCCGCGTCCGGGCTCAGCCGTCCCGACGGCAACGGCCGCCTGGCGGTTCTCGCCATAAGCCCGTCGATGTCGCGCTCGAGATAATGATTCAGCGCGAACATGCCCGACGCGTACAGTACTACGCTCACGGCGAGAATCGCGAAGTCGACCCAGACCTGCCCGGTCGCACCGGCTGTCGCGAAACCGAGCCCATCGACGGCTCCGATAGACGCCGCACGCCCTACGTGGACGGCCACGTAGTACGTGCCGAGCGTGATGATCAACAGAAGCGTCGCGAGACGCGGCTTCGTAAGCTCTACATACGGTCTGATCGCACGCATAACCGAAACGAATCCTTCGTTTGTACTGCGTCTCAGCTCAATACTCTCCGACATACGTCTGTGCCTCAGTCAATACCGCCGCACCGCACCGAACGGCGATAAATTATCCGTAGATAACACCTCAATCATAGGGCAGCTTTCCGAAAGACACAAGTGAATGAATCGGCCGACGATAACAGCGCCGCTTGACAGATAAAAGTCCTCCGACGAGTATAGTTGGCAATGAAAGCTTTGACCATAGGTGTTGGAATCGCGCTTGTGCTGTTGGGAACCGGTTCTTACGCAACTGGTGCGCTCGGAGGAAACGAAACTCACTGGACCGCCTTCATTCCCGCCGTCCCCGGCGTCGCACTCCTGCTGCTCGGGCTGCTCGCCGGTGCATTCCCGGCACAGAGAAAACACATCATGCACGTGGCAATGCTCATCGGCGTACTCGTGCTCGCAGCCGGACTCCGGCAGGGGATCTCCGGATTAACGAATGATCCGGGAGCGGGTGCGGTCGTCTCGTTGATCATGGCGGCGATCGCACTCGTGTTCGTTATCTTCGGAGTCCGATCGTTCATATACGCACGTCGCGGGGACAACGCAAAAGGTTGAAACGCGCTATGAAGACAGGTACGAAGGTGGTGCTGTTCGCGATGTTGATACCGTTCGCGGTCGGGCTGTCGATATCGTTCGGACTCCGTGCCGCTCGAACGGTCGACGAGGCCGACCAAAGGCGTCGTGGCGAAGTTCAACGGGACAATATCGAGATGGCACTGCCGGACGGACGGGTTGACGAACCGCTCCTGCACCGGTTCGCCGAAAAGGTAGATCCTCCGGAGTCTGCTCCCGATTTTACCCTCAGCGATCAGGACGGACGCGACTTCAGCCTGAACGAACATCGTGACGGCGTTCTCGTCGTCGGCTTCTGGCTGTCTCAGTGCAATCACGCGTGTGTCGTGAACGCCCACATGATTGCACAGGTGCCGGCACTTCTGGAGCAAAGACGCCCGGACGCCTCCGAAGATGTCTCGTTTCTCGCGGTAAGCGTGGATCCAGAGTACGATACGCCGGAGGAACGGGCCGAATTCGTCGAAACGCTCGTAACCCCGTACGGCGGCACACTGCGCTTTCTCGGTGGCGACCGGGACGAGCTGGAGCAGGTCTGGAACGACTACAACGTTTATGTTGAAACGCGCGCAGTCTCGGCCGAGATCGAACGGCTCGACACGACCGAGGATGCCCTGGTCCACTCGACCGAGGAGCACCTGGCCCAGCACCACGAAGACCTTCCGGAAGGAGTGCGTGAGGAGCTCATGGACAACCTGCACGTTTCGATCGCGGCAGACCGCTTCGTGATACACACCGACGTCATCTACATCATTAAGGACGGCGAGCTACGGTACAGGGTCTACGGACATACCATCGACCCGGATGACTTTACCGACGTGATCGCCTCGCTCCTGGAAACATAGGCCGGATCCGGCAGCAATCAATCAATCGGATGGCAACCGGATCAGGAAGCCGTAGCCCGTCAGGCATCATTCAAATCACGGGTCACGAGCCCACTTCCGCGCCAACGAGGTTGAGCGCCCCGCCGGCGAGCAGCATTCGGCGCTGTCGGGCGGTAGCGTCCAGATAGGCGCGGACCGGCTCGCCGTCGAGCTCAACCGTACATTCGCGTTCCCCCGACTCCAGCATGGCCCGCACATTCTCGATGTGTATCGTCGTCCCCGGCCCGTAGAAATCGTGATCGCGAGCGTCTGCGAACGTCAGTGGGAGCACGCCGTAATTGAGAAGATTCGTCTTGTGAAAACGCGCGAAGCTCTTTGCAATCTTGACTCGGACTCCGAGGTAACGCAGCGCAATTGCAGCGTGCTCCGACCGGGCGCCTTGCCCGTAGTTCTCGCCTCCGAGGATCGCGACGTCCGATTCTCCACCGCGAGAGACTGCGAGCGCCCTCCGGTGAAAATCCGGATCCTCCGACTCGAATGCGAACCTGCTGAGCTGGGGGATGTTACTGCGAAACTGCAGAACTCGCGCACCGCCGGGCATTATGGTGTCCGTGGAGATATCGTCACCGACCTTCAGGAGTACCGTGCCTTCGATTTCGTCCGCGATTCCATCGAACCGCGGAAAGTCACCGACATTCGGGCCTTTTACGATCCCGGTATTCCGGCGCTCATTCTTCGAAGGCGGCAAGATAAACCACTTCCTGTTGTGCCGGTAGTCGTGGGGGAATTCTATCGAAGGCGCATCGCCGAGTTTCCGTGGATCGGTGATGTAACCGTTCATTGCGCTCGCGACGGCGACCTCCGGGCTGCAAAGGTATACATTGTCGTCTTTCGTACCACTTCGTCCTTTTACATTCAGCGGAAATGTTCGCAGGCTATTCGTCCCGGTTCCCGGCGCCTGCCCGATCCCGAAGCAGCCGAGACAGCCCGCCTGGTTTATGCGGGCACCGGCATCGATTAACGGCTGCAATCCACCGGCCAGAATCACGTTCTGCAGGTCCTGCCGGCTGGCCGGATTTATCTCGAAGTCCACGTCCGGATGCTTCACTTGGCCGGCGATCGCCTTCGATGCGACCATAATGTCGCGGAAGTCACCGTTACCGCTCGACCCGAGCAACACCTGGTGAACCGGAATATGAGCGAGCTCCCGTGCGGGCACTACATTGTCCGGGCTGCCGGGACAGGCAACCAGCGGCTCCAGCCAGTCAAGATTAACCTCGGTGATATGCTCGTACTCGGCGTCGCCCTCGGCGCTAATCGGCGCCCACTCCTCCGCCCGGCCGTTGCGTTCGAGCTCCAGGCGCGTCACCTCATCACTCGGGAATATGCAGCCGA
>SLIN01000276.1 GCA_007135605.1 Spirochaetales bacterium | reverse complement strand
TTTCTGCTCGATTCACATCCCACTTACTCATCGGTGTTCGTTTGGCCATCTCACCGACCATCCTACCGAAGGGGACATTTCTATCGAGTTACTGAGGGGACATTATCATTGAGTTTCAACATCTATCGTCTACCCACGATTTCCACAAAGTATCCACAGGCCCGGAGAGAGCGCATGGCGTCACGTATGGGCCTTCGAATGGCGCATTCTGTCTACTTTTTGTCACCCGAAGAATAAGACTGCGTATAAATCTTTGATTAATAAAGAAATAAGGCGAATCAACCAACACCAGCAAAACGAATTACACCATACTTCTTAAAATCTGTGTAGTAGCGGGCCGATTATCCCGGCTTTATCCACAGGAAGTACACAGGCCGGCTACTTGACATTCGACGGCGAGGTCGCACCTTCCCATCCGACCAGTCGATATCCTCTTCCCCGCTCGACCTCGATTCGCGGCGGGAACTCGGGAGCTGTAACAACCCGCAACTTCCGCCGCAGATTGGAAATATTCATATCGAGTGACCGCGAATGCTCGGCGAGCGAGCGAGAGAGCGCGACGTTCAGCTCCTCACGGCTCACGATTTCGCCGGCTCTGTGTACGAGAACTTCGAGGAGACGATACTCGGCAGGTCGAAGGTCGACCGCGTGGCGACTGCTCCAAATCATCTCCGCATCGAACTCGAGCGTATCGGCAATCGGTCGGTCGGGGTTGGATTCCGGGGCCGCAACCCGGCGTAAACGCAAGTAAAGCTCCTCCGGGCTCCATGGGTCTTTCAGAAAGTCCCAGCAACCGAACAGAAATGCAGGGGTAAGGAGCTCGGCTGACCCGAATGCGATCAGCCGCGTGCGTTGTACGAGTCGCGGGCGAGCTTCTTCGAGATCGGGTAAGCGATCGGCAGGGACCACGCTCCAATCTGCCTCCGGCAGCGGCCCCTCCGGCACGATCAAGACATCGTAATCGTCCACCCGCTCGAAATAGTCCTGAACCCGCTCGGCGGTCTCCGGCGGATCAGCGAGCAGGCAGAGCCGCTTCTCGCGATGGCTGTGCGTGTCGTGCCTTTTACTCCCCACCCTCATCGTTCATCTTTCTCTTCAGTTCCTCGAGTGGATCGTCTTCATTGCCGTCCGATCCGCTACTGCCGGATTCCGCGCTGCCGGAGCCCGAGGTCGACCCTTCCGAACCTCCGTCGGCACCTTTGCCGGCGTTCTCCTCGAGTGCCATCTTCTTGCGCAAATCGTCGAGCATCTTGTCGGTCGAGTCGGAGCGATTCGAGCCCTCAAGCTCCTTGAATCGCGATTCGAGGTCATCGCTGCCGCTCATCTGTTCGATTTCGCCGCTCGCTTCGACCTCCGCTTCGATCTGGTCGACCTGTCGGCTCATCCGGTCAAATACTTCGAACGCGCTGTTGTCGCTCATGCCGCTGACCGTCGACTGGATCTTCTTTTGTGCGTCTGCCCTGCGTGACCTCGCAATGAGAAGATTCTTTTTCCGTTGCGCTTCCTCGATCTTCTGCTGAAGCCCGCGCAGAGATTCCTTCAACTTCTCAACCGACTGGTGCTGCCCCTCCCACTGTTCGTGGAGCTGGTCGGCATACTGCTCGTACTCCTGTTTTCGCGTCAGCGCCTCGCGAGCAAGGTCTTCCTTTCCCGCTTTGAGCGCCATCATCGCCTTTCGCTCCCATTCGGCGGCCTGGTTGCGATTCTCGTTGACCTGTCGCTCGAGCTTCTTCTCATCGGCGATCGCCGAGGCGACACTTTTCTTCGACTCGATCAGCTGCTGATTCATGTCCGAGATCAGCTGATTCAGCATCTTCTCCGGGTTTTCGGCCTTGCTGATCATGTCGTTGATGTTTGATTTGACTACACGTCTGAAGCGATCAAAAAGCCCCATGATCTGCCCCCTTACTGGTCGCGATACTTCGAGAGTTGCGGGTAGTGCTGAGCGAGCGCGAGACCGATGGCATCCAGGGCCGCCTGGAACTCCTCGAAATCGAGCGTCGAAAGCTCGAACGTCTCCACGAGTATCACGTCGTTCTCGTCGATTGCGTACGCGCCGTACACCATATCGGAGTTGAGCCTGAGCAGCTCCTCGAAGAAACGCGACCGATCCTTCTCCGGGACCGTCATAACTTTCGTGCGTATCGTAACCAGAGGCTCTTCGGCGAACACTACGACGTTCGCGAGCCCCTTATCCTCGTCATTGATAATCCAAACGTCATCTCCGGCCTCTTCATATGTCAGAGACAGGTTGATGAGATAGCTCTCGATACGCGTCTTTACCGGTGGGACGCCGTCCATATCCATAACTCCTCCGGCCCGCGTATGGGCCGATTCTGGAACCGATCGCCTGTCGCCGGAAACGACCTATTGCCGCCCAGCGGATTGGTACGATCACCTCGCGACTCGCACTCCGAACCAAACTGTCGTCGAACGTTAAAGTACTAACACGGACGCACGTCCGACGAGAAGCGCTCGAAAATCGATAACTTCCCGCTACCCCAAGAATACCTGACCGGAGGCATCGATCGCAAGAATCGTCTTACAGTTGGAACACCGGAAGCGCCCGGACTTCGACGCTTTCAACTTCGTTGAGCATATCGGACAACGAAAAATCTTCGGGAAGACGCTGGTCTCCGCCTTCTTGCCGCCCTCGGCAAAGTGCGTAACCGCGTCTTCCATGTTATCCTTGATTTGGAAGAATTGCGAAAAACCGAGCAACTGGAAGACCTCGTACACCTTGGGCTGAATCTCGAGAAGTACGAGATCACCCCCCTTCGGTCTTACCGCTTTGAGAAACGCGGTAAACGATCCGATGCCCGTGCTGGATACGTAGTTGAGCCCACTACAGTGAAATATGAGCTTCGGAAACCCGGCTTCGATAACACGGTTCACCCGCTTCTGGAAGAAGTTTGAATTATAGGTGTCGATGTAGCCGTGCAGATAGAGGACAAGGCACCCCTGAACTCGTGCAACTTGCTCCAACGTGATCTTGAGGCTGTCGTCCTTTTCCTCGTCAAAACCTGCTACGATTTCGTTATTGCTCATTCGATACCTTTTCGGCGACACGTACGTGCCGGCACGGGGGATTTTTACACCTCGGAGAACACGCCTCCGTATTTGACCTCCGATAGTATTGTCGCACTCTTCTCTTTGTCAAATATCCACGATAAACGATCACTATACCAGTCCCCCGGACGCATTGACGATACTACCGGTGATCGTAGAGTGTACTTGTGTACACAAAAATAGCACAGTTTCCGCTATTTCGCCCGGATCGGTCATGGCCCCGGAAGGCGCTCGAGATTCGTGGCGCTTCTTGCGCTCGACGCTCAGATACTCCGTTTCGACATATCCCGGACAAACAACATTGCAGGCAACATTCCGGCCGGCCCCTTCGCGGGCGGCGCTACGCGCCAGCGAAACCACGCCGGCTTTCGCCGCCGTGTATGCGGGAGCTTCCCGCGACGGATGCAGGGTATCCGCGCGAGAGGCCCCGAACAGCACGATGCGTCCGAACCGTCGTTCACACATCGCCGGTAGAACAGCCGAAACGAGAACCCCTGCCGCTGCGAGATTCAGGCTCGTCATGCGCTCCCAGTCGTCGTCTTCCGAGTCCCCGAGCGAGCGCCACGCGATCGGCCCCATTGATACGACCAGCACATCGGGAATTGCATCGGATAGGATCAACCGTACATCGGAAGCTCTTGTAATCTCTTGAAGCACGGTTCGCGGGACGTTGCCCGAGATGCGAGCGCAATCGTCCGCCACCCGGTCGAGAGCATTACGGTCGTGACCGCCGTGCACTGTCAACGAAACCCCCGTAGCAGCGAAGGAACGGCAAACAGCCGCTCCGATTCCGCCTGAGCCCCCAACGACAAGCGCCGATCTGTTACCAAGGGATTCGGAGTCCATGCGTTCGGTGAGCATACACCAGAAACCGCGTTCTTGCTATGCGCCCGTTCGTGCCATCTGCTATACTCCATGCCCATGAAACGGCACCTTCTCTCGGCCCTATGCGTTACCGTCGCGGTCCTGCTGCAGGTACCGGCCGGCGCCCGAGAGGTTACGGCGTTCGATTCGATTGTGGACTTCTCGGTCACCCTTCGCGAGCTCGCCGGGATTGCCGCCGAACGCGAGCCGGGCTCCGTTACGGACGGACCGCTGATAATTGTCGACGGGTATATCGCATCGGTGGTAGTGTCCGACGACACCGAAGGTTCGTTTTCCGCCGACATCGAGCTGGTCGACGGCGAATGGCTCGATCTCGACGAGGTGCGAGCCTATCGCGCCATCGCCGTAGCCGAGGGCGAGCGTTTTCGCGAACGTATTCCAAGGCGGCCGCCGCCGTCACCGCCTCGGGATAGTATCGTCGCCGGCCGACACGGTATTGCGGTCGCACTACTCGTCGACATCCGGGAAGATGAAGCACGCGGAGGCAGAATTCCCGTCCTCGAGATCGTGCACTTCCGCGTCGGTTCTTGAGTCCACGTTACCCAATGAGCGGTTCACTTCGCGGCTCCATCGAAAACGCTTCCTGCACGAGCTCCCGGGTGATGATTCCGTAGTCGGAGAGAACTCCGAGCCTCTGCACCACATTGCGCAACTCACGGACGTTCCCCGGCCAGTGATGCTGCTGGAGCAGCGCAATTGCCTGGGGGGTAAAGCGTATCCGGTCGGAGCCGAGTTCGAATGCGAAGCGCGTGCACAACGCGGGGATATCGGAGCGCCGCTGTCGTAGCGGCGGTATGTGGAGCGACAACACGTGGATCCGATAGTAGAGGTCGCGGCGGAACGCGCCGCGCACGATCTCCGCGGCGAGATCCCGATTGGTGGCGGTAATAAGGCGAAAACTGACGATATGCGAGGAGTTTGCACCGATTCGGCGAACCCGTCGATCTTCGAGCACACGGAGAAGAGCGGCCTGCTTGCTCGGCGATACCTCGCCGATTTCATCGAGAAAGATAGTGCCCCGGTTCGCCTCCTCCAGCGCTCCGGCACGACTGATCGCTCCGGTATACGCGCCGCTTTGTGTGCCGAACAGCTCCGACTCGAATAGCGACTCCGGAATCGCCGCACAGTTGCGCACCACGAACGGCCGTCCGGCGCGATCCGAACGGTCATGAATCTCACGAGCCGCCACTTCCTTTCCGGCACCGCTTTCCCCCGTTATGCAAACCGGTAAATCCGAGCGGGCGAAGCGATCGAGTACCCGGTCGACGGCGGCGCTGGTCCTCTGGTCGTAGCCCGCACGTGAGAATGTTGCCGAAAGCGATCCGCGCGAGAGCATCGCCTTTCCAACGCTCGAGGCGATCTCATCCCGTCGTATCGGAGCCGCGAGGCAGTCGTATGCACCGGCACGCATGAGCTCGGCGGCGCGTGGAACGCTCGGTGTGGGCAGAATTGCGATAACCGGCACGCCGGCGTACGTCAGGCCACGGATCCACCGATAGTCAGCATCCAGGTAGCGAACGAGGAGGATGCACACCCCCGGCATGGCCGCGGTCAGCGTGTGAATCCGCAACTCCGATACGTCGGCATACGCTCGCACCGAAAGCGGCGCAACGGCGGCCCGAACCTGCGAAACAATACGGCCGGAGGGAGCAACACAGAATACTTCGGACATAGCGGTGGAGGAGTATCGTACGTGCAGAGCTGTCGGAACGCATCCCCCGGTGGAGGGACTCGCGCGTGATAACGCCGAGCGAGGTGGCTTTCGTACCCGGAGATGGCGCGCTATACTGCGGCGATGCTTTCGACCCAGACGATCCTCAGGCTGCTGAAGCCCGGTTATATCTGTCCGCTCTTCCTCTACCTTCTCCTCGCCTCGGCGCTCCTGCTCGTCGATGCGTATTCGCTCGTCTACTTCGCCGAAACATACGGCGCATATCTCGTGCTCGGCATCTCCGGGACAGTTTCGCTTGCCGGTGTACTGATCACAATCGGTCTTGTTGCTCGTCGCTTACGGTTACTCCGGCGCGCGGTGTTCCTCGCCCGGGATCCGACGAAGCACTACCGGGTTACGGCATCGCTCACCGCCGGGGGCATGTTGCTCCTGTCACCGGGAGCGGTAACCACCGCGTTCGCGCTCGTCTGCCTTCTCCCTGTGCTGCGTCTGATCCCCGGAACGGTGCTGTGCCATTTCATGAGACGCGAGCTGGAGCCGGTTTACGACTATCTGAAGATGGAAGAGCCGTACGGATTTGGCGGAGCTTCACAGGCGGACTCCGAGCGCGGCAGAGAGCACGTCGCAGCGGCGGTCCCCGCCGAGGAAGCCACCGAAACGTAACAGCGGCAAACTCCTAATTGCCGCGAACCCGCGTGGCGAGCAACACCACTGCGAACCACAGATACAGCGGAGCTCGCAGGACCCTCCACGGTTTCTGAATCACCGTCTTTATCGCTTCGAGGGCGCGCTTCCCGGGCGTGCGCGCAGAGCGCTTCTTTCGGTCGCTGAAAATATCGAACACCTCCGCACTCGCGACCGCGGTTCCCGGGTTGAAGAGCTTTCGGTGCGTAAATATCCACAGATCGTGGCCGGGGATACCCGGCCCGACAAGCAGGAAATCGGGGGAGGACTTCTTGATTGCGGTAACGATATTCCGTTCGAACTCCTCGGGGTAGTAGCCGGTGTAGCGACCGACGATCCGCAGGCCGGGAAAGGTCAGCTTGATATTTTGCTCTACCTTGTGTAGCTGGAACTTGTCGCCGCCGAGAAGATATACCGATCTTCCACGCGCCTCCAGAACGCCGAGCAACCGAACGACGAAGTCGAACGGCGTATACAAGCACAACTCAGGTCGGCGTAGAAATCGTGCCGCCCGAACGAGAGTGGGCGACGCGGGTATCGAAAGCGCGGAGTTGCGTACATACTGCCGGAAGCGCGCGTCTCGGCGGGCACGAAGCAAATCCCAGGTGCGCAGGAAGACGAAATGGTGGTAGTCCTCATTGGAGAGCATGTGTTCGACAGCGCCGCCCAACGCCTCCTCGGGGATCGAGTCCACCGCAACACGCGCAACGTTGGTACGAGTTATGCCGGGTATCAGTTCTTTAGGCGCCACTCGGATCTCTCCAGAAGAATAATCTGAACCGCCGCCGTAGCATAGAGCGCGGCGGTCTCGGTCCTCAATACTTGAGGTCCCAAATACACAGGCTTATATCGAGCCGAACGAAAGATGGCAAGCTCACGTTCGCTGAAACCGCCCTCCGGGCCGACCGCCAGCTCGAGAGAAAACGCGCCGGTCCGCTCTGTATCGCTTTCCGCAAGGTACCGGTGCAGGGAGCGGTTTGCAAGCGGCGCCTGATGAAGCACCAGCCGCACCGATTCCTCCGAATCGGAGAGCGTCGAAAGGTACCGGTCGAGAGGCATAGGCGCAAGGATCCTTACCGGAACGGGGCTGCCACTCTGTTGGACCGCCTCCGTTGCGACCCGTTTCCATCGTGCAAGCTTCTTCGGCACGTCCGCCTCGGCGAGACGGACCACCGTATGATCGCTCACGACCGGTTGTACTTCCGCGATCCCGGCTTCGGTACAGCGCCGGATAACGTCATCGATTTTCCGTCCTTTCGGAATGCTCTGAACGATGCGGATGCGTGGCCGGTCATCGGTTGCCGCACCCTTCTTCTGAACCCGCAGCAACAGAGTGGGCTCGACGCGTCGGATCGTACAGTGATAGTGATTTCCCGCGGCGTCAATAGCCGGGAAGCTGTCGTCGCTGCCGAGGCGAAGAACACGCACGAGGTAGCGTGCCTTCTCTTCCTCGAGTTCGACCTCCGGCTCGCCGGAGTACTCCACCGGAAGCACGAACTGTCTCATAACCGATACGCAGGGTGCCTGCCGGTTGTTCGCCGGTCAGCTTCCACCGGCCACGCGCCCGTCACGGATCAAGTCGACCGCTTCCCGCAATACGGTATCGAAATCGAGATCGTATATGATTGCCTCGTTCCGGCGACGACTGACCTCCTCGCGAACCAACCGTCGAACGGAGCGTTCGGGCAGCTCGAATTCGTCGGAGATGCGCGAGACAAAGGCGTCGACATCCGCATCGCTCGGGTCTTCGTCTTCATCGACGAACCCCTCGACCTCCATGCTCTCGAGCAGATCAACGTAGCGCTCCTGCTCGGCATCGCTGAGCGTCGGCATACTCGACTCGTAATCGGGATCGATTCCTTCGTTATCGATGTACATGCCGCTCGGGGTATAATACCGGCTCAAGGTCAGCCGAAAACCGCCTTCGATCGCGCCGGCTTGTCGCACCTGCTGCACCGACCCCTTTCCGAATGTCCGTGTACCAACGAGAACCGCTCTGCCGGAATCCTGGAGCGCGCCGGCGAGAATCTCGGCACCGGATGCCGACCCGCTATCGACCAAGACAACGACGGGCAGATCTTCGGGTACGGCAGTACGAGAGCGCGCCGTGTATTCGCGTCCACCGTTCTGAACCCGGCTCGTCGTTCCCACGATCACACCGTCATCGAGGAAAAGGTCGGCCGAGTCGATCGCAGCGTTTAGAAGCCCGCCGGTGTTTCCACGAAGATCGATAACCAAGCCGTTGTATCCGTCCCCTTCGAACTCCTCGATTGCCTCCTCCATTCTCGGAACGGTGAAGGGTGTGAAGCTTGAGACGCGCATATATGCGATCGAGTCGGGCATGAGCGCATGCCGTACCGTAGGGACTTCCACCCGTGCACGGGTGAGCGTGTACTCGATCTTCTGGCTACGAGCACGCCGGACGGTGAGCGTCACGTCGGTTCCTTCCGGACCGCGGAGCCGGTTCGCAACCTCTTCGGTAGACCAGCCCTGCGCGCTCTCACCCTCGATCGAGTAGATTTCGTCTCCGATTCGCAGCCCGGCTTCGAATGCGGGCGACTCGGGGATCGGTTCGCTCACCTCCACGAAACCGTCGTCGCTGTCGTCGGTTCGCGTGATATACATGCCGACCCCACCGAACGACCCGGAGGTGACGTCCCCGAGATTCTCCATTTCGCGCGCATCGAGATATGCCGAGTAACGGTCATCGAGGCTGTCGAACATCCCTTCGAGTGCACCCTGCATGAGCTCCTGAGGGTCGACCTCCTCGACGAAGTTACGCTCGATGTACTCGAAGACGTTCTCAAAGCTTTTCAGCAGCTCGCCGCGGTCGCGGGATGGAGATTCCGCCAGAACGGTCGGAGCGAGCAGGAGAGCAAAGATAACTCCAACGAGGAAAACCGAGATCCCCAGCCAGAGAAGTCGTTCATTGGATCGCGGATGCTTGTTCTCTCTATTCATATGGGCACGCCTCGCCGTTCCAATATAGTACAACGAAAACGCATGGCCAACCCCGCTCTCCTTGACCTGTCAAGACTCGATTGAAATGTCCCCTGGGTTAACTCTTTTAGAATGTCCCCTTATTTCGGCTATGCTGATCTCTGTGACCGTTCCTCCTTTTGTGTTGGGGTAATGTCTTCATAGGCA
>SLIN01000073.1 GCA_007135605.1 Spirochaetales bacterium | reverse complement strand
TTGACGAGGGCGTGTTCGAGCCGCTTCTCCACCGGATTCTCGCGCCAGCTCATGTCCTTCGAGCTCGCGCTACCCGACGAGTCGATCGTCTCCGCGTAGTCGAGCAGCCGCTCGGTCGCATCCTCGCGCCGGTTCCGCACCAGGTCTTCGCAGTGTTCGAGCAGCTCCGCCTCAATATCGTCATAGACGGCGAGCTGACCGGCGTTCACGATTCCCATCGTCAGCCCGGCCTGGATCGCGTGGTAGAGGAAGACCGCGTGAATCGCCTCGCGAACCGCCTCATTCCCGCGGAAGCTGAAGCTGACGTTACTCACTCCGCCGGAAATCTTCGCGTACGGCAGCTCGGCCTTGATCCGCTTGCACGCGTTGATAAAGTCGACAGCGTAGTTGGCGTGCTCCTCGATGCCGGTACCGATAGCGAAAATATTGGGATCGAAGATGATGTCTTCCGGCGGGAACCCGACGTCCTCGGTCAGTACCTTGTAGGCGCGCGCGCAGATCTCCACCTTTCGATTCTCGGTGTCCGCCTGGCCCTTCTCGTCGAACGCCATGACCATCGTCGCCGCGCCGTATTTCATGATCTCGCGCGCCCGCTGCTTGAACTCCTCTTCGCCCTCTTTCATGCTGATGGAGTTCACGACACCTTTGCCCTGTATACACTTCAGCCCGGCTTCGACGACCGACCACTTGGAGCTGTCGACGACGACCGGAACCCGCGAGATGTCCGGCTCACTGGCGAGCATCTTCAGGAAGGAGGCCATCTCTTCCTCGCTTTCGAGCATCGCCTCGTCCATATTGACGTCGATCATCTGCGCGCCGTTCTCGACCTGGTCTCGCGCGACCTCGAGCGCCTCCTCGTACTTTTTCTGCCGTATGAGACGAAGGAAGCGCTTGCTGCCGGTGACGTTGGTGCGCTCGCCGATATTCACGAAGAGGCTGTCGTCATCTATGATTACCGGCTCGAGTCCGGACAGGCGCGTTGCACGCGGAATCTCGGGGAGTTTGCGGGGAGGATGCTGCTCGACCGCTTCGCGAATCACCGAGAGGTGCTCGGGCGTCGTACCGCAACAACCGCCGACGATGTTCACGATACCTTCCTTCGCAAACTCACCGAGTGTTTTCGCCATGAACTCCGGGGTATGGTCGTAACCGCCCATGTCGTTCGGAAGGCCGGCGTTCGGATGCACGCTGACCGGGCAGTCGGCCACCGCCGCGATCTCCTGGACGTGCTCGTGCAGCAGGTCCGCACCGAGCGCGCAGTTGAGACCGACGCTGAACGGCCTCGCGTGCCGGATCGAATGGAGAAATGCGGTCGGCGTCTGCCCGGTGAGAGTGCGCCCGCTCCGATCGGTAATCGTGCCGGAAATCATGATCGGCACCTCGAATCCGAGCTCCTCGAAGAGGGTACGGACCGCGTAAATGCACGCCTTGGCATTCAGCGTGTCGAAAATCGTCTCGATGAGAATCAGATCGACACCGCCGTCAATGAGCCCGCGTGCCGCCTCGGTATAGCTGTCGCGTACCTCCTCGAAGGTGATCGCCCGGTAGCCGGGGTTGTTCACATCGGGCGATATGGAGAGCGTCTTGTTCGTCGGTCCGAGAACTCCGGTGACAAAACGCGGCTTATCGGGCGTTTTCCCGGTCGCCTCGTCGGCGGCGATTCGCGCGAGCTGTGCGCCGGCGTAGTTCAGCTCGTAGACAATGGGCTGGAGGGCATAGTCGGCCTGGCTGATCGATGTCGAGTTAAATGTATTCGTCTCGATGATGTCGGCACCGGCATCGAGAAAGCCCTTGTGGATCTCCAGGATCACGTCGGGGCGCGTGAGCGTCAAAAGATCGTTGTTGCCCTTCTGGTCGTTACCGGCTTCGCATGCGGCGTCGATCGCTTCGCGTGCGGTGGACGAGATATAGAATGTACCGTTGTCGGCCATCTCCGGCGCTTTCTTCCCGGCGCCGCGATAATCTTCCTCGCTCAGGGAATATCCCTGGATCATCGTACCCATGGCGCCATCGAGGATAAGGATTCGTTCCTGAACCCCGTTTTCCAGCGCCTGCTTTCGTTCTGGTCTTGTCTGATAACTCATAATCGGACGTACAGTATACGAGTCCTGAGACGGAGTGTGAACCTGTCGTACCGAAATTATTGGTGCCGAAAAGACTACGGAGGCGATATCTACGATTAGCGAGCCGCTTCCGCCTCGGCGAGCATGTTCGTGATCGATTCGAGCAGACCGGTGCCGAGCAGGCGCCCGCCCACGTCGTCGGTCACGTTCGGGAGTGCGAAGAGGTGCTCGAGAAAGAGCCCTGCGGCACCGTACGCGATCACTTTTTCACCGAGCGGCGATATGCGAATCTCGCAATCCACCTCGTTCCGATATGACCAGTTGCGCTGAATCTCCTCTTTCAACACGTGCCGCACATACTCCTCCGAAAAGTCGAACGTACCTCCCAGAACGACATGTCCCAGATTGAGCGTGTTCACGAGAAACGCCACGTGTGCGGCGAGCTCCCGAAACATGCGTTCGTGCAGTTCCGGATCGGTGCGCACCATATGGAACTCGTCGTCGGTGACCGAAAACTGTGTAGTATTCCCATACTCCCAGAGAACGCTCTTGAACTCTCCGGCCGAGTGATCGCGTCCGTGATGAACCTTACCTCCGAGCACAAGTCCGAGGCCGACCGCAACGCTCTCGAAATCGAAATCGCGAGCGTTCGGCAGTCGAAACTCTCCGAGCACGAAGACGAAGTTGTTCGGTCGACCGCTATAACGCGAGGCGAGCTCGCCCCAACATCCACAGTTTGCATCGTTCTCGACCATGATCGGAATATCGAGGCGTTTCGCTGCTTCATCGTACACACACACCGGCTCGGTTATGGTGAGAGGATTCGACTGGTAGATGATCCCCTCGCGCAGATTCACAATGCCGGAAACGCCGAGTCCGGCTCCGATCACTCGACGCCCCTCCTCCGCCATCCGCTTGCGCATGAGACCGACCACTTCGAAAAAGACATCGACCACCGATCGATCCCGAAGCGAGATATGCGCCCGCTCGCTGTGCAGGATCTCGCCCGAAAGATCGAGCGCGACCGCGTACCAGAAATCGGTCTGGATCTCGATACCGAGGATGCAACCGAATTCCGAATCGACGGTCAGATACTTCGGTTTGCGCCCACCCTGAGGACTAGAGTCGCCTTCAGCAACAACCTTTACGATGCCTGATTCGAGAAGGTCGTGAACGATTTTCGTGATCGTAGATTTATTCAATCCGAGCTTTCGTGCGATCTCGACGCGACTGATACGTTCGTGTAGCCATATCGTGCGCAACACTCTCGATCCGTTCAGCCGGCTGATCGCCTGCCCGTTTCCCCCTGCCTCCATGGCAATCTCCGTTGACAACCCCCCGCACGCGTGAGATTCTCTCACGGTGTAGTTTGGTTGATTCTTAAAATCAACTTAAAGCGCTTCTAAGAGTATATCGGTGCTATTGTGATTCGTACACCCGAGAATTGGACCCGAGATACGTCTCCAAAGTTGAAGCGTATTATGGAGTATATAGCAAGGGGCTTAGGATATGGAACTCAGTACAAGATTTCCCGATGGTTTCATTTGGGGGACGGCAACTGCCGGCTATCAGGTCGAAGGGGCGGTCGCCGAAGACGGTCGCGGCACGAGCATTTGGGACACCTTCTGCCGCACACCCGGTGCGGTAGCACATGGACATACCGGCGACGTGGCATGCAATCAGTACCATCGTTATCCGGAAGACATCGCGCTCATGAAAGAGCTTGGTGTCAATGCGTACCGCTTCTCGATCGCGTGGCCACGGATTTTCCCCCGGGGAACCGGAGAACGCAATCCGCACGGTTTCGACTACTACAACCGCCTCATCGATTCGCTGCTGGAGGCAGGAATACAGCCGGTGCCGACTCTGTACCATTGGGATCTCCCGCAATCGCTCGAAGACGCCGGCGGATGGCCGAGCCGCGAAACGGCCAACGCGTTTTCCGAGTACGCGAAAGCGTGCTTCGAGGAGCTCGGCGATCGTGTCTCGATGTGGATAACGCTCAACGAACCGTTCTGTACCGCGATCCTCGGGTACCTGCAGGGACACCATGCACCCGGCATCAGAGACATGCGCAAGGCGACGGCCGCGATCCATCATCTCAATCTCGCTCACGGACTCGCCGTCCAAGCGTTCCGACAAGGCGGATATGGTGGACAGATCGGGACAACATTGAACACGCAATCTCCGCGGCCGGCTACTCGCCGCGAAGAGGATATCGAGGCCGCCGATCGGGCTGCCGATCTGTCGACGCGGATGTTCCTCGATCCGCTTCTCGGTAACGGGTATCCCCAGCGGTGCATCGAAGCGCACGAAGAGGCGGAAATCCCGCTGGTCGACGGTGATCTGGAGATCATCTCCGGAGAGATCGATTTTCTCGGGGTAAATTACTACAGCGAATGGGCTGTCGCCTACGACGAGTCTCAACCGGAGCGGTACCGGTTCGTACCCCAATATCAGGAGACGACCGAGATGGGGTGGCCGATCACACCGAAAGGCCTGCACCGCCACCTGCAGTGGCTGCACGAGCATACCGGTGGAATGCCGCTCTACATAACCGAAAACGGTTGTGCAATGCCCGATACGCTTTCCGACGACGGCACTCGCGTGCATGACCGCGGCCGAATCGATTTCCTGAAATCGTATCTATCCGCCGCCGCCGACGCGATTCGCGACGGCGTGAATCTCCAGGGGTATTTCCTCTGGAGCTTCATCGACAACTTCGAGTGGGCATACGGTTATACGAAGCGATTCGGAATCGTGTACTGCGACTATGTAGACGGCCGTCGGGTTCCGAAGGACAGCTTCTATTTCTATCGGGACGTAATAGCGGGAATGGAATGAACGGAACGCGGCCCCTCATTCGAGGGGCCGCGGCGAATGGCCCATCCGGATTGCCGGGCGCTCCGCGAAAACCGACCGAGTGTTCAGCGGGAAGCTATGGTAATACTCAGAGTGTCGGGAAGAAGCGCTGTCTCAAATTCCGCGCCGATACTGTTCTCCGCGAAATGGCCGGCACGCGCCTTGAACACATAGCGATACCGCTCGCCCGGTACGACGGTCTCACCCGGCTGCACGCCGTGGAAGATCCCGACAATCTCACCGTCTTCCGTGAAGAAACCGACATCCAGCGGTAATTGCACGTCGGTAAACACGTGGCGAGCGGAGGTGTTTACCCGGTATACATAGAGTACCGGCTTCTCTGCGACAACCTCCGAGCGCACCCTCCTCAATCCTTCGCGCCGCGCTGCGGGTGTGTTGATTACCCGAACCGCGGTAGGCAGCACCTGCCCGTCCATGCTGGTGAGCTCGATTGTCCCCGAGGGCAATGCGAGAAACGTCCGGGTGGGCTGTTCACGGACGTATCCGACAAGCAACACCAGTGCAACTACAGCGGCGACTGTGCCTACGCTGTAGATAACCTTGCGAACCGTGCTCATTTCACGGAACGCCTTGATCCGACCCTTAATACTCATTGGTCACTCCTTCGCCGGCCCGGCAAAGCTCGTCCGGCATGTTTCGAAAAGGAGACACCGTACCGGTTCGCTTAGTTACATTGCAGGCAACGTGTTATGAATTGTTATGTGCTCGCTCCGCTGAACGTACGATCGGGACCGTAGCCTGCCGCACTCTCTATGCTGGTCACGATTTCCTCACGCTGCGCGTCGATAGTCGGGCCGATGGCCGGGTCGTCTACATGATGACACGCCACGCGATGCCCCGACCGGATCTCGCGAAACTCCGGAACCTCCGCCGCGCACTTGTCGGTAGCGAACGGACATCGGGTATGGAACACGCAGCCGGTGGGAGGCTTTACCGGGCTCGGCACATCGCCGCTGAGGATGACTCGGGTGCGGCTTTTCTCGATGTTCGGCTCGGGAATCGGAACCGCGGACATGAGCGACTGGGTATACGGGTGCAGCGGCGCGGAAAACAGCTCATCATACGTGGCCGATTCCATCAGCTTTCCGAGATACATCACCGCGATCCGGTGCGAAATGTGCCGTACCATGCTCAGGTCGTGCGCTATGAAGAGGTACGTCAGTCCGAGCTCTTTCTGAAGCTCCGCGAGAAGATTGACCACCTGTGCCTGAATCGATACATCGAGCGCGGAAATCGGTTCGTCGCATACTACGAAGCTCGGATTCAGGGCGAGAGCCCGGGCGATGCCGATTCGCTGGCGCTGTCCACCGGAGAACTCGTGTGGAAAGCGTTTCATGTGGTCCGGGTTCAGACCCACCAGCTCGAGTAACTCCTGGACCCGGGCGCGCGTTCGGGCACCGTCGCTTTCGCCCTGAATCACCATCGGTTCGGCCACGATCTTCCCGACCGAGTGCCGAGGATTGAGCGACGAGTACGAGTCCTGGAATATCATCTGCATCTTCGGGCGCAGCTCCCGCAACTCGGTTGCGCTCAGGGAGGTCACATCGATATCTCCGAGCTGCACCCGCCCGGCGGTCGGCTCATACAGCCGCAGCACGCTGCGCCCTGTGGTTGACTTGCCGCACCCACTCTCGCCGACAAGCCCCAATGTCTCGCCGGCCGGAATCTCGAAGCTCACGTCGTCAACCGCCTTGATAGCGCCGACCGTGCGGCTGAATATCACCCCGCGCGTAATCGGGAAATACTGCTTCAGGTTTTCCACTTGAAAATACGGCTGAACGCTCATCAACCCTGCTCCTCGTGAGCGAGTGCACCCGGACGGACGGCAACCGGTTCGTCGGCGTCGCGTCGCCGATTCCGTTCGAGGTCATAGAAACACGCTGTCAGGTGGCTGTCGACCCACCCATCGCTGCTTCCGCGGCCGTCGGTCGCGTCATCGGAACGCACGACGCCGGCGCGGCCTTCGCCGCCGACATCGTAGAGCGCCGGGCGCTCGCTCTCGCATCGCTCGAACACCCACGGACAGCGATCCGCGAATGGACACTGCGTAGGTGGAGAGAAGAGACTCGGCGGCGCGCCGGCGATATTCACCAGCCGCTCTTCGGTTTTACTGAGCTTCGGAAGTGCACCGAGCAACCCGATCGTATACGGGTGTCTCGGGTGAGCGTACACCTGCTCTACCTCGCCGTACTCGACGACCGTACCGCCGTACATGACCATAAGCTGATCGGCCAGCCCCGCGACGACACCCAGATCGTGAGAGATCCAGATCACCGAGATCGACAGCTCCTTACACAGTCGATTCGTGAGGTCGGCAATCTGGGCCTGAACGGTGACGTCGAGCGCCGTCGTCGGCTCGTCGGCGATAAGAATATCGGGGTTGCACGAGATCGCAATCGCGATCATCACCCGCTGCCGCATTCCGCCGGAGAACTGGTGGGGGTAGTTGTCGTAGCGCTGCTTTGCGCCCGGTATACCGACGTGTTCGAGGAGCTCGATCGCACGGGTTTTCGCCGCCGCCCGCTGCAACTGCGTGTGCTTGCGCACCGATTCGGCGATCTGAGCGCCAACGCTCATGAGCGGATTCAGCGAGCTCATCGGATCCTGGAAGATAAACCCGATCCGGTCGCCCCGCAGCCGCGAAAGTTGCCGTCGCGAAAGCGAGAGCAGATCGACCTCGCCGTCGCTCGTGATGAACATAGCCGAGCCGGAGGTGATCTTCCCGGGCGGCTCGGCGATCAACCGGACGAGCGACATCATCGAAACACTCTTTCCACTCCCACTCTCCCCGACGATTCCGAGTGTCTCGCCGCGCTTGAGATCGAAGGAGACGTTGTTCACCGCGTGCACCGTTCCGTCGATGCTGTCGAACTGCACCGAAAGATCTCGCACCCGAAGTACCGTTTCGCCGTGCACTATGCGCTCCTTCTCATCTTGGGATCGAGCACATCACGCAGCCAATCGCCGAGCAGGTTCATACCGAGCGAAGTGAACACAATTGCCAGCCCCGGGAAGGCCGCTATCCATGGCGAAAACTGGATATACTGCCGGCCGGCGGCCAGCATGTTCCCCCAGCTCGGCACGCCCGGCGGCACGCTCAACCCGAGGAATCCGAGTCCGGCTTCGTAGAAAATCATCCCCGACATTTCGAACGTTGCCACGGTAAGCAGAGGACCGATGAGGTTCGGAAGTATGTGCTGGAAGATGATGCGGCCCGGGCGCGCCCCGATGCTTGTCGCCGATTCGACGTAGCCGGACTTGCGAATGCGCAGAACCTCCCCGCGCGTTATCCGCACGAACAGCGGCGCATTGGTGAACCCGAAGATCATAATGACGTTGATGAGACTCCGGCCGAGAACAGCCGCCACGACGACAACCAGCAGAAGATAAGGGATCGCGAGAAACAGGTTCGCTATTCCCATAATGATGTTGTCGGTCCTGCCGCCCACGTAGCCGGCCACGAGACCGAGGATCATCCCGAGACTCATGGAGATGAGAACGCCGAAAAACCCGACGGTCAGCGAGACCCGGCTGCCGTAGATGATTCGGCTGAGCATGTCGCGGCCGAGGTTGTCTGTGCCGAGCGGATGCTCCCAGTCGCCCCCTTCCTGCCACGCCGGCACCTGACGGCTGATACGCAGGTTCTGCTCAAGCGGATGGTGCGGCGCTATGTACGGGGCGAAGATCGCCGAGAAGAGTACAATCCCGAAAAGCAGTACTCCGACGAGTCCGGCCTTGTCGCGAAAGACAATCCGGAGCACGCGTTGAAAGGGAGAGCGCACATTCTCCTGGTCAAGGGCATCAATCCTCATAGCGAATCCTCGGATCAATAAGTGCGTACGCGACGTCGGTAAGCAGGTTCAGTACCACGACAAATCCGGCGCTGAATACTGCAATCGCCTGCACGAGCGGGAAATCGCGCGCCTGCACCGCCTCGTTAATCATCCGTCCTATTCCGGGCCACGAAAAAATCGACTCGATATAGATCGAACCGCCGAGCATATATCCGAACTGCACGCCGACGATACTCACGAGTGTAATCGAGACGTTCCGGAAGACGTGCCGCCCGAGAACGGCGCGCTCCTCGATACCTTTGCTGTAGGCGGTGCGGATGTAGTCCTCGCCGCGGACCTCGAGCGTCGCCGACCGCACAAGGCGCACGAACTGCCCGAGCGGGAAGAAACCGAGCGCCACGGCCGGCAATACGATCGACATCGGTCCGGACCGGCCGAAGCTCGGAAACCAGCCTAAATCGACGGCGAAAACGACGATTAACATGAGCGCAAGCCAGAAATTCGGAACCGTCTGGCCGAGCAGGCCGAACCCCCGAGCGAGCGTGTCCCAGATCGAGCCGGGACGCGATCCGCCGAATACGCCTAGCGGAATCGCAAAGAAAAGCGCAAACCCCATCGCCGCGAGCGTAAGCTCGATCGTAGCCGGCACACGCTGCATAACCAGCGACATTGCCGGCGCGCGATAGTGCAGCGACTGGCCGAAGTTACCACGAGCGGCGCCTCCCATATATCGGGTGAACTGGATGATCAATGGGTCGTTGAAGCCCATCGCCTCGCGCATCGCCTCGACGCGCTCCGGCGATGCATCCCGCGGGGTCATAACACGGGCGGGATCGCCGGTAAGCCGCACCATGAAAAACGTGATGACAAGCACGCCGACCATTAGAAGGGCCGACTGAATCAGCCGCGAAAAGAGGTAGCGCTGCATGGTTCCTCCTTAAGACCACACGCTCGATAGGCCCGGCTCCCCGAAAACGGGGAGCCGGATCAGCTGCAAATCGAGCGCACCTATTCTTCGAGATAGGTGTACATAAGGAAGTAGTCCTCGGCGGCGCGCGGATTATAGTCGCGCACGTTGTCCCGTGTGGCCTCGAAGGTCTCGGGAACATAGAGATAGATGAACGGCGGGTTTTCGAACATATAGTTGTGAAGCTCGGTGTAGAGAGCCGCGCGTTCTTCCTGATCGACCGTTTCCTCGATGGCGTTCATGTAGTCTGTGATCGTCTCCTCCTGCCAGGCGGAAAAACTCGCATCCCAGCCGTCGAGTGCGCCGCGCAGGCGCGGAAGCGCCTCACCGGAACGCTCCGACCAGCTGTCGCCGAAGAGCGGCGGTAGCGCCTTCTCCGCTTCGAGATCCCAGTAGCGGCCCGATTCCATGAACTCCAGGTCGGTTTCGATACCGACGTCACGGAGATAGCCCTGCACCGCCTCGGCGACCTGTTCGAAGTTCGTGTACGCGCCGGTGGGAGCGGCAAAGCCGATCTCGAAGCCGTCGGGATAGCCGGCCTCGGCAAGCAGCTCGCGCGCGCGATCCGGATCGTACGGATACGGATCGAGGCTGTGATCGTAGCCGAGGTTACCGGTGGTCATGAGGCCGGTGGCGAGCTCGGCGTATCCGCCGAAAAGACTGTCTACGATCGCCTGCCGGTCGACCGCGTAGTTCATCGCCCGGCGCACGAGAACGTCCTCGGTCGGCTCGCCGACCCCGGTGGTCAGGTTGTTGAACGCGATATAGAAGGTTCGGTCGATCGGATAGGTAACGACGTTCACGCCGTCGGCACCTTCGAGCGCTTCCGCCTGCTCGAAGCTCAACCGGTTCACGATGTCGACCTCTCCGGTCTGGATGGCCGCCATGCGGGTCGACGATTCGGGAATCGGAACGTAGATTACCTCGTCGACTCGTGGCAATCCTTCGCGCCAGTAGTTCTCGTTCGCCTCCATAACGATCCGATCTTCTCGAACCCACTCGACAAACTTGAATGGACCGGTGCCTACCGGCGCCTCGCTGAAGCGATCGTCTCCGACCTCCTCGGTGTACTCCGGCGGGACCATGTTCCAGTGCTGGGCGACAATACCGAGCAGCAGCGCGTCGGGGTTCTCGGTGCTGATTTCTACGGTGTACTCATCGACCTTCTCGACGCTGCTTGCCCGCGCCCAACGATCGCTCCACTCGAGCTCCGGACGCTGACCTCTCTGCCACGAGTAGACGACCGCGTCGGCGTTAAACGGCTCGCCGTTGTGGAACTCGACATCTTCGCGCAGGTAGAACGTGTAGGTGGTTCCGTCGTCGGAAACGTCCCAGTCGCGGGCGAGTGACGGCTCGACCTCGCCGGTCTCCGTCTGGAATACCAGGCTGTCGAACATCTGCCACGCGACGTTCTGGGCATTTCGCTCGGCGGCGATCGATGCATCGATCGAGTTCGGGAATGTCGGTACGGCTACCCGAAGGGTCTGGGCAGGCTCAACCGCTTCCTCGGCGGCGCCCCCGCCGAATGCCGCAAACGCGACAAGCGACATCATAATAAGAAGGCATAGTGCTTTCTTCATAACATCTCCTTTTGCTGAAAAAGGTTTGCTTCGATGTGGTCGCGGTGACGTACCGTCTCCACAACCACCCTCTCTTTGCCACAATAGTCAACATCGGGATCTCACGACGTGTCGCACCGGCGAGGCGGCCATCTCGGACCGGCGACTCGGTCGGTCGCCCGGTATAGGAGCTGCTCTATTCTCACGTGTCCCGACATTCGGAACTCCAACTATCGGTGAGCAGTTACCCTTACGCTGCCCACACGATCTGTCCCATTTGTCAGTAGTTTGTTAAAATACGATTGAGTTGTCCAGCCGCAAAACACAGTAATTATGTGCTCGATAGTTTATGCGAGAATCTTCGCTCTCTGCGCGAAGATCGAAGGAGCATGCACGTGATCCAAGGTAGAAACCCGAAAGAATGGGAACGTGATTTCGAGACGCCTACCGTCGAGTTTCAGGGTCGATCGATTGCTGCGATACTTTTCGACAAGGATGGCACGCTGTTCGATTTTCGCAAGACGTGGCTGCCGATCCTGCTGAACGGTACCCGCGAGATCGCCGGCGGCGATGAAGTGCTCGCCAAAGAGCTCGTGATTGCCGCCGGCTACGATCCCGATACCGATCGCTTCGCAGCCGACGGACCGATCGCCGCCGGGAACCCAACGGATGTCGCATCGGCGTGGCGCACGGTGCTCCAGCGCAATGGGAAGCCGGCGCCATCGGAGCAGACGTTCGCAGGCGCAATGGATCGGGCAAGCAGAAGTCGGGGCGTAGCTACCTCGGTTCCGGTCACCGACCTGCACGCGCTTTTCGCGCGCCTGGAGAACGCAGGTCTCGTACTGGGCCTGGCTACGAGCGATAGCGAGGAGTCGGCACGTGCCTCGCTGGCGCGCGAGCGAATAGACGAGTTCGTACACTTCGTCACCGGCTACGACAGCGGCATTGGACCGAAACCGGACCCGGTGGTGGTTCACGCGTTCGCGCGATCGGCGAACACGAACGCTTCGTCGGTACTCGTAGCCGGCGACACCTGGCACGACATTTTGATGGCGCGCGAAGCCGGGGCACTCTCGGTCGCGGTCCTCACCGGAGCGGTATCGCATGAGGAGCTCGTACCGTATGCGGATATCGTCGTTGACAGTATTGCCGAACTGCCCGAGTTGCTCGGCATAGAGAGATAGGCAGCTACCGAAAGATCGATCGGGCGCTGCTCAGTACGCCATACCTCCCTGGAAGAGTACCGATCGCGTACGCTGCGGCGGCTCACCATCGGAAAGTTCTCCGAACGGCATACGAATGATGTTGTAATCCGTCTGCAACTGCAGGAAAAGTGCCACCGAATCGGTTATGTAGTAGCTCACCCCGCCGATCGCACCGACCCCGAGCGAAAAGTCGGTTTGGGCCTCGCTTCCGAGTCGATACGACTCGAGCGCCCCGCTCACCCCGGCACCGAAGTGGAAACCGGCTCCAGCCCATTCAGACTGGTAGCGCACACCGACCAACGTATCACCGAATACTGCTCCATCGCTGAGCGCCTCGTCGGCCATCTCCATGAGCCCCGCCGAAGAGCGGCCGAAGAAACCCGCAGGGTAATCGCTCAGCCACGTTGCATCGACACCCGGCAACGAGTACACTCGCACCGGACCGTCGCGATATATGTGCATCTGCTCGTCATCGGCCATCGAACCGGTGATCTGATCCGATGCGAACACCGCACCGGAGCTCAGCAGAAGCACCACCACTAACGCATATAACTGCTTAACTCTCACATCTGCCCCCCCGAAAGCAGGGCCTCAATCGCTGCTTTCCTTACACTACGCTCCAATGTAACACAGAACGAATGGAACGGGCACCCATTGACTCCTCGCTCGATTGTAGCCTACACGCCGGCGTGGTATGGTCCGCCTACTATGGCTCAGGAGATTACGGTTATCGGAACGGGCTACGTCGGCCTTGTCAGTGCGGTCGGATTATCGGACTTCGGCAACCGAGTAACCGGCGTCGATATCGATGCAGAGAAGATCGAGCGGTTATCACGAGGCGAGCCGGTGATCTACGAACTCGGACTCGAGGATTATCTCAAGCGCAATCTCGACTCGGGTCGATTGAAATTCTCTACCGACATACAAGGATCGATCGCGAAGAGCGACATCGTGTTCATCGCCGTCGGAACGCCGGAGAGCGACGATGGAAGCGCGGATATGAGTTTCCTCCGCCACGCGATCGAAGATATCGCGGAGGGAATGGATGGATTCACCGTTGTCGTAACGAAGAGCACCGTTCCGGTCGGCACGAATCGATGGATCGGAGACCAGTTGCGAAAACGGGCGCCGCAAGGGCAGTTTGCCGTGGTTTCCAATCCCGAGTTTCTTCGCGAAGGGAAGGCGGTACAGGACTTCTTTCATCCGGATCGCCTCGTAATCGGATACGACACCGAACGACCCGAAGGAGCGCGAGCACGCGGGCTCATGGAAGACGTGTACCGGGCGCTCTATCTGATCGAGACGCCGATTGTCTGGTGTAATCTGGAAACCGCCGAGCTGATTAAGTACGCATCGAACGCCTTCCTCGCAACGAAGATCACATTCATTAATCAGATGGCGAATCTCGCCGAGGCGTGCGGAGCGGACATACACGCCATCGCAAAGACTATGGGAATGGACGGCCGTATCAGCCCGAAGTTTCTGCACCCCGGCCCGGGGTACGGCGGCAGCTGTTTCCCGAAGGATACAAAGGCAATTGTTTCGACCGGCGACAACGTCGGAGTCGAAATGAGTGTCATACGCGAGGTCATCCGTGCCAACGATGCACAGAAAGTGCGAGTCGCCGAGAAGATCGAAAAGGCACTCGGTGGTTTGCACGACAAAACGGTCGCCGTGCTCGGGCTCGCGTTCAAAGCGGAAACGGACGATATCCGCGAGAGCCCGGCGATCCGTATCGTCGAACACCTGCTCGAGGGCGGCGCCCATGTGCGCGCGCACGATCCGGAGGCAATGGATAACTTCAAGAAGATCTTCGGGGACCGGATTTCCTACCATGACGACGAGTTCACGGCGATCGAAGGCAGCGACTGTCTGGCTATTTTGACTGAGTGGAACGAGTTCCGGAACCTGGACCTAGAGAAAGCAAAACGTCTCATGAAGGGCAGCTGTATCGTTGACGCACGCAACACCCTCGATCGCGAACAAGCGATAGCGCTCGGCTTCTCGTATACGGGAATCGGGCGATGACCGGGTGCGAGTCGTGAACGATTCGGTAGTACCGTCGCTGGTCGCCGCGGCGTGCGAAGCCGGAATGAACGCCCTCGGTGTGCTCTCCGGTGAGTTTGAGGTCGATACGAAGGATGACAACTCACCGGTGACGCGTGCCGACTTCGAGGCCGATCGGATCATTCGATCGCGGCTACGCGCACTATCCGAGCTTCCGATTGTCAGCGAGGAACACCCCTTGCCGCCGCCCGAAGAACGCACGTCGTGGTCCAGTTATTTCCTTGTCGACCCGCTCGACGGTACGCGCGGCTTCATCGAACGGGGCGACGAATTCGGCGTGAGCATAGCGCTCATGGATCGCGAGGTGCCGACCCTCGGTGTGATCGCACTACCGATACAGGAGGCGGTATACATCGGCGGGCCGGAGCTCGCGAGCGTGAGACTGTCCGGGTCGATGGCTGAGATCGCACGAGCGCCGGAGAACGCGCTCGAGGCCGGTGAGCTCCTGCCTCGTCCGACCGACCGCATGCCGCCCGCACCGCCGCACAAATCGAATATCGGAGACCGTGCGGAATCGTCGCCGGATAGCTCGTCCGATCTCACACTGCACGTCGTAGCGAGCAGGCACAACCTGAACGCTGAGACACGCGCCTGGATTGAGGCTCTCCGGCGGCACTCCGTAACGGTGGAGTTGGTTCAAGCCGGAAGCGCGGCAAAGTTCACTATGATCGCCGAAGGGATAGCCGATGTGTACCCGCGCATGGCGCCATGCATGGAGTGGGACACCGCCGCCGGCGTCGCGATCGTGCACGGCGCCGGAGGGCGTGTGGTCGCCGCGAGCGGCGCCGGCGCCGACAAGACGATGGAGGTCGGCAATGCAGGCATCTCCGCTACCGGCGGAGCCGGTCGTGCGGAAACGATACGGTTCGGCGATCGGGGTTGGCGTAGCTCGTATTTCGTTGCGTGGAGCGCACATGCGATCTCCCGCGGGTGGACCGACTGAGAGTAATCCCCTGTCGGCGAGCGACGTGCGGTATGCTTCTGCAAGCACGGCCGAAGATGTCATGCGGGTTTACACGATGCGAGCGGTTCTCCGGCCGGTTCAGCCGGCTGTTTCTCTTTCTCGCGGCAGCGGTCACGCTATTCTCGTGCGGCGGGTTGCCGGAGTCAGGAGATTCGCAGCGCGTCGATCCGAACGCAGACCGGACTACGGTGAACCGCTACGATTACGAGACACTCTTCCGCTACTATTCGATGGCTGAGACGGTCTGGCGGGTGCGCGATGAGTTCCGTGATACCGACTGGGATCTCGACTACTGCACGCATGCGGCAACCGATACGATCGGACTCACCTTTGAGGAGGAGGGGACCCTCTATATCGTGTTCCGGTCGACAAACACCGAACCCGGTGCTGCCGAGAGTACCCGGATATCTACACGTCGGAAAGACGCCTCACACCGGACCACCTCGACGTTTCTACCTGATATCGCAGGCGGATCATCATCCCGGGTACCGGGACACCCTCCGGGCCCTCGTGGAGAGGGAAGAAATCGGGACCGAGCAGCTCCCCTACACGAATTAGCGTCCGCGCACGAGCCGGCTTGACCGCCGGCATCGCAGCGACCGGCGACACGTGACTCGTCACCTCCTCCTCGACCCGCGCGCCCGGGTCGGGCCCCCTCGACGAACGCCTCCTCGACCCGCGCTTGACTTCCTATCGGAGCGATCGATACCTGCCAGGCGATTCGCCCAGTGCTCAGGGTACCCGCTGTAGTACCAGCGGGTATGTCCCCATCGAGCTGAAAACGCTCCCCCACATCGACGGCTGAAGCGGAGAAGCGCGGCACGCGATACCGAAGGCAGGCCGACAAGCGGCAGGTAGAGCGGCCCGAGCATCAGCGACTGTTTCACATGACCGAGCTCGTGAGCGTCGAGCCGTTGTTGCACTCCGGCGGGCACCGTGCGAAACATGCGATGATAGTCGGATGTGACGATGAACATCCCCAGTGAGATCCCGCCCCTGATTCGAACGGTGTGGGTTACGAGGGTGGCAAGCGGCCCGTTCACCGTGGATGCGGCTCGATCGAGTGCTCGCACGTATGTGAACACGAGCGCCCCGAGAAGCGTTTGCGGCAGTTCCCAGCTGCAATGAAGCGCCAGGTGGATAACCCTGCTCACGGGTCCCATTGCAATCCCCATCGAATGCGACTCGCGCAACTACTCGAGAAACTCGACGCGACCGGACTCGAGCCAATATTCGGCACCGACGATCCTCAGTCCGTCTGAGGCAATCATCCGCTCGAGTATCTCTGAACCAGCACGAAGCTGCTGGACCGATGCCCGCACATTCGCCCGAACGGACTCATTCTCGAGCCGTTCGGGATCGTTCGCAAGATCGGTGGCAAAGAGCGGCTCGATGGCGGGGCGAACCCGATCAACGATCGAGCGAAGATTCTGGGAGCCTTCGCCGGCCGGCTGCCTGAGATCGGCGATCGTAGCCTGAACCGCACCGCAATGTGAGTGTCCGAGCACGACCACCAATCGCGTGCCGAACTCCACAGCGGCGAACTCCACACTCCCGATAAGTGATGGTGCAACGACGTTACCCGCAACTCGAATCACAAACAGGTCGCCGAGTCCCTGGTCGAAAACGATCTCCGCCGGCACGCGCGAATCGGCACACCCGAGAATCACCGCGAACGGATGCTGGCCACGCAGCAGTGCCGTCATGCGATCGCGGTCGTGCAGCGCGCCCGGGGTTCGCTCTGTGGACACGAACCGCTCGTTCCCCTCACGCAGTCGTTCGAGCGCCTCTTCGGCGGCCAAATTCGTATCGTTCTGCTTTTTGCTACTCATCTTCGGGCTGCATAGTAGCAGGATCGGCCGCGCGGTGCACGATGCATGAAGTACGCATCGATCATCGATCCCGATTCCGCTCCGAAGAAGCATACCACTGCTTGGCACGCACATTGCGCTTATCTCTATTACACACAATACCATTAATTTCCTTGACGAGCTCCGCCGGAACACGGTCAGATAGTGGGTAATTCGAGAAAATGGCAGGTTAAATATGCACGATCGGGTAAACAGCGCACTTCCGGAGATACTCGCGGTACAACGAACACTCATTGAATCGGGCGATCGAGGCGAGGCGGTACAATCCGCGCTTGCTCGCGTGGGAAGTGTCGCGAAGGTCGATCGAGTCTATGTTTTCGAGATTACCGCAGCGAAGGGAGTGGAGAAACGCGCTTCGCAGCGCTACGAGTGGTGCAGCGCGCACGTCAGTCCGCAGATTGACAACCACGAACTGCAATCGCTTCCTCTGCGACAGGCCGGATACGGGCGCTGGCTCGACGAGCTCAGTTTGGGCACTCCGATCTACGGGCCGATACGCTCTTTTCCCGAGAAGGAGAAGCGCTTGCTCCTCGAGCAGGGCATTAAGTCGTTGCTCATTCTGCCGATTTTCGTCGATTACTCCCTTTGGGGCTTCGTCGGGTTCGACGACTGCACGACCGAGCGGGAGTGGACCGACGCGGAAATCGATCTTCTGATTACAATTTCGTTGAGTCTCGGAATTGCGTTGGCAGGACCCGATCCGAGCGGTCTCGATAGGCGAACCGCGATCTATCTCGGAATGATCAATCGCCTTTTCGAGGTCCACTGCGCAACTTTTGCGCAGACCAGCCGCGATCACCTTGTGGAGCGCACTCAGGCGCGCGTTCGCGTCCTCGTCCAGTCCTATCGCTACTTCTCAAGCATTCCCCCCGGATCCTCGGTCGCGCTACCTTGTTATCTTGACTCGCTGCTGCCGCTCTTCTCCGACATCTGGCAGGCGCAAGCCAGGCTGGAGTTGCGGGCAGGCGACCGGGAGCACTCGGAAATCTCGCTCGGTATCGAACGCTCACTCGATATCGCCGTTACTCTCTCCGAGGTCTTCGCTATTCTTTCCGAAACGCGACGCAGTGAGCTGGAAAGGAGTCAAATCACGATCGCCCTTGCGATCCGGGACGGGCGGGCCGAAATTGCACTTGAATCGTACGATAGCAACGGGCGGTCGCTGAACGGCGCAACCACGCTCGATGCGATGGCACAAGTTCTCCTCCGCCGGATTCAGGAGCGACTTCGCGCGACAATCGAGCCACTGTCGCGGGAGGATGCGCTGTTCAGGATCAGCTTCCCGAGCTGAGAGTTCCGTATCACTGCCACGATTCGATCTGCAGCGCGTCGATTCGCGCGGTGAGGTCGGGATCGGGGTCCTCAAGTCGGGCATCACGCGGAATTGCGGATACCTCGAGCCGTCGCCGGCACCCTTCTTCGGTGGTAATAGTGACCTCAAAGTCGGGGACCAGGCTCTGTACTTTCGCGTTCGTGAACGCCATAGCGTACTGATGAACGCCCTTCAGTGGCCAGGTACGCTCGGGAAACGCTGCAATAATCTTCTCGGCGGGGCGGTAGAATAAGCGCGCCTCCAAATCGAGCGCCCGCGCCGCCGAACGAAACACTGCGTTCCAGGCCAAAGATTCGCCTACCACATTGTACGCCTCTCCGGTAGATAGCTCGGGGTGCTGCAGCACCCCGGTAACCGCGACGGCGGCGTCGTCGGCGTGAAGGAAGTGGGTAGGTAGAGCGCCGCGATCGTGCACGAGGATCGGCTTGCCCGCTCGAAGGCGATACGGAATCGTCGAGTCGTTCGCAAGTACGCTTGGCCACGGTGAGTAGTCGTTGTACGTAGCGTGAAAACGAAGGGCTGTCGCCGGCAAACGGCCGTCGGCTGCCGCTCCCAGGAACAGCTCTTCGGCGGCGAGCTTGTTACGACCGTATTCCTCGACCGGCTCGCACGGATGGTCCTCGGTCACCGGAAAACGCTGGGGCGCGCCGTAGACCCAGACCGTGGAGATGTAGATAAAGTGTCCACAGCGTCCGGAAAATACCTCAATGTCGGTCTGTGCGTGCTCGGCTGTGAAACAGACAAAATCGATTACCGCATCGAAAAATCGATCGGAAACCGCTGCTTCAAGATCAGCCCGTTTCTCACGGTCACCGTGGAGCACTCCGACACCGGCGGGAACGGCAACCGAACGCCGGCCGCGATTGAGTATCGTTACCTCGTGCCCCTCGGAGTGCAGGCGATGGGTCAACGAAGTGGAGATCTCTCCGGTGCCCCCGATAATCAGTACGGTCATCAGCCCCGCTCAACCCGTGAATTGCGGCAGCCACTGCTTCTGTGCGGCGAGCATCTCCTCGACCATCTCGTGAATCCCGTCGAGAGTGCACACCGCTGCGGTTAACGGATCGAGCGCAACGGCATGGTGTACCGCGTCGGTGCTACCGGTCGCGGACGCCTCGACGATAAGCTCCTGCACGTTAATGTTCGTACGATTCAGCGCGGCCAGTTGGGGCGGCAGGGAGCCGACCGTCGTCGGCTGAATGCCGTTGGAGTCGACAAGGCACGGCACTTCGACGCATGAGCCCTCCGGGAGATTGGTAATGAGCCCGCGATTGGGCACGTTCCCGTTGATCACCGTCGGGGAGCCGCTTTCCATCGCTTCGAGAATGTAGGCGCCGTACTCGTCGCCTCGCTTCTCGCGCGGCTTCTCGGCCCGAATCTCGTCGAACTCCGCGTTGAAACGCGCTTCCCGCTCTCGACAGTGCTTGAGATAACCGCCGGTGCGCCCGAAATCGAGCCAGTGATTAACCGGATCGGTGAACTTCGGCACGAGTGTCTCATCAATTTGCTTCTCGCTCTTCCGGAAATACGGCAGGTACTCGCTCGCGTGCCCGCTCGACTCGGTTACGAAATAACCGAAGTGGCGCAGCAAATCGATTCGCACCGGCTCCTGACCGTAGATATCCGGCCGCTCGGTGGCCTCACGAATGCGGGGATAGAGATTTTCGTCGCCGTGACGAAACTCGAGATAGAACGCCTGATGGTTTATGCCGGCGCAGCGATACGTGACTTCCTCGATCGGGACGTCGATCCACGAGGCCAGCATAGCACTGGTTCCCTGAACGCTGTGGCACAGGCCCACATGCGGCCGACCGGCGAGCCGGTCGATCGCCCAACAGACCGCCGCCATCGGGTTCACGTAGTTCAGGAGCAGGGCATCGGGAGCAAGCGTATCCATGTCACCACAGATACCCTGCATGACCGGAATGGTGCGCAAGGCGCGAAAGACGCCGCCGGGCCCGAGCGTATCGCCGACACACTGCCCGAGTCCGTACCGCGCCGGAATCTCGATGTCGAGGGCATATGCATCGAGACCTCCCTGCTGGAAGGTGGTTATTACGTAGTCGGCACCCCGAATCGCAGCCTGCCGATCGGTGTGCGCTTCGATATGCACATTCGAGCCCATCTGCTTCGCCATGGCATCGACGACGAGGCGCGATTGTTCAAGGCGATCGGAATCGATGTCCATGAGCGCGATCGTTGCGCCTTCGAGCGCCGGTGTCAGGAGAATATCGTTACAGAGGTTTCGGGTGAATACGAGACTACCCGACCCGATAAGGGTGATCTTTGCCATAACATCAGCAAGTATGCACCGGTATTCGGGCGACGAACATATCAGGATTGTATCAATGACAGGAGATTTGTGCTCCGTCGTCTGCGTTCAGATTCCGATTCTTCGGTATTCGCTCGGCGTCAAGCCGGTGGCCCGTTTAAATACCCGGGTGAAATAGTTCTCGTCACGAAATCCGCTCGAGGCGGCCACCTCTTTTACCATCAGTTCGCGCTGAGAGAGCAACGACATCGCATTCTTCAGCCGGAGATGCTCGATATACTCCCGCGGCGCCATTCCTTCGGCTCGATGGAAAACCCTGCTGAAGTGCGACCGCGACAGCCCGGCCGCATCGGCCATCTCGCGTACTCCAATAACCGAGTCGAGGTTGCTTCGTGCGTACTCTCTCGCCTTTCGAATCGCCGGCTCTTCACGGCCTTCCTGGGGCGTCCGGGTTTCGTCGAGCAGCTGCATAACGAGCCGGTACGCATATGAGGACACGGTGGGTGCGGTAGGATCGGTTTCTTCGGATAGGAAGCCGAAGAGATCGAGCAAGAACGAGGGTAGCGATGAGTGCGGAGCGACGCGAAGAACCGGTCCATGGACACTCTCGATTCGGCGCAGAACCCGCATGATCTCCATGCCGTATATAATCAAATACAGGAAATCCCAGCTCTCGGAGCCGGCAGGCAGGAAATAGTGATGATCGCTTGGAATCCGAACGAGAAAAGCGTCTCCGGGCAGCAACACGTGAGTGACTCCGTTCCACCGCAACCTGCCTTCGCCGGCAAGCGTCAGCTGGAACACACCGAACTCACGTTCGCCGCGTGCGAGCCCGGACCAGTTGTAGAAGACGCTTTGTACCCTGCTGTGGCCGATTGAGGAGATCATGCAATGCAGCGCAAATCGACGCTCGTGTGTCAGAATCGACCGCGTCTCGTATGGGAGCGCGCGCAACGCATCGATCCACTCGGCATATGGTTCGGGCCGCGCGGTTGTTCCGTCACACATCGTTCATCGCCGCTCACGATATCGGAAATAGCACATACGTGCTATTATTGATGCGAATTGCCAGGTTTACCACCCCCGTTTGCACAGAGCACAATCAAGGGGATCGATCATGTCCATACAACACGAACATCTACACAGCGGCGTGCACGAGATAACGGTACGCAGCAATAGCGAATACGAGAACCCATTCTGGGACGTTGCGGTCGTCGCCGAAGTTCGTCCGGAGTCCGGCGACCACCCGACCTATACCGTGTACGGCTTTCACGACGGCCTCGACGCCGATGGGGCCCCGGTTTTCCGAATACGCTTTCGACCTCCGGCGGCAGGTCGTTGGGTCTGCGCCGTCGAAACGCGGCCGCATGACGCGAGCCTGACAGGGAGCGTAACGGTCGACGTGGGCGAGCACGAGGTCGACCCGCACGGCGAGCTGCGAGTCACCCCGGGCGAAGGCTACAGATTCCGGAGGGCGGATGGCCGGCCGGAGTTTCTCCTCGGCGACACCATGTATAACCTGTTCGGCGCCGCCTTCTCCGGCCTGGACACCGAGCGACTCCTCGCCCGCCGCGCGGGCCAGGGGGTGAATTACGTGCGCGCTCGCGCGCAGACGAGCCCGTTTCACCCCCGCACCCCCCGCAGCAGCTGGCCGGTTTCCGACTTCTGGCCGTGGGGAGGCTCGGCGCAGAAACCGGATTTGACCCGGTTTCATCCAGCGTACTTCGCCGCCGTCGACCGGGTGTTCGAGCAGGCATCGCGCCACGGTATCGGGTTCGAGATGATCCTCGAGGCCTGGATGTTCGAGTTCCCCTTCAACGACCGGGCGAGCTTCGATGCGGAGATCGAGTTGCACTGGATCCGTTATCTCATCGCACGGTATTCGGCGTTCCCGCAGCTGCTCATCTGGTGCCCGGCGAACGAGTACGAGTTCTATCCCGACGGCGAACCGAAGTGGCACCGGCAGGCCGACCGCTGGATCGCGCGCCTGGCGCGTGCAATCAAGGAGATAGACCCGTACCGCCACCCGATAGGAGTACACAACTGGGAACAGAAGCGTTCGCTCTTCGAGCGGCTCGAGCACATCGAGGAGATCGATGTGTACCTCGTTCAGGCCGACTGGGGCCGGGAGATGGCGCTACACGGCGATGCGGCGCTCTGCCGCTACGTGGACCGCGACCTGCGCTTTCACGCTGGATGCGACGCGCTCGAACCGGCCTCGCAAGGCTCGACGGCAGCTCGTGACGCCGGCGGGGTGCACCACGGTCGCACCGGTGCAACCGGCGCGACGGGTACGACCGCTGCGCCCGGGGCGGCAAAGCCGGTTTGGCCGACCACCAAGGCGATCATCTGCGCGGAGTTCGGCTACGAACGCGCGCCCGGGTGCTGGACCCTCGGCATATTCGAGGAGTTCGGCCCGGAGCATACTCGCCGCGGGCAGTGGCGCGCCGGATTCAGCGGCTGTCCGGTCGTTCACGGCTTCAACAGCAGCTGGGGCCCGCACATGTCGCTCGAAACGGACTCCGAAGGGACCGCGATGCTGCCGCCGTTCCGGCGTTTCATGACCGAGGTCGTCGATTACTCGGAGATGGTTCCGGCCGCGCATTTTCTGTCCGCCCACTCCGGCGACCGGGAAGAGGGGACTGCTCCGCTCTGCATGAGCTCCCGAGACGGGCGCACCGTCTGTGTCTACTTCCCGTGCGCCGGGTGGTGTGAGCTTGCCGAGGGTGCGAGAGTCGGGGGAAGCGGGCGCGCGGGCACGGCTCGCCCGGCCGCCGGCGCTTCGCCCGACGCGCCGGCGCAAGCGAGCGGCATATTGCACTCCTGGCGCATTGAGCTCTACGACCCTCGCAGCGGCGAGCTTCAGCCGTATCCGGCGGGGAAGCCGAAGCGCGGTGGGGAACCGGCCGGCGAGTCGGGCCCTGCAACCACAAATCGAGTAGAATCGCCGGAGGGAGCCGAGCACGACGGAGAGCCTGCACCGGACTGGATCGTGCTCTTGCGCAGGGAAGGGAGCGAGTGAGTGAGTGCCTTTTGCGGGCTTGTACGCCCGGTACGGAGCGATTGATGTCCGCCGTTCCCTATACCACCGAAAATCCGATTATCTACGACAACGACTCACATGCGGACGTATTCACCGACGAGCTGCTGCTTGCCCTGTCGAGCGCCGGGAAAATCGACCTGCGCGGCTTTATCACCAGCACGCCGGCCAACGATTGCGTGAACGCCGACACCTACGAAATCGATTTCGCCGGCCGGGTGGAGATCCTGCGCAAGGCCGAACGCAGCGGATTTCGCCGCATTCCCGCCCACTATGCCGGGCCTGCGCGTGCGCTGACCCGGCCCCGCAGCGACGAAGTAGAAGACACCGCTCCGATCGACACGCCCGGTAGCCGATTCGTCGTCCGCGAGGCGCGCAACGCGACAGTTGACCGACCGCTCGTTCTCTGCATGGGCGGACCGCTCACGGTGGCCGCCGACGCCTACCTGCTCGACCCGTCGATCGCCGACCGGCTGATTGTCGCCTGGCTCGGCGGTACGACCGGCGGCGTGCGCGATTACAACGGCGGTGTCGATCCGTGGGCATCATACATCGTGCCTACCAGACTCCGCATGGTTCAGTTTCCCGCGGGACTGGGGGCACCGCTCGTACCGAGATCGCGCCTGCGCGAGCTGCCGCCGACCGAGCTGACGCGATGGATGATCGACAAACGGCTGCCGCACGTTATGCCGTCTGGAACCGTTCCCGGCGACGACGACGGGCAGCCTGTGATCTCGGTCATACGACCCGATTTTATCCTCGAAGCGAAGCAGGTGACTTTCGCCGGTTTCGGAGAGGACGGCATGCCGGAGTACCGGGACGATCCGGCCGGCGCCACCACCGTCGTGACGAACGCGAGCGAGGAGATAGCCACCGAGGCGTGGTGGTCGGCGGTCGGCGATCCGAACGCCTGGCACGATCTGCGCGACGACGAACGCCGTCCCTTCTATGCCGCTCCGTTTCCGATCGGGCGCATTGCGCGCATCGAAGCCGAAGACTTCGATCGGGGCGGACGCGGTGTCGCCTACGGCACCGCGAGCCGGCGCATGTGCTACCGCTACCGGGAGTCCCACGTGCAGATCGAGGCGGCGGGCGATACCCCCGGCGGATACAACATCGGCGCCGGCGGCGGGTATTGCATTACCGGTTTCAGCACCGGCGACTGGCTCGGCTACACAATCGAAGTGACCGAAGCGGACGAATACGAGATTGCCGTTCGCGCGGCATCGGCAGGAACCGGCACGAGCGTACACCTGGAGTTCGACGGCGAGCCGATTACCGGTGTCGTCGAAATACCGGACACCGGCGGCACGCGCGCCTGGCAACGGGTGCGCTGCGGTTCGCGGCGCCTCGAGCCCGGTGTGCATGATCTCAGACTGGTCGTGGATTCGGCCGGTGACAACCTCGACGGCGCGGGCGGCGGCCGGCGAGACAGCAGCACAGCCGGCGGCGCGGGCGAACCGGATGTGGCCGGCGAAGCTGCCGGCGACAACGCGGGCGGAACCGCCGTCCACGGCACCGCCGGCTCTGCCATCAACTACATCGAACTTGCAAAGCGCAGCCCCGAGGCGGCGGATCAAGACCGTGTCTGAGAGCGCCTGCCCGGAACGGAGAGAATAATGAGCACGAACGCACAGGATAAGAGGGACGATCGACACGCAGAAGACCCACACGCATTCGAGCACAGCTCACCGGAGGAGCTGGTACGGCGGATGACCTTGAAGGAGAAGGTGTCGCTGCTCGCCGGCCTCGACGACTGGCGAACCGTTCCGGTGGAGCGGCTCGGCATTCCATCGATTACGATGACCGACGGTCCACACGGCGTGCGCGCGAACTTCGAGCACCCGGTGCGCCCGCGCGATGTGTCCACCGCCTTCCCGTCGGGGGTGTCGATGGCTGCGAGCTGGAACACCGAGCTCATCCGGCGAGTCGGCTTCGCCCTCGCCGAGGAAACGCGCGCGCTCGGCTGCAACATTCTCCTCGGTCCGTGCGTGAACATCGTCCGGCAGCCGCCGGCCGGCCGGAACTTCGAGACGTACTCCGAAGACCCGTACCTCGCCGGCCGCATCGGCGTGGCGTGGGTGAGCGGGCTCCAGTCGAACGGGGTCGGCGCTTCGGTCAAGCACTTCGCCTGCAATAACCAGGAAGACGAGCGGATGCGCGGCAGCTCCGAGGTCGACGAGCAGACGTTGCGCGAGATCTATCTGCCGGCGTTCGAGGCGATCGTCACCGAGGCCGGACCGTGGACGGTCATGTGCGCCTATAACCGCATAAACGGCGTGTACGCAAGCGAGAATACTCATCTGCTTCGCGAAATACTCAAGGACGAGTGGGGATTCGAGGGATTCGTGGTCTCCGACTGGGGCGCGGTTCACTCCACCGCGGCTCCGCTAAAGGCCGGACTCGATCTGGAAATGCCGGGGCCGGCTCGACACTTCGGCGATACGCTTCAGCGCGCGGTCGATCTCTACCAGGTGGAAGAGAGCGAGGTTGATGATGCGGCCCGCCGCGTCGTCGGTGTGATCAAAAGGGCAACGGAGGAGGCCGCGACGGCCGGCCCCGGGGCGCTGAACACCGGTGAGCACCAGGAGCTCGCGCGTGAAGTCGCGCTCGAGGCCATCACCCTGTTAAAGAACGACGGAGGAGCATTGCCACTCGCCTCCGATGCGTTGGGATCGATCGCCGTCATCGGCCCGAACGCCGCCGATCTGCAGGCGGTCGGTTCGGGAAGCTCCTTTGTCGAGTCGCCGTATGTCGTCTCGCCGATAGAGGCGCTGCGGGCGCAGTACGGCGGGGCGGTGGCGATCGAGCACGAGCCGGGTTGTGATAACTACGAGGCGCCGCCGGTTATTCCCCGCGAGCGGCTTACTCCGGCCTCGGGCGACGGGAGCGGGCTTGTTGCGGAAATCTTCGAAGGCGATGCGGCAACCGGTGAACCGCTTGTCACGAGCAACGAAGGTGCGGGCATCTGGTGGGGCGGCCGGGGTCCGGCCGATCGCGACCGCTACCACGTGCGCCTGTCAGGCTCGCTCACCGTTCCCGAAAGCGGCACCTACGCCCTCTATCTCGAGAGCACCGCACTCTCCACTTTAACAGTCGGCGGGGACGCGGCCGCCTCGGCAACCGGAGGCCGCGGGGTATCCGGCGGGCACCTGATCGAGCACACTCCTTCCCCGGATCCGCAAGCGCCGGCGCCGCGATCGAAAGTTACCGTACAGCTGTCCACGGATTCGCCGGCTCCGTTGACAATCGAAACCACCAGAACTGCGGAGGTGGATGTGCTCGCCCTCGCAGTGCGTCTCGAGCGCGTGTACACACAGGGCGAAGATGACCGGATCGAGCGGGCGGTCGCGCTCGCACGCCGCTGCGACGCGGCGGTCGTCTTCGCCGGAATGGCCGCCGGATACGAGACCGAGGGAGGCGACCGGCCGCACATCTCGCTTCCGAACCGGCAGGATGAGCTGATCGCCGCGGTGGCGGGCGCGAATCGTCGCACCGTCGTCGTCCTGAACGCCGGCTCACCGGTGGCGATGCCGTGGATCGACCGCGTGGCCGCCGTCGTGCTCGCCTACTACCCCGGCATGGAAGGCGGCACGGCGCTCGCGCAGATCCTCAGCGGGCAAGTCTCACCGTCCGGTAAGCTGCCGGTGACATTCCCGCTGCGCATCGAGGACACCCCGTCGTATCTGCATGTCCCCGGCGGGCGTCGCACGCACTACGGCGAGCGGCTTTTCGTCGGATACCGGTACTACGACAGGCGCGATTTGCCGGTGCTCTTTCCGTTCGGACACGGGCTGACCTACTCCGAGTGCGCGCTGTCGGAGTTCAAGGCACCCGGGAAGATCGATTTCTCGGCAGAAGTCGGACCGCAGGGCGTGATAGCGCGCGCCGCGGCGGCCGCCGCCCGGAAACCCGACGCCCGGGAGGACATCGTGGAGCCGTCCGCCGGCGGGAACCGTCGATCGGTCGCCGTCACCGTCTCGAACAACGGCGAGGTAGCCGTATCGGAGACCACCCAGCTGTACGTGGCACGCCGCAACGGTAACGCGGAGCCGCGACCGGCGCACGAATTGAGAGGGTTCCGCAAGGTTCAGCTCGCTCCGGGAGAATCCGTGACTGTCTCGCTTCCACTCGGGCCGCGGATGTTCGCCCGCTACGACCGCGACCGGCGCGGTTGGGTGGTCGACCCCGGGGAGTACGAGCTCCGTGTCGGCTTCTCCTCGCGCGATATACGCGCCCGCGTCCCCGTTCGGATAGACGCGGGGGAGCTCGCCGGACATTAGGAGTTTGTCCGGCTCCGACCACCGACGAGCGACCTGAGAAAAGCGCAAGAAATCGAGCAATCGGTTCTATCGTTGCCCGTCCGGGCGGCCCATACTACTCTGTGAGGCATGGGGAGCACGGGGCGTTCGTTTTTTCGGCTGCCGGCGTACTC
>SLIN01000005.1 GCA_007135605.1 Spirochaetales bacterium | reverse complement strand
GGGCAACTCGATGCCGTCGTGTACTTCGTCTCCGAACGTCACCGGTTGATTTCCGGCGAAGTAGGCGTGTTGCGCGAGATAGTCCTTCCGGACCTTCTCGTAAAGCTCCTCCCGCTCGACGTCGGCCATCTCGCTGTGCGGGCGGCGTGCGACGACATCGGTCCCGAACAGAATCCGATCGTGATAGGTCAGAAAGAAATCCCGCAACCGCTTCCCGCCGTGCGACACGAGGTCCATGAACCTGGCCGATGTGTCGACCGCGAAGTTATCGTACGCATCCAGACGTGAGGCCAGCTCGTCGAGATCGTATTCGAGACTGCCGAGATGCGCTCCGACAACGCGCAGACTCGGATGACGTGCCAGCACGCGATCGCGAGCCGCCATGAGCTGCTCGTGAGCGGGCACATCGGTTCGACCGTACATGTGCCACTGTGGATTGCGTCGGTAGTACTCACGATGAGGGCTCGGGTGGTCGAGCGGTAGCCAACAGGCCAACGGCTCCCCGATATGGGTCAGAAGCGTGTGGCTCCCATCTTCAAGGTAGGAGAGTATCGGTTCGAGCACCGGATCGTCGATCATGATATAGCGGCCGGAAGCATCGGTTGCCTCCATGCCGACATTCTTCCATATCTTGCATGCGATCGCTCCGGCTCGGAAATCGTCCTCGAGACCTTCGATCACGCGTACCGTATACTCGGGGTCCTCTTCGGAGGTCGCGGGCGGATCGAAACTCGTGCACCACGCATATCGATGTGGCCATCTTTGAGATAGCTCCCGGTACGGTTCGGCCTCGCGCTCGCGCCATGTGCCGGCGAGATCGGCCACCGTTACATTGAGCAGCTTCAGGTCGAGCTCATCGAGTAACTCGAGCGACCGCGGGTGGTCGCCCGCGAAGTGAATGTGTGCATCGATTACCGGGCCGAAGCTCTGAGGTTGGTGTTCTGCCATGCTCCTACCTGCCATACCCACCACGCCTCATCGAGAACATTATCTCGAATCGTAGGCGTCGGTGGCTAAACCATATCCCGCCAGCTGTATTCCGGCGTATAGCCTAATTCCGCGCGGGCACGGTCTATGCAGAGCAGCGTCTCGTAGGTACCGAGATCTTTCCTGAGCGGGACATTAGGGAAGTGCTCTGCCATAAGGTCGGCGCTCGGCGTATCCATAACGGTGTCGGCGGCCGCGATTACATAGTGCCCCGCGCCGCTGATATCGGCATCGAGCGCGCGAAGACAGCTCTGGGCCACGTCCCGAACATCAACATAACCCCAGAGATTCCACTTACGAAGCGTCGGGTCCTTTTGAAACTGTGGGAAGTTCGTGTAGGAATCGGGCAGGATGATGTTGGAAAGGCGGAGTCCGACTATCGGCATGTCGTTCCACCGGGAGAACTGCCGCGCCATTTCCTCGGACACTACTTTGGACAGCGCGTAACTGAACTCGGGGTAGGTATGTTCCTCATCGACCGGGGCATAGTCGGGGTGCCGGTCGAAGGGAAGGCCGAGGGCCGTTTCGCTCGAGGCCCACACGACCCGTTTCAGGCCGAGCGTAGCTGCGGCGGAAAAGACGTTATACGTGGACAAGGTGTTAATGCGGAACGTTTCAGCATCGGTCACCATGAAAGGAGCCGGAATAGCGGCAAGATGCACGACCGCGTCGGCACCGCTTAGCACTTCTACGGTCTGGCCGAGATCAGTGAGATCGGCGCGCCGCGTTGCGTGGTCACCGGGATTGAGCGGCGCGGCGATATCGACACGCAACACCTCGTATCCCTCTGATTCGAGTCGGTCGGCGGTGTAGGTGCCCGCCTTTCCTTCGCTTCCAGTAACAACAACGCGTTTTTTTGCCATACAGCTCCTCCAAGGCGGTCACCCTATCGCGGCGAAAAGGAGAAAGCAAGAAGGCGACGTCTGTCGCGTCAAGACTCGATAGAGATGTCGCAATTGAGGTCACTTCGCGCCCCCGCCTGCCTACTGCAGGCGAAGCCGAGGAAGGGAGCAAGCCGCCCTCGGTCTCGCGCAATTGCTTCGCAATTACGCTACGGCGCTTCGTCCTGGGCTGGTCGCGGCCTGGCGGCCGCTGCTCGCCCATGCATCCTGGGCGATGCTGGATTTGAACCAGCGACTTCTACCGTGTGAAGGTAGCACTCTCCCACTGAGTTAATCGCCCGTACGCTAACGGTCTGTGCGCGCTGTGCGCGCAGTTTCGGAAAGTATTCCGCGAAATCCGGAGCGCTGTCAAGATCACGGTATATCGGGTGAGATGGCGATCTCAGTCACGACGCCACGGTTGACAACGAGCTCGATATTGAGCCGATCCGCGGGGCTGTCGCCGACGCTGAATACATGAGAGTCTTCCTGGACGAAGGCCGGTGATCCCAAGGCCGACTCAGCTACCGAGAGTCCCATGCCGACCTGCAGCCCGAGATCGACCGCATACTGCTCCCCCGTGAGCACTGTGGCGGCAAGAATATGGAAATCTTCGCGTGCAGACTCGTAGAAGATGAACTCAAGGCCGTCATAGTGATACGTCCGTCGGACATCACGCTCGCCATTCGCGGCTGTACCTTCGATAGGCAGCTCATCCACCGAGGTCGGCGTACCCCATCGAGCTCGTATTTCCTGTTCGGTGGTAGTGATGGCGAAATCGCCGGGATACTCGAAAATCAACCGATCCGGGATCGATTCGAGATCAACGGGTCGAGGATCATCCGGCGAACACGAGAAGAGAAACGTGAGAAAAATGGCCGAGCACAAAAAAAGCCGGACGTACATGCCCGGCGAGTGTGGAGGTGGATATGCTCTGCGATGGAGGATAGGGGATTCGAACCCCTGACCTGTTGATTGCGAACCAACCGCTCTAGCCAACTGAGCTAATCCCCCGCTCTCGATTACCCGGAATATAGCGTGTATCGGGCTATCGGTGCAAGGAGCGTTCGCAGCATTGAATCCCGAACGCATCTTGTCCGATACTCGAAGAGAAGTATAAGGAGGAAGCTCTGAGGGTCAACTGTTTTTCCGTTACGAATCCCGACTCGTACCTTATCTGTTCGGGCGTCCAGGATGTGCTCAACATGAGCTACAAGACCGAGTTCCGCGGGACGATCTACATTCATTCGAGCGGTCGATACTCGATAACCGGTATGCCGGATTTCCGCGGCCTTCCTGTGCCGGTGATCCACGAGTTCAACGAACAAATGAACAAGATCGAAGAGCTTGCCCGCAAGGCGAAATACATCAACATCCCTGAGCAGGGCGTGCGGATCGTTCTGAAAAATGAGGACCGGCAGGATGCGCGGGTGGTCCGAGAGTACGATTTCCTCGCACGCGTCTACGCGTACTATCGGAGATATCCCGATGAACCCTTTTTTCTATCGAACGCGATAATCGGCCGGGTCGAACTGGACGACATAACACACCACGCCCATTCTCCGTGGGCGAGGGAAGACTACTTTCACTGGGTTTTGAAGAACGCGAAGCTATTCAGGCACCCGATTCGGAGTGTACGCGATCCCGGTCGGCGCGGAATCTGGGAATATGAGATTCCCGATGCCGGGCTCGGATAAGAACACCTCGGAAAAGAGCAGTAGCCGGAGCCAGGGGAAGTCCTGGATATAGCACGTATGCGCCGACTGCAACACACATCTACGTGCCTGGCTATTCGAGACGCAGATATGCGCCGGCACTCAATTCCACAGCACTGTTTGACACGTTCTCAAAGCTGCTCGCGAATGCGCCGTAGTCGCTCGCGAAGCCGGCCGGCGACTCGGTCGTCCGGGACGTAACTCGAAAGCTGCTCAAGCACACCGAAGGTAGCACCGATGCGCTCGCGCGTGAGTGGGGTTCTTGAGTACGAACCCGCAGGCTCGGATATATCCTTGTGCAATCCGCGGCGACCAAGAATCGCATTCTTGATCCGTTCCAGTCTCAACGGCACATCGCTGGAGTAGAATTCTTCGGAGCGTTCCGGCGGGAGCTCTTCGGCAAGCTTCCCCAGATAGTCAAACATCCGTGCCTGTGCCAGCCGCCAATCATCGACGGAATCACGCTTGTCGTCCTCTGCTGCACTCTCCGAGGTAGGCTCGACCGGCTCGGAGCCTCCGAAGTCCGGCTCTCTCGCACTCCGTCCGGACGACCAGCTGTCTTCCGTTTGCGGAGTTGGGCCTTCAGCGGGTTGACCGAATCCGCCCGGAGCCTCGGCCGGCTCCTCCGGCGACTCGAATGATTCCGGATCTTCCCGAGCCCCGGTCGGCTCCGGTTCGCCCGCGGCGTCCGGCGTGTCGGAGACGTCCAGCCGGCCGGCCGCGTCCGGCTCATCGGCGGCCTCCAGCTCCTCGAACGATTCTTCGTCCGGCGCCGGTTCCGATTCTTCGACGAGCTCCGGTTCGTCGTACGGTCCGTGCGTACTCCGATCGTCCGCTTCCTCTCGCTCCTCCGGCGACTCGGCCGAAGGTGAACCCTCGGCCCCAGCGCCGGCAGGAGTATTCCCGCCGTCGCCGTCACCCGCTCCGGAATGACGCCTGTCGGAGGCAGCGGATTCCGCCGGCTCTTCCCCACCGCGCTCGCTTTCATCGGATTCGGCTCGTTCCGTACCGGGCGCGGTCGAATCCGTTGCCTCTTCCCCGTTGTACTCATCGTGTGCACCGTGGTCGGCACCCGTTTCATCCTGCGCGGATTCCTCCGGCGCGGAAGAATCGTAACCAATCGGCGACTGAGGACCGTACTGGGGAGGCGGGGGCGGTGGTGGCGGTGCACCGCCCTGCGACTGGGGAAAGCCCTCCGACGATCCAGCCTCCTGCGATTGGGGAAAGCCCTCCGACGATCCAGCCTCCTGCGATTGGGGGAAGCCCTGAGACGGTGCAGCACCCTGCGACTGGGGCGAGCCCTGTGGCTGCCCGGGCATCGGCGACTGTCCGTACGGCGAAGCCGTTCCAGATGCGGACGAATCCGACGGAGGAGTCTGCGGTTCTCCGGCTTGCCCCCGCTCGCGCCGACTATCGGACTCGCTGAAACTCGGCAGATCGAATAGCGACGGCACATCATCATCCGGAAACTCTGTAATCTCTTCGTCCGGCTCCCGCACAACATCGTCGTCTCCGACGACGAACTCGTCTTCACCGAAATCGAGAATCGGTATCGACTCCTCGTCCTGTTCTCCGGTTTCGTCCACTTCGTACCCGAGCAGAAGCTCCTCGTCCGAGTCGGCTTCACCGCGTGCAAGCCGCCCGAGCTTCTCGAGGTTTCGCTCCCACGCTGCGCCGTGGTCTTCCTCGAAAGCGGCAACCGCCTTTTCGTAGAGGCTCAAACTTTCGTTGAGCCGACTGATATCTTCGGGATTGGCGCGATTGCCCTGCAGGTTGACGAGCTGGTCGGCTACCTGAATTGCCTCCTCGCGCTTACCCATGAGCTGATTCGCGCGGGCTATGGCGGCAAGGATTCTCCCATCGTCGGGATAGCGCTGTCGCAGCGATTCCAGCCGGGTGTACGCGGACTCGACCTCCTCCTGATCGAGCATGACCTTGCACAGCAACAGTTCCGCATCGAGGCTGTCCGGCCTCTGCTGTAGCAGATTCGTCAGCTGGCGACGCGCGAGGTCGAGCTTGCCGGCCTCGCGGTAAATGGCGGCAAGTTCCACCTGATGATCGAGATCGTCACCGACCCGCTCGGCGAGCCGCGAAAACACCGCCTCCGCCTGCTCGGGGCGACCGGCTTCCAGCAGCACTCTGCCGAGCTCCTTGAGCTCCTCGTTGTCGTCGGGCAGATTCTGCACGGAGTAATCGAGATGCCGGGCCGCCTCCTCGTGCCTCCCGAGCGAGATCAGCCGCCGGGCAAGCCGAACGCGAACGCCGATATGCTCCGGATTGCGCACGGCGAGCTGGTTCAGCTCTTCGGTCGCGGCGCTTCCGTTCTCGTATCGCTCGAGCAGATGGCTCATGTTCGAGATCGCATGCTCGTAGGTCGGGTTGTTGTTTAGAGCCCGCTTGTAGAAATTCAACGCCTCTTCGTTCTTACCCTGCTGCACCAAAATTGTCGCGGCGTTGTTCATCGCCGTCGCGTTCGTCGGCTGAAGGTCGAGGATCTCGTTGAACGCATCTAGCGAATCGTCGAGCCGCTCCATCTTCTGGTACACAATCCCGAGGTTATTCAGGGCGTCGGTCCAACCCGGTTTGCGGGTGAGGCTTTCCTGGTACTCGCGCCCTGCTTCGTCGAGTCGATCCAGCTTTTCGAGCGCGATGCCGAGGTTGTAATGCAGTTTTGGATGATGGGAATCTACGGTCAGACCTCTCCGGAAGACTTCGACGGCTGCTTCCAGCTCGCCCTCCAGTTCGAGAAGCGTTCCCAGGTTGTTATACGCCATAACCAGCTCGGGATCGAGCTCGATCGCTTTCTCGTACGCGTTGTGAGCATCCTCGAGATTCCCGAGACTCTTGTGGATGTTTCCGAGATTGTAGTACACATCGGCGCGGTCAGGTGTCCGCTCGAGCGCACCTTCAACAGCAACCAGCGCATCTGAGTAGCGTCCGATATTGCGGTAGGCGACGCCGAGGTTATTCAACGCTTCGACGTTGTCCGGTTCGAGATCTGTTGCACGACGATAGGAGCGCGCTGCACGTTCGTGGCGACCGGCGGCACTGTGCACCCAACCCATGAGCAGATGGACCTGCGCGCGGCTCGGAAGCTCCCGGGTGAGTCGCTGGGCAAGCTGCTCGGCGACATCGACGTCGCCGATCTTGAGCGCCTTTGCGGCGCGCGAGAACACCTTGCTCAACTCTTCACGTCGTTTTTCCAGCTCTGCCTTCGTCACTGCATCTGTCCTTCACCGCCGTCGGGGTCGCCCGCGGACCTCCTCCGCCGCGATGCCTTCGTCGTCCATCACCTCATCGTATGCGACTACGGTCACATAGTAGGTTTGTCCGTTTTCCAGGCCGCTCAACTCGAACGAAGTAGTATCTCCAACGTCGATGGGAGAGGCTCCTTCAACGGCGGCGTCGCCAAAGTATTCACCCGGACGCGCTCCATAGTAAACACGGTAACCCTTTACGTCGACACCCGGTGCGCGCCTCCACGAAAGCGACAACCGGCCGTCTCCCTCGGTCACGCGCAATCGTCCCGGTGGACCCGGGGCTCTGTTCGGAATATATCGCATCGCAAGCCGCTCGACCTCCGGTGTCGCCGATCGTCGACCGTCGCTGTAGAGCTCAATTCGAAATTGTACGAACCGTCCGAGGCGGACGTGCTCGGACCGGTCGTTCATCCCCACCGGCTCCCAAACACCGTCGGGTGCACCGAACGCGTCAATGGCATCGCCGGTTCGCATGAAGAGCTTGGTCTCGGTATGGTCCGGCTCGAGAGTCGCCAGATCGATGGAACGCAGTGTTGCACCGCTCCGCTCGAGATCGAACGAACGCGTGGTGACTTGCCCGGCGCCTTCCGGATACTCCTCAAGCACCGATTCAGCCGGCTCGAACTCCTGAATCCGAAGCTCGTCGAGCAGTCCGCTGTATCCGGCACCAATACGCAGGACGCCGGCTCCGTCTCCGCCGAGGTGCGGAAGACGCACCGAATCGCCCGGTTCGCCGCTATCGGTCGCGTACGCGATCGCCACCGGTTCACCATCGATCAGGTATTCGAGCATTCCGTTCTCGGCGTCGAACTCCAGCCGGTGATGGCTCCAACGGTTGGGCACGATTTCCCGTGCTGAGCTCAGTTCGATATCGTACGGCTCGAAGTCGGGCAGAATGAAGATGTTCTCAAAGCGCCATCTCATGTGCCCCCGGTGGATATCCACCGACACTCGCTGGTCGAGCAGATCGCCCCCCACTTCCCTCCCGCCTCTCCACCGCAGAATCTGTTCGCCGTCGTGAACGCGCGCCGGATATATCCAGAACTCGACGGCGAAGCTGTCCCACACCCGCCCGGGGCGAAATGCGGCAAGCGGACCGCCTCTCAGCGCAACACCGGTTTCCGAAGCGAGAAAACGTGCCGCGTACGCCCCCCGTTGGGCGTTTCGTGCGGTGAAGTCTATGTCGCTTTCCAGTACGCGGTAGTTGCCCGCCGCGTCCTCCGCCGAGGCATCGTCGAACTGCAGCAGAAGGTCGGTAGTTGCCCGCGGGAGGTAGGCGGTATCGCGGAGGACAGCCACATCGAGATCGCGCCGTCCCGGCCGGAAGGTAACATTCCGTGCGAGGTGCACGTCGTCCCATCCGGCCGTTCCACCGACGACGATTTCACGCTCGAGACCTCCGACGGCCGACGGAGCAGCAAGTCGCAGCAGAAGCACGGTCACCGCGAGCAACACACGGGAAATGGACGGTTTAAACGCTTCATCGATTGCGTGCATAGTCCTATATTGAAGATATCGGCACGTATGAGCGGAGAAAAAGCGGACTTGGACGGCAGCGGAAGCGAAACATCAATCTCGGTTGGAGAGATTAGACACTCACTGCGTCATTTCCCGACAGAACCCGGCGTCTATATCATGAAAGATGAATCCGGGAGCACGATCTATGTCGGGAAAGCGTTGAATCTGCGCAACCGTGTGCGCAGTTACTTTTCCGGTCGAAAAGACCCCAAGACGGCGGTGCTCGTGAGTCGCGTCGCCGCGATCGAGCACATCGTCTGCCGGAACGAGTACGAGGCGCTGCTGCTCGAGAACTCGCTGATAAAGAAGCATCAGCCTCGCTACAACATCAACCTGAAAGATGGAAAAACCTACCCCGTCATCCGGGTAACGAACGAGGAGTATCCCCGAGTCTTCCGTACCCGGCGCGTGGTGAACGACGGGTCGACATACTACGGCCCGTACACCAACGTCTCGAGTATCGACGCATACCTGGAGCTCATCGAACGGCTTTTTCCTCTTCGCAAATGTCGTGGCCCGGTGAGAAGGCGGCCGAGTCCGTGTCTCTACTATCACATGGGTCGGTGTACCGCCGTTTGTGCCGGGAAAACCGAGCACGGGGAGTACCGTTCGAACGTCGAACGAATCAAGCGGCTGCTCGGCGGCGAGCGGGAAGCGTTGATTAACGAGCTGACCGAGCAGATGCACGACGCCGGTCGACGACTCGATTTCGAGCGCGCAGCCGGCATACGCGACACAATTCAGGCGATCGAGAATCTCGCCCACGAGCAGCAGGTGATCGATAACGATCCCGATGTGCGTGACTTCGTGGGCGTGGCCCGGCGCGACCAGATGGCAACGTTCGTGGTGTTCCAGATGCGCGGGGGCAAGCTGATCGGCAGCGATGTGTTCCGTAGCGATGTGTTCGCCGGCGAAGAGGAAGACCTCCTGCAGTTCGTATTGCAGTACTACTCGCAGGTGCGAAGACCGCCGACACGGCTTTTCCTGCCGATTCCGGTGGATTCCGAGCAGCTGTCGACGTTTTTCCGGGAGGAGCTTGGTGCCGAGGTTTCGATCGAAACGGCCGGGGATGCCGCAGAATCGACGGAAGCCGGTGGAGCGCGGGAAGCAGGCAGAGCGGCACAAGCCAGTGGGACGCCGGAAGCAGGCAGAGCGGCACAAGCGACCAGTGGAGCGCGGGAAGCACTCGAAGCCCGGGACGCGGCGGCTGCCCGGGCGG
>SLIN01000162.1 GCA_007135605.1 Spirochaetales bacterium | reverse complement strand
CGGCGGCGCCCGTCGCGCTGCCGCAATCGCCGCCGGCTTCGATGGCTTCCTGCGCCCAGTTGCGGTCCCAGCCCCATCTTTCCAGCGCGCCGTCGTTACCCATGACTGCGCACCCTCCCGGCCGGGAACGGCAGCCTCGACAGCGGCCGTTCAGCCACCGCAAGCAGCGCGTTCTCGCAGTCGTCGCCCGCGATTCGGTTTGCTCGAATGAAGCCGCACCGCTCGCAGCGATGGAGGAGGCTCCATTCATCGTCGCCCCGGACCCAGATCGCGATCGGCGTCATGAGCCCGCGACAGCCGCACCTGCGATCGCCGGGGCGCAGGTCGACATGGAGCGAGTGCAGGCAGTGAGGGCAGTGATTCCTGTTCGCCGTACCGCCGTCCGGTGGAGGAACGGTACGGCCGCAATTGCCGCAGACAAAGGTCTCTGTTGTCCGGCGGACATGCGTTTGCTGTCTCGACACGGAGATATTCCTCGTAGCGTCACGAGATGGTGTCTGGATTGTGTGTGCTCTGTTCGATCGAGCGGGACGCGGCGGTCAAGCCGCGGGGTGACTGGTGGGTTTGCTCAGGAAGGGTCGGCGGCAGATGGTCAGCCGGATTCTACGAATACGGCGTGGGTCTACGTCGTCCGGCCCCCGAACAGAGGCACCACGTTTGCAAGCACTAACATTAACAACCTCCTGATTCGTAAGGTGGACAGAAGAATATTCGGGAGATGTTTACACGTCAAGCATCCGGGCGACCGCCTCGGCGATAACCGCACCGATTGTTGCATGACCGGCGGCGTCGAAGTGCAATCCGTCGACGCTGCTCGGCGCCACGTGGAGGCCGAGATCGACGAGCGGGCAGCCGGCCGCCGCCGCCACGCGGGTAAACTCCTTCGCGAGACCGTGTGACTTCGCTTCGGCACCTTGAAACTTCTCGGCGAAGTCGCCGGCCGGGCTGATCGGAGGCGGGCAGACGAGAAGCACGTTCGGGGGCGCGCCGGCCGGACCGCACTCGCTGCCGAGAGCGAGCGTGACGAGCATCTCCGCGCCTTCGGCGATGTCCGCCGCGGTCACCGAGAATCGTGTTTTGAGGTCGTTTGTGCCGAGCATGATGATGATGAGATCGAACGGCTTGTGCGACTGCATGCACGGAACGAGGTAGCGCTTTCCGTTGCGGTCGCCGGGGAGCAGATCGTCGATCGGATCGTCGAATACGGTGGTCCTGCCGGGAAGCCCTTCCTCTATGATCGTGTGACGGTCGCCGAGGTGGTGTGCGAGAACGCCGGGCCACCGTGTCTCCGCGGCCAGGCGCGCGCCGGTCTGAGGGTCGGACCCCCACGTGTTTGAATCGCCGAAACAGAGTATCCGTGCCATAGCGCGCAATGATACTACACTACGGGTAGGTTAGTCCGCCGTCGCCGAAGCGGGTGTGCGTCCAGCGGGTCGGCTCCACGGTGGCAGGAAAGCGCTCGGCGAGACGACGGTCGATATCGACGCCGAGACCCGGTGCGGTCGGCGGATCGATTTGACCATCATGCGCCGCCGGCAGCCCCGGAAACATCTCGTACTCCACCTCGCTCCGTACGACCCACTCCTGAATGCCGAAGTTCGGCGCGGCGAAGTCCATGTGGATGTTGGCCGCCGCCCCGACCGGGCTCAGATCGCCCGGTCCGTGCCATGCGGTTCGGATATGCTTCGCTTCACAGCGCGTGGCCAGTTCGAGGCACGGAGTGATCCCGCCGTAGAAGGAGGGATGCACCCGGATGTAGTCGATGAGCCCTTCGCCGACGAGCGGGTTGAGCTCCGCCGGCGAACAGAAAAGCTCGCCCATTGCGATGGGAGTCTGCAGGCGCTCCCGCGCGCGCCGGAACCAGTCGATCGCCTCCGGAGCGAAGAGGTCCTCCAGGAAGAAGAGGCCGAAGCGGTCGAGTCGTTCGGCGAGTCGCATCGCGTCGGTCGGGTGCAATCGTTCGTGCACGTCGTGCAGCGGCCGCACGCCGTCGGGAAGGTCGGGGATAATGTGCTCGAACATGTCGACGATCGAGTCGATGCGATCGGCCGGTTTGATGATCGAGGCGGCGCCGGTGGCGCCGGCGGCATCGCCGGCCGGCGGACCGTAGCCGGCGAGTTGGCAGCGGATGAAGCGGTACCCTTCGGCTGCGAGCCGCGCGACCGACTCCCGCAACTCCTCCACACTCGTCCCGTTCGCGTGGGTGTAAACATCAACAGAATTCCTGACGGCACCGCCCCAGAGATCGCAGCACGGCATGCCCGCTCGCTTGCCGGCGATATCCCAGAGCGCCATATCGACGCCGGAGACCGCGTTGTTCAGGACCGGCCCCGAGCGCCAGTACGCATTGCGATGGGCGAGATGAAAGGTGTCGCGAATCGCGGCAACCGGACGGCCGATGAGAGCCGGGCGGAGATAGTTCTCCACTACCTCGCGAACCGCGCTCCAGCGCCAGGCGAAAGTGGCGCAGCCGAGGCCGTAGAGCCCGTCCTCGGTTGTGTCGACGCGTACGACGAGCAGCGGGATGCCCGACGGTGCGGTTGCGATTGTGGTGACATCGGTAATTGACGGCGTGCTCATAAGCTACTCCCTACGTGTGTGATTCGTCGTTATGCGATCGTGTCATCAGCCGTGACGGGCGGGGAAGGTTCATCGCCGCCACCGCGCCGGAGATTGCTACCGCGGCGGTTACGGCGAAGAGCAACGAGTACCCGACTGTCTGGATTATAACTCCGCCGATCAGCGGCGCGAGGATCGACGGAACGTAGCCGACACCCATGAGACCGGCGTACATTGGCCGGTCGCGTTCGGTCACCGTTTCGAGCATGTAGTTCATGAACGACGGCCATCCTTCGATGTAGGCGCCGAGCAGGAAAAAGAGGAGGCCGAATGCGGCGAGCGCGGTCGTTTCGTTCGCGAATGCGCCGGTGAGGAGCGCTACGAGCGGCGGAGCGACGCAGATAATCGAGATCGTCTTGATCGAGCGCTGGTGCCCGTACCGGTCGCCGATTATGCCCAGGGTGAGAATGCCGAGGATTCGCCCGGCCATCTGAAGCGGAATGAAGAGTCCGAGCGCCCGCTCGCCGAGTCCGAATGCCTGTTGCCCGAATACGACGTAAAACGGGAGACTCAACCGCGCCATATTGAAGAGAACGAGCACGCCCATGGTGAGAGCGAACGTCCGGTTTGCCGCGAGATAGGAGGGCAGCTTGCGGAAGAGGGTGACGAGGTCATGGCGCTCGGAGGTCGGGCTTGGGTGCTCGACGAGCCCTACGAAGGTGCCGACGTTCCCGAGGTAGATCGCCGCGCCGATCGTGATAACGACCCCGTAATTCACCGGGAAAGCGAAGCCGTCGAAGTCGAGAATAGCGGCGACCGCCGCACCGGCGGCTACGGAGAGAAGTCCGCCGACCACCTGCCGCGTGGCGAAAAAGCGGCCGCGGCGATTGCCCGGAACCGCTTTGCCGACCATATCCATCCACGCCGGGTCGCCGGCCGAATCTCCGAACCAGAAGAGCAGCTGGACGAGCACGATTAACGCCGCCCAGAAGTACGCCGGCGTTTCCGGTATCCATATCAGCGCGATGCCGAGGACCCACAGCGGCAACCGCCCGATCGACATGGCGATGATCAGGAAGCGCTTTTTGTGCGTCAGCGAGGAGATCCAGTTGCCCGAAAGGATCGGGACGATCCCCTTCGCCAGCGGCTGTACCGCGCCGATCAGTCCGACCAGAATCGCCGAGCCGGTCATGCGCTCCATGAGCAGCGGCAGGACGGTGTTCGGGTCGAAGAATACGAGGCCGACGGTGAACAGGATGCCTTCGGCGACGAGGAGGCCGTAGTTTCGCTTCCTCTCGCTCGGGGTGTAGTGTGCTTCCAATGTTGATGTGTCCTCGGGGTGCCTATTGCGCTCCGGCGCCGGGAGGGCGAACGCCGCCGACGGGGCGAACCCGGGCGACCGGGCGAACCTCGCCGCGCGTGCGGACGCCGGCGGGCGTGCGAACCACCGGGGCCGCGGCGCTAACCATCACTCTTGACCTTCTTTCTCGTGAACGACAGCCCGCCGAATCCGCCGACGATCGCGAGGTAGAAGGCCAGATCGTACCAGAAGCCGGTGTTGTGCGCCTCGTAGACGCGGACCGAGCTGTTGAACAGCTGCCAGACGAGCGAGACCGGCGCGATCCATCCGTGCCAGATGCCCCACAGAAAGCCGGCCTCCGAGTCTTCCTCCGCCGGAGAGAAGCGTGCGGTGCCCGGTGCGCAGGCGGCGAGAACCATCACCAGTAACGCGATTACGGCGAGAGCCGGGAGTTTGCGCTTCATCATAATCGTATGCCTCGTTCACAGGAGATTCGCCGCTTTCGCGTCGCTGGTCAAGCGGTCGCCTGGTTTTCCAGGTTGCGACGGGCGTTTCGGACGTACGCCTTCGTTGGTCAAGCCGTTGCCCCTGTCTCCCGTGCGGTGGCGGGGTGCTCGGGCGCCGGCGCACCACCTATTGCGGATCGCGGCGAAAGTAGGGCACGATTCGCATGACGAAGGAGATAACGAAATATGCTGATGACGACGAAACCGATGTTCGATCTCGCCTACAAGGGCGGGTTCGGTGTGGGTGCGTTCAACGTGAACAACATGGAAATCACCCAGGCGATAATCGAGGCGTGTGCGGACAAGAAGAGCCCGGTGATCCTGCAGATCTCCAAGGGCGCGCGCAAGTACGCGAATATCAAGTTCCTGACGAAGATAATCGAGGCGTGCGTGGAGGAGTATCCGGATGTTCCGATCGCGATCCACTGCGACCACGGCGATACCATCGAGCTGATCAAGGAGTGCATCGCCGACGGCTATACCTCGGTCATGCTCGACGGCTCGCATCACGAGTTTGACGAGAACGTGCGGCTGACCGCCGAAGCGGTGAAGCTTGCCCACGAGGCGGGGGTGGTCGTCGAGGCGGAGCTCGGACAGCTCGGCGGTATCGAGGAAGATGTCGTCGGTCTCTCCGCCGAAGAATACGAGAAGAACCTCGAGAAGTTCCTCACCGATCCGGAGCAGGCGAAGGAGTTCGTAGAGCGCACCGGGCTCGACAGTCTGGCGGTCGCAATCGGTACGAGCCACGGCGCGTACAAATTCGCCAAGGAGCCGACGCTCGCCTTCGATCGCATCGAAAAGATCATGGAGACGTGCCCGGATGTGCCGCTGGTCATGCACGGCTCTTCGAGCGTGCCGCAGGAGTATGTGCAGCTGGTGAACAAGTACGGCGGTGCGATGCCGAATGCCATGGGCGTGCCCGAGGATCAGATTGCCAACGCGGTGCGGACCTACGGGGTGTGCAAGGTAAACATCGACACAGACCTCCGCCTTGCGATGACCGCGAAAATTCGCGAAGTCTTTTCGACGAAGCCGGAGGAGTTCGATCCGCGCAAGTACCTGGGACCGGCACGCGAGGAGATCGTCACCATGGTCAAGCGCAAGCTCGATGTATTGAATAGTGCCGGCAAGGCCGGCGAGGTTGTAAAACACTGGGAGAAGCTCGGTACGCCGCTTCCGGTTTACTATACTAGCTGAAGCGGCGAGCGCGGGGCCGCTTGAGACGGGAAGCCGAATGAGACGGAGCCGTATGAGAAAGAGTGCCGTATGAAACGGGGTTCGGTATGAGGTCACGCATGTGCCGGCTCGTCGGTGTCGTGGCGGTGGTGGCGCTTGCGGCGCTGCTGTTTGCCGCCTGCGACCGCCCCGACGCGACGATCGGCGTTCGAATCCGCGATTTTCTCGACGATCTCGGGGAGGGCAACTTCGGTTCCGATATGGAGCGGCACTTTCACCCCGACGCCGACGTCGACAGCTTCAATAACGAAGCTTATTGGGACGATCACTTCGACGCGGGGCGGGCCGAGAGCTACGAGTGGCGCGAGGATAGCGGCGACTCGCGCGAGGATACCGACGACTATGACGACTCCGGTGCCATGCGCGTCGACGGGCGGGTGTTTATTCATCTGGAGGATGGGAACAGCGACGACCGGCTCACTCGCTTTGTGATGCGCCAGGACGGCTCGGACTGGCTGATTCGCGCGATCGAGATCGACGACGATCCGCCCGGGGAAGGAACGATACAATAGGGCGAACATGACGGATACCGAATTGCAGCGACAGCGTGAATTGATCGAAGCGACAATCGCCGAGCTCGAAGCGTCCATGCCGTACCTTGAAGAGGAGACGAAGGCGGTGGAGCCGAGCGTCAGTCTGGGCCGGCTTACGCGAATGGAAGCGCTCAACGACAAAGGCGTGAACGAACAGGTGCTCGCCGAGAACCGAAAGAAGCTCGATCGGCTGCATAACGCGTTGAGGCGGATCGAGGACGGCTCATACGGGAAGTGTATCCGGTGCGGTAACGAGATTCCGCCCGGACGGCTCGAGGTCGTGCCGGAGGCGCTCATTTGCGTTCCCTGTTCGGAGAAGAAGAGGCGATAGGTTTCGGACAGATTTCCGTGCGTATTCAACGGAGCGTAATCGGGTGTAAGTTGAGATCGTCATGACGAAAACGACCGGGACCGCCGAGGAGAGCGTCGCGATTCTCTGGGATGTGGAGAACGTCGCTCCGAACGCAACACCGCAAATGGTATCGATCATAAACGACTTCGCCTCCCGACACGGTCGGGTATCGGTATCGTTCGCGTTCGCCGACTGGAGTAAGCGTAATTGGAAGGGTGCGGATGCCGAGCTCGCCCAGCAGTCGTTCCAGCTTATCCACGTTCCGCGCGCCCGCAAGAACAGCTCCGACATATCGATGGTCACCCATGCGATGGAGCTGCTCTTTCTCTACCCGTATATTTCGACGTATGTCCTCGTCACCGGGGACACCGATTTTCGTCCCCTCATTGTCTCGATTCGCCGCAGGGGCGCGAGCAGTATCGTACTGTGCGACTCGAAGAACGCGAGCGAGGACCTGCTCGCGCTCGCCGATACTTTCCAGGATTACCGCGATCTGCTCGCCGACGACGACGCCGATGTGGAGGATGACAGCGATGAGCAGCGCCCGCGCCGCGAGCGGGCCGCGTCGAAAGATTACGGAGGTCGGGAGTCGGAGCTGACGAAAGAGCGGGCGTTCGCCCTGCTCGCCGAAACGATTGCGATGATGAAGGAGAGCGGCAAGACGCCGACGCTCGGCCCGGTGAAGATCCGCATGAAGCTGCTCAACGAGGACTTCGATGAGGGAAAGCTCGGGTACAAGAGCTGGAAGTCGTTCGTGCTGGCGGCCCGCGACCGGGGGCACGTCGAGGTCTCGCCGCGCGACAACGATCTCGTCGTCGATCTGCCCGCCTCGTCAACGAAGGAGCGCTTCGAGTTCTCCGAGCCGTTCGCAACGCTGCGTGCGGTGGTGGCCGACGAGGCGAAGCGCGCGAAGGACGGCCGCGTTCCGTTCGCCGCAGTCAGCAAAGAGATGAAGAACCGCAAGGTCGATTTCCACGAGTTCGGCTACACGAAGTTCAAGAAGTTCGCCGAAGCTGCGGAGAAGCGCGGCATTATAGAGGTGGTGCGCGAAGGGCTCGATCTCTACGCGCGGCCTGGGGCGTAGTTTCGCAGGGTGGGCGCTGCGCGTGTTTGCGCATCGGAGCCGACGGTGACAGGCGATGTGCTCCGCAACCGCGAAAGCCATTGACATCGATTCTTGTTGCCTTACCGTTCCCTGCTTCGATATACTTCCGCCCAGACTCTTAAGGAAAAGGGGGAGCTACGAAATGCGTAATACACGCAGGTTGAATAGCCGGATAGTGATACCGGCTTTGATTGCGGTCCTCGTGCTCGTCGGTGTCCCGGTATTCGCCGGTGGCGCGGCCGAGGAAGCGGCGGTTGTCGAGCAGGATCTCGTAATCGCTATACACTCGGACATCGTGAGTCTCGACCCGCACGGGTCGAACGATTCGCCGTCGAGCCAGGTGCGAACGCAGATCTACGACACGCTTCTCTATCACGACGAGGATCTCCAGCTGCATGCCGGTCTCGCCGTCGATTGGGAGATGATCGAGGATACGGTCTGGGAGTTCCGGCTCCGGGACGGGGTTACCTTTCACAACGGGGATAGATTCACGGCCGATGCGGTGAAAGCGAATCTCGATCGCATAACCGATCCGGAGTACGGCTCTCAGCGGGCGTTTCTCTATACCATGATCAGCGAGGTGCGCGTAGTCGACGATCTGACCGTTCAGATCGAGACCGAGTATCCGTTCGCTCCGCTACTCGCCCACCTGGCGCACGACGCCGGCGGCATCGCGCATCCCGGGGCGCTGGACGAGGCCGGCTTCGACGAGGTCGAGCCAATCGGGACCGGTCCGTTCTCGCTCGAACGATGGGAGCCGGGCGACGAGATCGTGCTGCGGCGCAACGACGCCTACTGGGGTGATCTGCCGAATGTCGACAGCGTAACATTCCAGATCGTTCCCGAGGAGAGCACCCGGCTTGCGATGGTCGAGCGTGGTGACGCACATATCGCCGATATTCTGCAGCCGGCGAACATCGGCCGCGCTGAAGGCTCTGGGGCGATGGACGCCCACCTGTACGAGTCGCTGAGCCTTACCTACGTGAGCTTCAACACGCAGACGGAGCCGTTCGACGACGTTCGCGTTCGCCAGGCGATTACCATGGCGATGGACAAGGAGTCGATAATCGAAGGTATCGTCGAGGGTGCCGGTACACCGGCGGTCGGCCCGATCAACGAGCTGGTCTTCGGCGCACACCCCGAGCTCGCCGATCTCGAGCTGCCGTACGACCCGGACCGGGCGCAGGAGTTACTGGCGGAAGCCGGATATCCTGACGGATTCGAGACGACGGTGTGGACGAACGACAACCCGACCCGGATCGCAATTGCGGAGGTCATGCAGCATAACCTCGCCGAGGTCGGTATCGATGTTTCGATCGAGGTCCTCGAGTGGGGCGCCTATCTCGACGAGACCGCCGAAGGTAATCACGACATGTTCATCCTCGGATGGGTCACCGTCACCGGAGATGCCGACTACGGTATGTACGCGCTCTTCCACTCGGACAATCACGGTGCGCCCGGCAACCGCTCTTTCTACACGCAAGAGCGCGTGGACGAGCTGCTCGACGCCGGTCGCACTGAGGGAGATGTGGATGCGCGCGAGGAACTGTACTTCGAAGTGCAGGAGTACCTGGTCAATGACGCGCCGTTCGTCTATCTGTATCATCCGTTCTATATGCTGGCTATCGGCAACAATATCGAGGGGTACCGACATCGCCCCGACAATATGCCGGTACTGACCGATGTGATCATTACCGACTAGATCTCTGGCGAAGGCCGGTTCTCTTGCGAATCGGCCTTCGCCCCGTATATTCTCGTTCGAAAGCGGGACGGAATCCGGTCCTGCACCTCGACTTCGAAGTCCCGGGGTCAACTCGAGGGATGAGAGAAGTTGAGAATGAAGGCGGCCGGCAGGAGTGACGGGTGAGCAGCGTAGAGTACGAGACCGTAGAGATCCCCGACCACGAACATGAAGGCAGCGGGCGGTTGCCGGAAGGAGGGCTCGCTCCTGCTGCGAAGTGGAGTCTCCTGTTCCGGAAACTGGCGCGTAATCGCAGCGCCGTCGTCGGAGGGCTGTTCATTCTCCTGCT
>SLIN01000095.1 GCA_007135605.1 Spirochaetales bacterium | reverse complement strand
TATCCGCTCGGGGTGGCATGCGGGTCGATGATCGGCAAGGTGCGCGACATGTTGACCTTCGAAGGGCTGGCGTACGCGACCTACGACTACCCGGAGATGGTCGAGGATATGGTCGAGCGTGCATGTGTCCTCGTCGAGCGCTTTCTCGACCAGGTGCTGCCGCACTTCGATTTCGATTTCGCGACCGGATGGGAGGACATCTGCTTCAATAGCGGACCCATCGTCAGTGTCGGCTTCTTCGATCGCGTGGTGGTGCCGCGGTACAAACGGCTGCGAGCGAAGCTCGAAGCGCACGGGATAACGGTCTGGTACACCGACACCGACGGCGATGTCCGACCGTTGCTGCCCGGATTCCTCGAGGGAGGCATCAATACGCTCTTCCCGTTCGAGGTACGCTCGTGCACGCACCCGGGCGAGCTGCTCGACCGGTACCGGGGAGAACTCCGGATCATGGGTGGAGTAGACAAGATGAAGATGATTTCCGGCCGCGAGGCGATCGATGCGTATCTCGAGTCGCTCGTTCCGTATGTGAGACGCGGTGGGTTCATACCGTTCTGTGACCATCGCTGCCCGCCCGACGTGACCTATGAGAACTACCTCTACTACCTCGACCGCAAAGAGGAGCTGTTCGGTCGCATCGGTGGCGAATGAGTCTGCGGGAAACGAATGCCCGAAACGAATGAATGGATGAGGAGCTAACCTGATGGAGTCAGTTCGCTGTCGAACCCTCGACACAATTCGCCGTCGAGAGACGGGATTCGTTCCGTTCGAGTTCGATCTCTGCCCGTCGCTCGAGGAGGAGTTTGTTCGTAGAACCGGGCACACCGACTACCGGGAGTACTTCGGTATGCCGTTTCGGTGGGTCTCCGCGGGTCCGCGCGAGCGGGACGTCGACTTCGGGCGGTTTTTCGCCGACCCGACCCGGCTCTCCTATATCGATCCGTGGGGCGTCGGCCACCGGGCGGGAGGGTTTGCGCATTTCGAGCGAATGGTGCCTCCGATGGAGGCGTTCACAACCGTCGAGGAGTTTGCAGATTATCCGTATCCGGACGCGGAAGCCGACTTCGATTGGGCGGGGGCCGCGAAGGAGATCGCCGACACGAAGGAAGCAGACCTCGTTACGGTTGCGGCAATGAATATCACGATCTTCGAGATCGCGTGGTATATGCGCGGTATGGAGACGTTCATGATCGATCTCGCAACACGTCCCGATATGGCCGAGTACCACATGGACCGGATAACGGCGATCCGCCGCCGGTGCGCGAGGCGGTATGCGGTTGCCGGCGCCGATATTCTCCATCTCGGTGACGATGTAGCAACGCAGCGCGGAATGATGATCGCGCCGGAGATGTGGCGACGTCATCTCAAGCCGCGTCTCGCCTCGGTGATCGCGGCGGCGCGGCACGTCTCCTCATCCATCATAATCGATTACCATTCCGACGGCGATGTGACCGAGATCGTCGACGACTTGATCGAGATCGGAGTGGATCAGCTCAATCCGGTGCAGCCGGAATGTATGGATCCGTTCGACATCAAGCGCCGATACGGCGATCGGCTGTCGCTGCGCGGAGCGGTCGGCACGCAAACGACCATGCCGTTCGGAACACCGGAGGAAGTAGAGTCGGTCTGCCGGCGCCTCGTCGATGAGCTGGGGCGTGGCGGCGGATACGTTCTCGCTCCAACGCACGTGCTCGAACCGGAGGTGCCGTGGGAGAACATCGAAGCGCTGTGCCGCGCGGTGAAAGCATAGGGCGGCAATACCCTCCGGGGCGAGACGGGAGCGAGTCGGGAAGAAACCGGGGACGGTGCCCCGGGGCGACAATGTAGAAGAAGCAGTTGACGGCGTGCGGGTTCAACCTCGCCCGCGGTACGGAGCCACTCCCTGCTCGGGAATCCAGACATCGGCCGGCGGAGGGCCGGTCTGGTAGAAGACGTCGATGGGAATACCGCCGCGAGGATACCAGTAGCCGCCGATTCGCAGCCACTGCGGGTCGAGAAGCGTTTCGAGGTGTTTGGCGATTGCGACGGTGCACTCCTCGTGGAATGCCCCGTGATTCCGGAACGACGTAAGATAGAGCTTCAGTGACTTGCTCTCGACTATGAGCTCTCGCGGTACGTAGTCGATTACGAGGTGTGCAAAATCGGGCTGCCCGGTCACCGGGCAGAGCGAGGTGAACTCCGGGCAGGTAAACCGCACAACGTAGAGCCGGTCGCGGTGGGGATTCACGACGGTCTCCAGCTTCGCTTCCTGCGGCGAGGACGGAATCGGCGTCGCGCCACCGAGTTGACTCAAAGAGGGTGATGTTTCGGTCGCGCCTTCATTCACATCATCTTGCCGATTCATTGCTCCTCCCGAGGCGTGCGCCCGCCAAGGCCACCACAATGTACACGATCGGCGTGTCGAGCGCAGCGATCGCGAGTTTTACGACCCACTGTCCGAAGATCAGCGGCGCAATGGGCAGCACGCCGGCGAATGCGACGGTGACGAAGACCGCCGAGTCGAGCAGCTGCGCCGCCGCCGTGGAGGCATTGTTCCGCAACCACAGGAAGCGCCCTCCGGTTGCGCGCCGAATGCGCGCGAATAGCCAGACATCGATCGACTGACTGAATATATAGGCGACCACGCTGCCGAGTATGACCCGTTCGCTTTGCAGAAGCACCGACTCGAACGCTTCCTGTTCATCCCAGATCGGCGCTGCCGGCCAGACGATGGCGAGGGCGATAAGAGCGGCTACGAACGCAAGCGTGACGAATCCGGCGATCACGATTCGATAGGCGGCGCGTGGCCCGAAGAGCTCGTTCGTGATATCGGTGGCGAGGAAGGTGAGCGAGAAAGCGAGGACTCCCGCGGGAACCGAGAGCCCACCGACAGAAATGATCTTCGTAGCGAGAACCGCCGAGATAACCAATGCACCGCTGAATACGGCGGTAAGCACGGCGTATACGCCGAGCGGTGCCCGTTGCCCGGTGTCGAGAATCGAGTCTCGGTGTTGCTTTGAGTGCCGCGCCATTATATGTTCCTCATCGCCGGCGAGGTGCCGGGGTGAACGGAGGCCCACCGTACCGGGATTGACCGTCTGGTTCAAGCGCCTGCGAAACCGCGGTTGCGCTGCGACGGGAAGTCCGACAGACTCCGCGCACGTCTATCGAGGCACGCGTAACTCGACGCGCACGCCGCCATCGCTGTTGATCGACATGCTGCCTCCGAGCTGTTCTGCGAACGATCGAACGAGCTGTAAGCCGAGACCTGTTCGGTCGCCGGCATTTTCGCGCGGTGGTAGACCGCACCCGTTGTCGGCCACGGTGAGAACGATCTCCTCATCGCCGACTGCGCCCACGGTGATCCTCACCGACCCGCTTCGATTCTCGGGAAAGCCGTGCTCCATGCTGTTCGTGACCAGCTCGTTGACTATGAGCGCGATCGGAATGGCGCGATCGATATCCACGGTTACCGACGTTGCATCCAGATCGATGCTCACACGCTCGTTGAGCTCGGAGAGTGAAGCCGTAAGCCGACCGAGATAGCTGTTCAGTTCGGCGGGTGCCACGCGATCCGATCTCACGAGTTGCTCATAGGCGAGTGCGAGGGCGTTCACTCGCGCCCGTGCGGTGTCGAGAACCCGCCTGTCGGTGCGGTCGAGCGTCTGCATCTGCAGGCTGAGCATACTGCTCACCAGCTGCAGGTTGTTCTTTACGCGATGATGGATCTCGCGGATCAGAGATTCGCGCTCGGCGACCGCCGCCTCCAGTTGCTGTTCGTATTGTTTTCGGTCGGTAATATCGCGGTTGACCGACAGATGCACGCCGGGAAGCACATTGGCCACCGCATAGAACTCAACGGTGCGTATCTGACCGTCGCTTCGAACGAGGCGAAACTCTCCGGTGCTCCAACCGCGCTCCTTGAACTGTTGCCAGCGGGTATTGAACGAGTCGGGATCCGCCTCGTGCATGATCTCCGAGATGCTACGCCCGCGTGCCTCCTCACTCGAGAGGCCGGTCAGTTCAAGCGCGGCCGAATTCAGGTCGATGTAACGGCGGTCGTCATCGATCAGTGCGATCGCATCGAGTGCCGACTCGAAAACGGCGGTGAACTTTCGCGACGATTCGAGAAGCGCTTCGTTGTCAATGCGCTGCTCGATCGCAGCACCGATTCGCTCGACGATTACATCGAGAAGCGTCTCTTCTTCACGGAGAAAGGGCGGCGCGGTTTCTTCGAAGAGTTGCGTATCGATGTATACTTCCAGCCGCCCATACGCATTTCCATGAACCGACAACTCCCGGACGTGTGCGTTGACCGTCTCCCGAAAGTGAGCGCTTCGGTACTCATTCGACGGAAGGATCAGGCGACAGTGTGTGGCCTTCGGATACTGAAATCCGTCGGCAACACCGTTGACAACCTCCTCGTAGAGCCGGTCGCTTTGTACTCCGTGCTCAATAGTCAGTTGCGAGAGTCGATTCAAACACTGAAGCTCCTTTTCCCGCTCGCGTTTTTCGTTGAGCAGCCTCTCTCGCTCGGTTACGTCGTGGGCAACTCCTATCGTTCCGGATATGGTCCCGCCCGGCTCACGCAGCGGATCGACCCGGATTGTATAGGTTCGCCCGCCGGCGGTTGCGATACATGAGCAGCTTTGCCCTTCGATCGCCCCGTGGATACAGCGCGGGAGCGTTCCCGCGTCGCTATCCGCCCGGCGGGAGTGCTGAAAGATATCGTGCGGTGTCAGTCGCTCGATCGCGCTCGCTTCCGGCAGCAGCTCGGCGGCATCGCGCCCCTGAAATGAGGTGAAGTGACGGTGCAGGTCGGTTGTCCAGAGTATCGACGGGACCTTCTCGAGAACGAGGCCGAGTTTCTGCCGGCTCGTGCGCTGCAGCTCCTCGTTTCTCTTCTGCTCGGAGAGATCCTGAATGATCGCAACGACTCCGCTGAGACCTGTGCCCGGAAGCTCGACCGCGGATACGCGTATCTCGGCGGGGAAGTGTGAGCCGTCTCGCCGTCGCATGGGATACTCAACAATGAAGGTCTCTTCCCGATCGAGAACCGGATTGCCACGCGTTGCGAATTCGGTGAAGTGTTCGGTGTCGATGTGGAGTGATTCGGTAGTTGTGCCGATCACCTCCTCCGGACGGTATCCGAATACGCGCTCCACCGCATCGTTCGCCTGTACGACGGTGCGGCTGTGCCCGTCGATGACGAGTATCACATGATTGAGATTCGCGAAGATTGCCTGAAGAATTTCGGTAACGCGAATGTCGGCCGATGCCGCCGGGTTCCCGACTGCCGCCCGGGAACCGCCGCGACGCATGACCGTGCGAATACGCGAACAGAGTCGACTGAAAGCAGCGTTCGTGGAAACACCCTCCCCGGTATGCAGCCTCCGCCCGTGGCGCTCGATCGGCGATGTCCGGTTACAACAGGAAGTATTGTTGATTGTCGGGTCCGTTGCAAGGGCGGGGTTGCGGGATGTTGTTGCACGACGGTGTTGCAAGGTGTTGTTGCAGGGACGGTGTTGCAACGGCGGCCGCTTCCGTTTGCCTTTGAACGGGCACCCGGAATATCCTTCCAGGCATGGAGCAGCACGATGGAACTCCGAGCCGCCGGTGGACCGGTCACACGGTTGCCGTAACCGGATCGAGCTCCGGTGTAGGTCGGGAGACCGCGCGCCGATTTGCCGAAGGCGGGGCGAGAGTCGTAATCCACGGTCGAAATGCAACGAAGCTCGAGAACGTGCGCGGGATGATCGAGCAGCTCGGTGCGGAAGTTCGCGCGATCTCCGGCGACATAGCCGATCCGGCAACCGCGCGAGCGCTTGCTGATGCAGCGGCCGAGCTCGGTGGATGTTCGGTTCTGGTCAATAACGCCGGCATGTCGATGCGTGGCAAGTTTCGCGATATTTCGCCGGAGGTCTTTTCGACGGTCGTGGAAACGAACGTCGTCGGCTCGGCGCTGGTCACCCAGGCGTTTCTCGATCAGATTATCCGAACGAACGGCTCGGTCGTGTTCATCTCGAGTGTCACCGGGATGACCGGCTTTCCCGGAATCTCGGTCTATGCCGCGGCGAAAATGGCGCTCACCGGTCTCGCCGAATCGTTACGCGGCGAGTTGCTCGGAAGCGGTGTGCATGTTTCGGTAGTCTACCTCGGGTTTACCGAGAACGATGAGGACAAACAAATTCTCTCCGCCGACGGCTCGAATCTCAAGCTCAAGCGGCGCTACGACATGACCCAGCGCGCGGTTGCGATCGCAATTGAGCGCTCAGTTCGTCGAAGGAAGGAGAAGGTCGTTCTCACCTGGAAGGGAAGGCTGCTGCGCGTCTTGCAGCGGATTTCTCCTGGACTCGTGTCGGCGATCGTGCGGCGGTCGGGCGGTCGCTTCCACCAGATGCGGCATTAGAGAAGATGCAGTATTGGCACGGATGCGTGTATAACGGGGGGCTTCGTGAGCGACAGACGTAAGGCAATAATCGTCGGCGCAGGTCTCGGCGGCTTGTCGGCAGCGATCAGGTTACGCTCGATGGGCTGGAGCGTATCGATCTTCGAAGCCTCCGATGACGTCGGCGGCAAGGCCGGATCCATGACGCTCGACGGCTACCGCTTCGACACCGGCCCGTCGCTTCTCACCATGCCGGAGGTGTTCGAGGAGTTATTCATCGAGGCCGGCGCACGGCTCGAGGATTATCTCACGCTTATCCGGCTCGATGAGATCTGCCGCTACTTCTACCCCGACGGCACCCGACTCAGCGCCTGGTCGGATGAATCGCGGTTTGCCGTCGAGCTGCAGGCTGCAACCGGTGAATCCCCCTGGAACCTCCATCGCTTCCTCGATTACTCCGAGCGGATCTATCGTACCGCGGGCGACCTGTTCCTGCGACGCAGCTTGCGCGAACGGTCTACATACCGGTCCGCGACGTTCTGGAGATCGCTCGTTCGGTTTCCCGCGATCGATCCGATTCGCACAATGGCGCGAGCGGTAGAGGCACGCTTTGATACGCCGCACGCACGGCAGCTCTTTGAGCGCTACGCGACGTACAACGGTTCGAATCCGTTCCGGGCTCCCGCCACATTCAATCTCATCCCGTACGTCGAATACCGGCGCGGTGCGTGGGCGATCGAGGGCGGTACCTATGCAATCTCGAAGGCGCTCGAGACACTCGCTCGGCGAATCGGAGTTCACGTACATACCGGGACGCCGGTTGGCGCTGTAACGTACGAGGACGCTCGGCGGGGACGGAAACGGGTTACCGGCGTTCGCGCCGATGGGCGCCATGTCGCATCCGACGTCGTCATCTGCAACGTCGATATTTCGACCGCCTATCCGGAGCTGCTTGACGAGGAGAACGCACCGGAGCTGGTGCGCTATCGGAAACTGGAGCCGAGCTCATCCGCGCTGGTCTTCTTCTGGGGTATTCGCGGCATCAATCGCCTCCTCTCGAGCCACAACATTCTGTTCTCCGGCGACTATCGACGCGAGTTCGCCGCGATTTTCGACGAGCATCGCGTATCCGATGACCCGACCGTGTACATAAACATCACCTCGCGTACAACGCCCTCCGACGCACCGGCGGAGAGCGAGAATTGGTTCATACTGGTCAATGCTCCGGTCGATTCCGGGCAGGATTGGGTGACGGAGGCGCAGAGGACACGGGCCACCGTCATCCGGAAGATCAACGAGCGTCTCGGTATCGATATCGAGCCGCAGATCGCGGTCGAACGGACGATGACACCGGCGGATATCGCGACGAACACCGGCAGTTATCGGGGAGCGCTCTACGGTATCGCTTCCAACTCGCGCGCCGCCGCGTTTCTCCGCCATCCGAACCGTTCCCGCCGCTACCGCGGTCTCTATTTCTGCGGTGGAAGCACGCATCCGGGAGGTGGCATGCCGCTCGTCGTTCTGAGCGGGAAGATCGTTTCCGACCTCGTTCTGCACCGCGAGAGTTAACCGATTCATCGTAAATACGTGAACGTACCGGCCGCTGGACGGTGCTCAATTTTCGGAAATTGTGATTCGAGGCGCTTAATAGGACTTGGTCTTCACAACGCTCAATGCTATCCTGCACGCAAACGAACAAGGAGAGAATAGCATGGTAGTAGGTGTTCCAAAAGAGACCACCCCGGGCGAGCGACGTGTCGCGTTGGCCCCAACCCACATTCCCGCCCTCACGAAAGCGGGCATAACCGTCCGTGTAGAGACGGGTGCGGGACTTGCCAGCGGCATGACCGACGAAGAGTACCAGCAGAAGGGAGCCGAGCTCATATCGCGCGACGATCTGTTTTCCGGAAGCGATGTGGTGCTCACAGTAAGGTGTGGAGCCGCTCATTCGGGTCCGAAGCCGTTACCGGTAGGAAAGAAGGGACAGATCTTCATCGGTACCGCCGATCCGTGGCAACCGAACGAGGCATTCAACCAGATAGCCGACGGGGGGGCGACGCTGTTCGCCATGGAGCTGATCCCGCGCATAACCCGCGCGCAGGCGATGGACGTGCTCTCTTCGATGGCCAACCTTGCCGGCTATAAGTCGGTGTTGCTCGGCGCGAACGCGCTTCAGAAGATGTTTCCGATGATGATGACCGCCGCGGGTACGATCATCCCCGCGAAGGTATTCGTGGTAGGCGTCGGTGTCGCAGGGCTTCAGGCGATCGCGACCGCGAAGCGGCTCGGCGCTGTCGTCAGCGCGTACGACGTTCGCTCGGCAGTGAAAGAGCAGGTCGAAAGCCTTGGGGCGAAGTTCGTCGAAATGGACCTCGGCGAGGACGCCGAAGGTGAAGGCGGCTACGCGAAGGCGATGGACGAGACGTTCTACGCCCGACAGCGGGAGATGATGCTCGATGTCGTTCGAGAGACCGATGTCGTCATTACGACCGCCGCGGTGCCGGGCAAGCCCGCGCCCCGTCTTATCACCGAGGAGATGGTGAAGGCGATGCCGCCGGGCTCGGTCGTTGTAGACCTCGGTGCGGAACGCGGCGGAAACTGCGAGCTGACCAAACCGGGCGAGACTGTCGAAGCACACGACGTCACGATAATCGGCCCGGAGAATGTCGCATCGACCCTTTCGGGTAACGCATCCCAGCTGTACAGCAAGAACATCACCGCGTTCCTGCAGGAGTTGCTCGCCGACGGTGAGGTGAAGATCGACATCGAGAACGAGATCATCGATGCGACCATGGTCGTTCAGGACGGCACGGTACGCAGCGAAAGCCTGAAGGAGGAGGCGTAACATGAACCCCGATTTCATCATGATACTTACCGTATTCGTGCTGGCGATTTTCGTCGGTTTCGAAGTGATTACGAAAATTCCGCCGATTCTTCATACGCCACTCATGTCCGGATCGAACGCGATCTCGGGAATTACGCTTGTGGGGGCAATCGTCGCCGCCGGGGCCGGTGGCGGCGTTATTGCGACGGTGCTCGGGCTGCTTGCCCTCATTTTCGCGACGACGAACGTCGTCGGCGGATTTCTGGTAACGCACCGGATGCTGAAGAAGTTCAAGAAATAAGGAAGCGAACGCCATGCAGTTTGATTATGTGAATCTCGGATATCTTATAGCGTCCGTTCTGTTCATTTTGGGCTTGAAAGGGCTCACGCATCCGAAGACGGCGGTGCGTGGGAATATTATCGGATCGCTCGG
>SLIN01000015.1 GCA_007135605.1 Spirochaetales bacterium | reverse complement strand
CGGTTTGCGCCACGACGGTTTGCGCCACGACGGTTTGCGCCGCGACGGTTTGCGCCACGACGGTTTGCGCCACGACTCCCATCCCACCATAATTGGATGTGAACCCCGTCTACAGCGCGTGCCGATTACGAGGAGGCCGATTTGAGAACAGAACGCGTGTCGCACCCCGTGCTGCGTATTGCGCTATTCGAAGAGATTATTACCTTTGCTGTGCCTATTCCGCCATACCTCTATATATTTATTTCGATCGCGCAGATCGCAGGCGAGCAGCTCACCGCATTCGCCGGTATCGTCGCGATCGGATCCGCCGTCGCGATCGCCTCCCACATTGTGGTTCGGATTCGCGCCCTCTCGGCTGTTCGGGCGGTGCTCAGCGGGGTCGACGACCGCTCGACCGCGTCGCGTGCGAAACGGCAGGCGTGCAACTGGCCGCTGTGGAACGCGATTACCATCGCGCTGCGCTGGATTATTATCGTACCGGTCTTTGCGGCATTCGCACTCTCGTTCCTCGGCGAACCGGATGGCACGGCGATTCTGTTCACGGGGGTGTTCTCGGTGTTGACCGGACTCGTGTATGCGGTGATTTTCTACTTTACCGGCCTTGCGGCCGCCGATCCGGTACGGGCGGCGGACGCAGTGCAGCGCGCGGAAACACTCGAAGGTCGAACCTTCTCCATGTCGCTGGGCGGAAGAGCGACTTTGGCGCTCATGACCGCAGCGGTTTACCCGGTCGGACTGCTCTTGCTCGTTCGGTTTCTGCAGGACGCGGCCGCCATGGACACCGCGCGCATGACGATCACAGCCGCACTCATCGGCGTTTCGAGCGCGATTATCATCATCATCCTTGCTTCGTTCTTCGTCCGCACAATCCAGCGCCCGCTCGAACGGCTGCATGAAGCGGTTCACTCGCTCACCGAACGCGGAGGAAACCTCTCGGAGCGAATTCCTGTCACTACCGACGATCTCACAGGAGAGGTCGCCGCGCAGTTCAACGCGTTTATCGGACAATTGAGCGAGATCATCTCCGTCGCTCAGGAGGCGACGACCGAGCTCGACGCAACCGGTGACGGGCTCATGCAAGCGGTAACGGCGAATAGCGAGGCGATTCGACAGATCATCACCGAATCCGAGCAGGCCGGCGCGTCGGTGGAAACACAGTCGGCCGAGCTGCGCAAGAGTGGCGAGTCGCTTCGAACGATTATGAGCGCTGTCCGCACCCTCCGCGAAAATATCGAGGAGCAATCGTCTACGGTCGAACAGAGCTCCTCCGCGGTTACCGAGCTGGTCGCCGGAGTCGATTCGGTCAATCGGAATATTCACACCCTCGGAACTCGCGTAAACGGACTGTTGGAAGCCGTGCAAACGAACCGGGGCAGCATGGAGTCACTCGGGGAGAGCATTCGAACGATCTCCAACCAGAGCGAGAACCTCAGCGAAACGAACCAGGTCGTCCAGACCATTGCGGCTCAGACGAATCTTCTCGCAATGAATGCCGCTATCGAAGCCGCACACGCCGGGAGCGCCGGCAGTGGCTTCGCGGTGGTCGCCGACGAAATAAGGAATCTTGCCGAGCGCAGCTCACAGCAGAGTCGCGCGATAGCCGGCCAACTCAAGGAGATCACGCAGCAGATTCGTACCGTCTCGGAGGGGTCCGAGCATGCGCTTGCGGCCTTCGCCGAGGTGACCGACGTTCTCGAGCAGGTTCGATCGATCGAAGCGGAGGTGCGCGCGAGCATGGATGAGCAGTCGTCGGGTAACGAGCAGCTGATGCAATCGCTTCAGCGTCTGACCGCAATATCGCAAGAGGTCCGCGACCGGATCCAGACCATCAGCGCCGAGGGCGATAAGGCGGATGAAGACGCGAGATCGCTCGAGTCGATTACGACCGATTTCGAGCGAATGATCGGCTCGATCGCCGAACGGGCATCCGGAATTCGCGACGTCGTACAAGAGCTGCAAGAGGTCGGCGAGCGAACCGGTGCGGCGATAGACCGGCTCTCACATGCAATGACGCATTTGACTGTCGATCGTTGACAACGCTGAAGCGAGCGAGCTAACGTAGCATATGCCCGCACGAGAGAGGCTCTCCGAGAGCCTCGAGATGTATCTGAAAGCGATATATCTGGTTGAGCAGCGAAAGAAGGCTGCGCGTGTTACCGACATCGCCGCCCAGCTCGGAGTCATGGGTAGCTCGGTAACCGCAGCTCTGCGCGCGCTTCGCGATCGCGGACTCATTAATTACTCGCCGTACGATCTCATAACACTGACCGACCAGGGATCGGCCGAGGCCCGTGAGATCATGCGCAAGTACGCGGCGCTCAAGGACTTCTTCGTCAAGGTGCTCGGCATGGACGAAGAGAGTGCCGAAGAAGACGCGTGCCACATGGAGCACCGTGTTTCGGCCACCCTCTTCGAACGGCTGTCCAAGTTCGTTCACTACTACGAGACATGTCCTCTCGAGCGCGTCCGCTGGAACGACCGCGTCGGCTACTTCTGTGCCCGCGAAGACGGCGACTGTACCCGCTGTACCCACTTCGTCGAAGTCGGAGAATAACGAATCGGCGAATAACCGATACAGTCTGCGACAGGCCATCCGCTCTCCGTCGCCGCTCCGGCGATTCACACCGCTCTGACAGCCGCAGCGAGCTCGGCTGCATCTATCCCCGAAAGCGCGGCGGATTCAACCCGGGGACCGGCGAAGCCGTCTCCGGCGCATATGCACGAAGCCGCCGTTTCCAGCCGTACGGCAAACCGCTTTTCCGCGGGCACGGCCCGTGCATACCGCCATCGCCGGACTTCGACCGTCGCCCCACTCAAATCGAGCCATGGTCCAAGCGCTTCGTTCACCTTCGCGACAATCCGGTCGTCACTGTCGTCGAAATAGGCACGGCTGAACTCATGGTCCGCATGGATGGTCAGCGCATGGCGTTCGGGACTTACTCCTTTCAGCCGATTATCGGCGATCCATCGAACCGGGCCATATCGCAGCTGCACCGAGCCCGGTCCCGGAAGCGGATGCGGCTCGTCGCAAATTGCAAGAAGAGTGATCGTCGGCTCGTAGGAGATCGCAGAGAGCGTAGTTCTGTCGTTATCGGAGATGGATACACCCGACGAGTCGAGCAGATCGAGCGATTCAGGCGGCGGCTGTGTCAGCACCACCGTCCGCGCCACCGCGCTCGCTCCCGAGTTGAAGTGCACCGTCCACAGCGCCTCGTGTGGATCGAGCCGGACTACCTCGGTACCCGTTTCGACGACCGTTTGTTCGGCGACGGCCGAACAGACCGCACTCATATCCGGTACACCGCAATAGCGCACCTGCCCCGTCGTTGTGAGCGCGCCCTCCTCGTTCACGTATCCGGTGCTCCATACCCGAACGACCCCGCGCCGTTCGAGGTCCCGCACCACAGCACTGAAGCGAAGATCGGTAACCGTGAAAAACTGCGCGCCGAAGTCGAACACCGCATTTTGAATGCGGCAGGTCGCCATCCGCCCACCAACCACCGGCGCCCGTTCGACTGCGAGAACCGAGTGTCCCCGCTCAGACAGCGATCTCGCGCACATAAGGCCTGCAATTCCGGCGCCTACAACGACAACATCATACTCTTTCACACCGAATAATATATCATAAGCGCCTACCCTTTGCTCTCCGGTCGCGATGTTACTATGTTTGCATCACCATGACTCGCCGCCGCCTGCGACTCCTCTCGTTCTTCGCGCTTTCGACGTTTGCCGCCGGTTGTGCCGTCATAGACTCCGCCGCACCGCCATCCTTCGAGGTACCCGATCGCAGTCCGACCGACGTCGGCGAGGTCGTCTACACCGGTGAGGATGGAAACATCTACACGGTCGATGCGAGATCCGGAAAAACCACCGCGATCACCACCCGTTCCGAACGCCACGGCGGCCGCCCATACAACTTCGTTCAGCCGATGTGGTCTCCCGACGGAACACGAATCAGCTTTACGGGCACATTCTTTCCCGAAGGTGAGCGGCGACGGCACTTCATATACGTCAACAATGTGGAAACCGGAATTATCGAAGTACATGAAACCGGTGTCGATCAACCGCCGGCATACGTGCAGTGGGCACCCGACGGTCGCCGGATCAGCTATGCCCGCACGAGCGCCACCGGTGCTACGGTTGAGCTCGTGATCTGGGATCTGGAAACGGATGAATCACAGGTCGTGTTAACCGGTAGACCGATTTTCTGGGACTGGGCGCCGGACGGAAGCTATCTCGCCGCACACACCGGTGCCTCGGCGTTCACCGCCGGCGGCGGCACACTTCACGTAATCACACAACAGAATAATCGCTACGAGGCGCGGGAGTTACCCGCCTCGACCGCCTTTTTCCAGACACCGGTCGTCAACCCAGCCGGAGACGTATTCGCCGCAAGCCTTCAAGGCAGTGGTGTCACGAACCGCGTTGCCTTTTTCGCACGCGACGGAACGGAGTACGAGGAGGTGGCGGCAATCTCTTCAGCCGGTGCGTTCGCATGGTCACCCGACGGTGAACGCCTTGCCTATCTCGACGGCAGCAGCCGGCAGAGCGGCGGACTGATCGGTACGCTGCGACTCATCGACCGGCACGGCTCACCTCCGACCGCCGGCGGACCCCGCGGCGGCGCAGTCACGGCCGGCGCGATTTCCTCCGGGCCGCTCCCCGAACGCACCACGGCACACTCCGAGCCGCCACTCACCGGCGTGAACTCCTTTGCCTGGTCACCGGACGGTTCGCTCATCGCCTACTTTCAACCGAGCGTTCTTGCGGCCGACGAAGAGGCGGGGACGCGCCGGCGCCGGCAGAACGTGCTCGGCATCATCGAGTCGGACACCGGCCGGGTGCGCCGGCTCGGGCCGGTTGTCCCGTCGGTCGAGTTCCACGGCACATACGTGCCCTACTTCGATCAATACAACCGCTCAGGCACGATATGGAGCCCCGATAGTCGGTATGTGCTGTTGAACGCCCAGACCGAAGATGAAAATCGGCCGGGAATCTATCTGGTGGATGTCGAGACGATGGAGCGCGAGCTCATCGCTCACGGGCATATGCCGTTCTGGCGTCCGGTGGCCGACTCGGCAAGAATGTGAAATCCGCGACAATCGCGTGCGGAGTCAGCCGACAAATCGCCCGATCGCCAGCAGGCCCTCGCGCAACACCTTCTCCGAGGGAACCGTCGAGATCACCAGAAAGCCCTCATCGGGAAAGTCGTAGAAATAGCCGGGATGCACGAGCACTCCGATTCTCTGCAGCAGATCGCGCGCGAGCGCTTCGTCGTCGGCGCCGGGAATGTGCAGAACCCGATGGATGCCGCCCGCATGGGGGAGGACCCGTATCCCACGGCGACCACCGGCCGGCGTGCGCACGCCGGCGCCGCCGCCTGCGCCCGACTTCCCTCGCCCGGCGCCTCCGGGGGTGCGCACGCCGGCGCCGCCGCCTGCGCCCGACTTCCCTCGCCCGGCGCCACCCAGCACCTCGTCCACCACCGCCTGCCGCCGCGCGAGCGCCTCCCGCAACTCCGCCCGCACATCAGCCCCGTCGGAAAACATGCGTTCCGCCACGAACTGGCTCGCCGACGATGCATTGAGATAGGTATCGTTGGCGAGCTCGAGCCTCTCGATCACCGATTCATTCCACCCCGGAGCTGAGTGCAGATCGGCTCCCTCCGCGCAGATCCACGCGAGCTTCAGATCGGGAGATGCAAAGAGCTTCGACACCCCTCCGAGCCGGAATCGCGGCGGTCCGGTCCCGGCGCCGTACGGAGGCGACGCCGCGCGGGCTGCCGGTGTCGCCCGCTCCTCCGCGGCCACCCGCTGCGCCGCATTCACCCTCTCCCCATCCGACCGCTCAGCACCCGAGCACGAAGACCCATCATCCCACTCGAATCCGCGGAACACCTCATCGCGAATCAGTACGGCGCCGTACCTCGCGCACAGCTCCTCGAATCGGGCCTCTTCGGCATCGCTCAGCACCGCTCCGGTCGGATTGTTGGGGGAGATGGTGACACACGCCGCCGCGCCGGCTGCGAGCCGCGCCTCGACCTCGGCGAAGTCCGGCGCGAACGAGCGCTCGATATCGAGCGAATAGTAGACCGCAGTGACCCGCGCGTACTCGCAGAGGTGCGCGAAAAGCGGATAGGTCGGCTTCGGAAGCAGCACCGTGTCGCCGGCGGAAAGCAGCGCCTGGAATATCAGCGCGTAGCTTTCGCTCGTCGATGCGGTCAGAAACAAACGCTCGGGCTCGACCGGAATACCGTGCGAGGCGTACCACTCGGCGATGCGCTCGCGCGTCCCGGTTCGACCGCGCGGATCGGGGTCGTAGCTCCGCCCGGCTACATAGTCGGCAAAATGCCGGCCGAGCCGGTCGTCCGGATAGCGAAGCCCGTTCCGGTGAAAGTTCGTATCGGATAGATCGATAACCGGCAGTCCCGCCGCTCGGCGAGCGGCGGCGTCGGCAAGCAATGGATTCATACGGTGATGGGAGAGATGAGCACGGCGGGATTCGAACCCACGACTTCCAGCTCCGGAGGCTGGCGCTCTATCCAGCTGAGCTACGCGCCCACTAACTGAAAGCAACGATAGTCACGGCTCGCCCGAATTGTCAAGAAGGTGGCGGCGACTCATGCGGCGATACACATCACCCGAACACATTCGCAGAACGGTCGGTTTCCCTTGCAGCGAAGGCGAAAGTGCGGCACTCTCAGGCTCAACGATGCATTACGTGACCATACGACTGAAAGTCGCCCTTACAACAGTCATTACCGTCTTCGTCGCGCTCGTCGTTCAGAGCGTTGCCAGGTCGGCTGCGCTTTCGTTGGTCGTCGTCGAGCGCAACATGGCGGATTTTCTTCTCCCGACACTTCGCGAGATAACCATCGGCGGTGTGCCCGTTGTCCTTCTCTTTGCCGGCTATCTCTTCTTTACGCTCGCCTCGTTGCCCCGTGCGGTCGCCCTCCTGCAACGCGGCGAGAGCATCGATGAACGCCTTTTCTCGAAGGCGCGCGATCTGCTGGTGCGGCTTCCGAGGTTGCTGTATATCGGAACGATCATCGGTGCGTCGATCGGAAGCGTACTCGCTATTGCAGCAAATCCCGCCTCCCTCGCCCGTGCGGAGGGAGTGCTTCGCCTCGTCATGACCGTTTCATTCGGCGCGGTTCTCGCGTCGGTTCAGATCGGAATCGACGACATGATTCTGGCCACTCCCCGCAGGTTCCTGGAGCTCACACAATTCGAGGAAAGCCGAGGCGACCGTTTCATGAGCATGTTCGGCCGTCGCGCCGCAATCTACATCAGCCTTTCGCTCTACCTGACCACCCTCGTCGGGGTAACCGGGCTCGAACTGTTCCGATTCGCCACCGACGCGAATGGCGCTGTCGCGGGGATCGCCGGGGCGATGACGCTCATGATCGCCTACGGTATCGCGCTCGGTATCGTGACGGTGTACACGACTTCGCTCGGCGAACGATCGCAAATCCGCGCGATCGCCGAGCAGCTCGATCGGCTTGCGCAAAGCGATGCCGAGGGCAGCGAGCTTATTCCGATCACTCAGTTCGATGAGGTCGGGCTCATCGCCGCACAGATAAACAGACTGATAGAGAATCAGCGCCGTCTCGTCGGACGGCTGCGATCGGCAGCCGATCGGGTCGTTCAATCGTCGCGTCAGGTCGAGCAGGTAATCGAACAGACCGGGGAAGCTACCGATAAGATGAGCGCCTCGATCGATCAGGTGAGTGCCGCTTCAAGACAGAATATGGAGGCGGTGCGGAACACCGGCGAGGAGCTACGCACCCTGCTCGAAAGCGTCGATCGCATCTCCGAGCAGGTGGATACCCAGGCATCGAGTGTCGAGCAGTCGAGCTCGGCGGTTCACGAGCTCGCCGAGAGCGTTCGAAACGTCGCCGAGACGACGGACCGCGCCAACACACTTGCCGACCAGTCCGACCGGGTCGCACGAGAGGGCGGCGAGGCGGTTCGCTCGTCGCTGCGTAGTATCCACGATATCGAGAGCGCGAGCGAGAAGGTGAATAGCATTATCGGCGTCATTTCCCGCATCAGCGCCCAGACGAACATGCTCGCGATGAACGCGGCAATCGAGGCGGCGCATGCCGGTGACGCGGGTTCCGGCTTTGCCGTGGTTGCCGAAGAGGTTCGCAGCCTGGCAGCCGACAGCGCCGGCAGCGCGCGCGAGGTCTCCGAGCACATTAAGCAGATGCGCTCCCAGGTCGCGGAGGGCGTCAGCACTGCCGAGGAGGCAGGCAACGCCCTCGATCGCATCCAATCGGACATTGCACAGACATCGACATTGATGGGAGAGATAGCCTCGGCGATGCGAGAGCAGAACCAGGGAACCGATGAGCTGCTTCGCGGTATGACTTCGCTGGTCGAAACCACCGAGTCGATCCGCGCGGCCACGCGCGAGCAGAGCGAGCGTAACAGGACGATCCGCTCCTCGCTCGACGAGCTTCTCTCATCCTTCTCCGGGATCCAGTCGACGACTGAGAATCAGGCGAGCGGTACGAAGAACATCGTCGAGTCGTTCGCAACGCTGCGCAAGGTCGCAGAGGACAACTCCTCGGTAATCGAAGAGCTTCAGGAGATCAGCGGCGGAACAGCCATGAACGGGAAGCAATGAAACTGAGCAGGCGAAACGTATCGACATTCGTCATGATCGTCGCGCTGAGCGTCGTGATCGGAACATTCACGTGGGAAATCATCGAGCGGCTGATTGCCCTTGCCGGCCTTCCGCTCGATCTTCGCGTCGGCCCGCTCGGGTTCGAGACAGGGGTTCTTTCTCTGAGGATGATGGTAAATCCCGGCACCGTGATTGCCGTTCCGGTCGCCTTCCGGATTTTCCGCTCTATCTGAGGTCCACATGGGTACGATGCACGACGCGCGAGACGAAAGAGAGAGGAGCGAGCGGCGGAGCGAGGCACCGAGTTTTCTCCTCGCGAGCGCCTCGCCGCGTCGGCGTACCCTGCTCTCGCACCTTCGCGTTCCGTTCGAGGTGCGATCGGTGGAGTGTGATGAATCAATTCCGCCGGGGACCTTCGCGGTCGCTGCGGTGTGCGAGCTCGCACTTCGAAAACTCGCGGCGGTTTCCGATATTGCCGCCTGGGAGTACGTGCTCACCGCCGACACAGTAGTGGTGGCGCCGGTGAACGGTGGCGACGACGAAAACCGTGCTGTCCGGAGCGTTGTCGGAGCACGGTCGACCGCCGACTCCGCCCACGCCGGTCCCGGGAACGACGCGATTCTCGGCAAACCGGTCGACGAGAGCGAGGCTGCCGAATATCTTCGCCTTCTGTCGGGGCGTTCCCACCGTGTGCTCACCGGAGTGGCCCTGTACTCTTCACATCTCGACGAGACATCGGTCGACTACGAGACAACAACCGTCGAAGTCGCGCCGCTGAGCGAAGCGGAGATCTCCTGGTACGTTGCAGGCGGCGAGTGGCGCGATGCGGCCGGCGGATACCGCATACAGGAGGGCGGATCGGCCTTCGTTACCGCAGTTCACGGGAGCGCATCCAACGTTATAGGCTTGCCAATGCGACTCGTTTATTCTATGTTGCAAAAACATCGATATCCGTTTCGATGAAACCAAATTTCCGGCCCGGATGCGCTGCTCGGCT
>SLIN01000071.1 GCA_007135605.1 Spirochaetales bacterium | reverse complement strand
CGCCCGGCACGACCGGGTACTCGGGAAAGTGTCCGGGGAAGAAGAACTCGCTCTCGGCGAAGGTGTGTGTTCCGACGATCCTCTCGCTTGTCGCCTCGATGATTTCATCGACAAAAAGAAACGGCGCGCGGTGGGGCAGCAGCCCCTCTATTTCACTGGTTCTCTCGGTACTCATAGATAGGCACGGAGAATACGCTAGATTCCCTCGTACGTGAACCAGAGCGCGAGCGCGCGGGAAACCGGCAGCACGTCGGCGAAATGCAGCACCGCAAGAGTAAGAAATATCAGGGTGATGATGATCCGCCACGGCGCGAGCAAACGGCTTCCCGGGGCAGGAGAGCCGTTCGGCGACGCTTCCGGTCCGCCGGCCACCGCACGAACGCCGCGCGTGTCCGCCGTGCCGCCACTCGCGTCTACGTTCACGTCACCTCCGCCGCCCATGCCGGCACCCCCGTGTGCGTTCGCCGCGTGGCCGCCGCCGCCGGCGTCTGCCCCACGCCCGGAAGCGAGCGCCGCCACCGGCCGCACCAGCGGCAACAGCGCGAGCGCCACCACGAGCGCGCCGAGGCCCCAGTGGGCAAGGAACGGATACGCATCCGCCCACCGTTCGATCGCGCCTGCGGTGCGAAAGAGGGAGGCCTGCATATTCTGCAGCCGCCCGGTGGCGATCATAACGCCGATGCCGATCAGCAGCCCACCGGTAACCGTTTTAATCGTGCCGAGCCACGGCTTGATCCGGTCGAGATAGCGCAGGGTGGGGGCGAAGTAGATGCTCGCGGCAAGAAACGGCGTTCCGAGTCCGAGCGAGTAGGCGAAAAGCAGCGTGGCGCCGGAGGCGACCGAAGCGCCGCTTCCGGCCATGAAGAGTATACCGGCGAGCACCGGTCCGACGCACGGGGTCCAGCCGGCGCCGAAGGCCATGCCGACGGCCGCCGAACCGACGTAGCCGCGCGGCTGACCGTGAACGTGCACGCGCCGTTCGCGATTGAGAAAGGAGACGAAGTCGAACACCACGTTCAGTCCGAGCACGATGACGATCGCCCCGGCGAGGAGGTTAATCCACGAGGCGAGTCCGCCGACGAGCACGGCGGAGCCGCTGAACACGATGCCGAGCGCGACGAACACGAGCGTGAACCCGAGGACGAACATGACCGTGCGCCCGACGACATCGCTGCGTTTCGGTGCGTTCGCCTCGCGCAGGTCGTCGAGACTCACACCGGTCACATACGACACGTATGACGGCACAAGCGGAAGCACGCACGGGCTGAGGAAGCTCAGAAGCCCCGCGGCGAATGCGATGAAGACATTGACCTCGCTCATGGTTCCTTACACCTGCTGCAGGAGTGCTTCGAACGCTTCGAGCGTTTCCGGGTCGTCCCACGGATGGTAGCCGAGCCTGGTGCCGACGACCTGCCCTTCGCGGTCGATAATAATGGTAGTCGGCAGTCCGCGTACGTTGTAGGCGTTCAGCGCTTCGCCGTTGGCGTCGAGCAGTACGGTGTACTCCAGGCCGAGCTCTTCGACGAAATCGCGTGCCTGCTCGCGGCGCTCGCGCACGTTCACGGCGACGACGCGCAACCCATCATCCTTGAATCGATCGGCGAGTGTCTGCATTGCCGGCATCTCCTCGACACACGGAGCGCACCACGTCGCCCAGAAGTTCAGGAACACTACCTTTCCTTCATAGTCGGCGAGCGTTCGGTTTTCGCCGGCGAGCGTTTGCAGCTCGAACTCTTCGGCAGCGCCGCTGCCCTGCGTTACGCCCATCGCAGCGAGTGCCTCTCCGATTTCCATGGATGGGGCGCCTGCCCGACGCTGCTGTTCAACGACGATTACCAACAGAGCGATTATTGCCACGGTAATGCCGGCCATAACACCAATACGTTTCATACCCGGTCCTTTCACAAAGTTGCGAGGCTGCCTTTACAGCGATCTTCCCACAACCTATACTTAGTAACAAAAGTAAGTCGTTTCGCGGGGAAGCGAAAAGCCGTATGAGTGCGTATCTTATAGCAGCCCTAGTGGCGCTGGCCATAGCCCTTCTCATCGTATTCCGCCGACTCGGCGGCTTCGGGTTCCCCTGGCTACAGTTCTACATCAAGGGCAAGGAGAGCGGTTTCACTCTAACCGAGCTGAACCTCCTGCGCCGGATCGCCGTCGAGAACCGTCTGAAGGATCCCACATCGCTCTTCTGGTCGGAGAAGACCCTCGACCGCTGTATACGCGCCACCATTCTCCGCTTTCGGTCTCGCGGGGAAGAGGACACCCCCTCCGCATCGGAGTTCCTCGGGAAACTGTTCGAGTTCCGTAAGCGCGTCGAGTTCAATCAGCCGAAATACCGGCTGGGACTGCGCTCGACACGCAATATCTCTCAGAGTCAACCGTTAAAGCTCACGCTTCCCGGCGCGCCCGGCGCGTACTCCGCAAAGGTGGTCGAGAATATGCGCAAGTATCTCGCGATCACCTATCCGACCGGGAAAAAGCTGCCTCCCGGCTTCTCGTGGCAGGGACAGAAGATCAATGTCTATTTCTGGCGACAGGAAGATGCCGGCTACTACTTCGAGACCAAGGTCCTCGGTGATTATCTGAACCGTAAGTACCCGATTCTCCATATCGCGCACGCCGATCAGATCGTGCGTACGCAGAAGCGCAACTCGGTCAGAGCGGAGTTGAACGGCGAGGCGCGGCTCTTCCCGCTGCAGACGATCCAGCAAGGCACCGAGGAAATCGAGCGAGCCGGTGGCTATCGCGGCAAGATGGTCGATATCTCGGAGTCGGGTGCTGCGGTCATGATCGGGGGGAAGGCAAAGCCCGGCATGCCGCTCAAGATCCAGACGCGGGTAAACGGTCGCGATGTCGTGCTTCTCGGTGTGGTGAAGGGAGTGAGCTTCCGGGAAAAAAAGAACGTCAGCATCCTCCACGTTCAGGCCAAGCCGCCGAGCACACTCATGCGCAACGCAATTCTCACCTATGTTTACAACATTTTCCGCGACGAAACCGGCAGCGGCTCGATGGGCGGCACCGGGAGCGGAAGCTCCGGCGCGGCTGCCACCGCAAGCGTTGCCTCCGGGAACGACAGATCGGAAGCCTCGCAGCACGAGGCCGGCTTCGGCCCGAGCGGCAGCACGCAACCGGCGGAAGCATAGTTTGCCGGAGGAACCTCCATCAGCGCCTCGCGAGCGCGTACGTTCTCGGCTGGTATCTTCCACGTATCTTCCAGCGAATTCCGTTTTTCGACAATCGTGAGCTCGCCTGGCGCGGTAGTCCCTCATGGAGGGACGCCGAATGGCTATCGAGCGAAGTCCGAACATCTCCCCGCCGGAACTCTGTGCGCTTGCGTCGGCGGCGACCTTCTACGGAGCGGCCGTGCTTCCGCCGGGAACCGAGCGGCTGCTCGTTGCCGCCGCGAGCGCCGTCTTCGTGACGGCGGCCGCCTCGCGTTTTCTCGCTTCTTCCCGTGCACGGTCGCGTGCGCGTAGCCTCTCTCGGGCGACCCGCTGTCGAATCGGCCCGACAGGTCGCGCGGCGTCGCGGGCCGGCTCGGCACGAAGGCACCCCGGCTCGGCACGAAGGCACCCCGGCTCGGCACGAAGGCACCCCGGCCGCCGCCGGCACAGCGTTATCGTACTCGCCGCATCGTTAGGGGTGATAGCCGGCGGCTTCGCGGGCCAACGCACCGGCGATCCGCGGGCGGGCTCGTTCATCGGGATTCGCACGGGCATGTCGAGTGTGCGATCGGAGTTGGTCGCAACCGACGACGCGCGGGTAGCCGCAACCGGCGAGGCTCAGCTGTGGGGGCGCCTGATCCGGGTGTGCACCGAAACCGGGTGCGCCGAGGCGGCCGGACGGGTGTTCGTGCGCGATCACCGCCTCGAGGGAGCGCTGAGCGGCGATCGGGTCGTCGTTCGAGGGCGTGTCGACCGGGGAGACGGGGTGTTCTTCCTCTCACCGGAGCGCGGGCGCGGGGCGATCGAGGTACGGGAGGGAACGCGAGCGCTTCTCCGGCTTCGGCGGACCGTTGTGCGCGCGTTCTCCTCGACTATTTCGGGGTGGCCCGCCGCCGAGCGCGGGGTGTTCGCCGCGCTCTTCGCCGGCGACCGGAGCGCGCTCCCGGCCACACTCGAGCGGCGTATGCGCGAGGCGGGCGCATCGCACATCCTCGCACTGTCCGGGATGCACCTCGGCATCATCTCTGCTGCGGTATTTGCCGTTGCCAGGCGGCTTCTGAGGCCCGGACCGGCAAGCGCTGCGGTCTGCGTGTTCGCTGTCGCGTATCTCGTGTTCGCCGGTTTCCGGCCGTCGCTCGTCCGCGCGGTTATCATGCTGTGCGTCGCGGCGGCGATCCGGCGCCGAGACGGAGTGGTGCAGCTTCCGGTTGTGCTCGCGTTGACGTTCCTGGTGCAACAGCTGCTCTTTCCCGACGATCTGCGAAGCCTCGCCTTCGGCCTGAGCTTCCTCTCCCTGCTTGGTCTCGTATTCCTTTCGCCGGCACTCTACCACTCGATACCGCCGATCTTCCCGCGAGTTATCCGCGCCGGCGTCGCCGCAGGGACGGCGGCACAGGTGAGCACCGCCCCGTTGGTGTTCTCGTCGTTCGGCGCCGTTCATCCGGCGGGAATCGTGGCCTCGATCGCGCTCACTCCGGTCGCCGTGGCGATCATAGCGTGCGGAGCCGGAGCGATTGTCGCCGGACCGGTTTCGGTTGCGATTCTGCCGGTGCTCTCCGGCTCCGTGGCGCTTCTCGACCGTCTCGCGGCTGCCGCCGCACTCGCCCCGTCGGTAACAGCGGCTCCTCATCTCGCGCTCTTTCTTCTTACCGCTCCGTGCTTGCTCGCTGCGTGTCATGTGAGCTACCGTATCGAGCGGATTCGATGGCGACGCCGGTTTCATGCATACAGAGATAGATTTCGACAGAATGGATGACTCCCCTGCGGCAATCCGGGACTACCTCGCCGAAAGTGGCATCGCCGCGCGCAAGCGGTGGGGACAGAACTTCCTCTTTGACCGCCCGGCGCGACGCATGCTCGCCGATCTCGTCGAACCGGGGCCGGGTCGCCGTATATGGGAGGTCGGTGCGGGGCTCGGGGCGATGACCGCGCATCTGCTCACCGGAGGCGCGGAGGTCACCGCCTTCGAAATCGATCACGGCATGATCCGGCACCTTCACCGGCGCTTCGGTGATTGCGACCGCCTGCGTATCGTCGAAGGGGACGCCGCGCGGCGCATTCCCGAGCTGCGCGCGGAGGCCGCGGAGGAGCCGGATGCGTTTCTCGGAAACCTCCCGTACAATTCGGCAGCAGCAATTCTCTGGGCGGCGATCGCCGATGGACCGCCGATCGAGCGCATCGTGTGCACCGTACAGCGCGAGATGGCCGAGCGAATGTGCGCGGCGCCCGGCACACGCGACTTCGGACCGTTTGCGGTGCTCTGTTCTCTCGAACACCGCGCCCGGATCGTTCGGCATCTGCCGGGCGGCTGTTTCTATCCGCGGCCGAACGTCGAGTCGGCGGTCGTCGTTCTCGACGCGAGCGAAGTATCTCCAGCGCAACCGAAGGTGCGCGCGCTCGCACTTGCTGAGGCGGCGTTCGCCCAACCTCGCAAGACGCTCTCCAACAATCTGAAGTCGCTCACCGGATCGCGGGAGGAGGCCGAGCGGCGGCTTGCGGAGGCGGGCGTGGATGCGCGCCGCCGTCCGGCCACGCTCGGAATGGAGGAGATCATGCGGCTTGCGGCGGCGTTCGCCGACTTCCTGCCGGACGGAGCACGGTGACCCGCTGGAGTCCGCTGCTATGGTGGTGGTGCCGGCCTGCGAGTGCTACGATTGAACCGCCGGGCGATGAGCGGTTGCTGTACCGGTGGTCGAGGCCCGCGACTGCTACCGGATCTGCAGTTGATCGAGAACGCCGTCGAGTTTCCGCTTGTTGTCTTCGCTGAGCTCACACATCGGCAGACGATAGACCTCTTCCATGCGGCCGAGAGCGGCGAGGGCGTACTTCACCGGAATCGGGTTCGTGTCAAGAAACACGGCGCGGAACAGCGGCAGGAGCTCGTAGTGCAGCGTACGCGCGCGTTCGGCATTGCCCGACAGCGCCTCCTCTACGAGGCTCTTCATACGGTCGGGCACGACATTGCTCGCGACCGAAATCACCCCGTCGCCGCCGAGCATAACGATAGGGAGGGTCAGGTTATCGTCGCCGGAGAGGATGCAGAACCCGTCCGGTCGGCTGTGGACGAGCTCCATCACCTGCGCCATGCTCGCGCTCGCCTCTTTCACGCCGACGATATTGTCGTGACCGGCGAGCCGGATCATCGTTTCGTTTTCGACGTTGCGGCCGGTACGGCCGGGAATGTTATACACGACCACCGGCAGACCGCCGCGGTCGGCGATAGTGCTGAAGTGGCGATAGAGTCCTTCCTGGCTCGGCTTGTTGTAGTACGGGGTGACCTGCAGGGTAGCCGTCGCGCCGACGTCCCTCGCTCGAACGGTCATGTCGATGGCCTCGGCGGTGCTGTTCGATCCGGTACCTGCAATGACCGGTACCCGGTTGCCTGCCTGCTCGACGACGATTTCGACGATACGGATATTCTCCTCGTGGGTTACGGTAGGACTTTCACCGGTCGTTCCGACCGGAACGAGTCCGTCTACTCCTCCGGCGATCTGCGCATCTACCAGATCGCGTAACCGCGGCTCATCCACCGCTCCGTCGGACGCGAATGGTGTCACCAGCGCCGTATAAACACCTCTGAACATCATACCTCTCCTTGTCCTTTCAGCCGGTCGGCGAAGAAGTCGTCAACCGAGAAAAAGCCGCTGCGCCCGGCGAGCCATTCGGCCGCCAGCACGGAGCCGAGCGCAAATCCCGCTCGAGTCCGGGCACTGTGACGTATGGTAATCGAATCGAACGGAGAGTCAAAGGTCAGCTCGTGAATTCCGGGTACCGATCCGCCGCGCACGGAAGCGACGTGCAGCTCGTGCGGTTCGATCGGCCGCTGCAGCGCGTCGGTCACGATATCGCTCTTCCGGCGGTATACTTCGAGTAATCTGCGTGCAGCTTCGAGCGCGGTCCCGCTCGGACTGTCTTTCTTATGGCGATGGTGGGTTTCGAGCATCATCGCGTCGTAGTCCTCGAAGCGGTGGAGGAGAACCCCCGCCGCCTCGACAAGGGCGAAAAAGAGATTCGCCCCGACCGAGAAATTCGCTCCCCACAGGTAGCCGCTTCCCGCTTCTTCGACTATGCGGCGAACCGACTCGCGCTCGGCCTCCCAGCCGGTTGTGCCGACCACCGCGGGAATGCCGTGCGCCCCATACCAGCGCGCATTGTCGACGACTCCTTCGCTGTGGGCGAACTCGATCGCACAATCGGCCGGCGTCCGCGCGGCCGTACGGCCGGCATTCGCACCGGCGCCCGGAATCTCGTCAAGCGATCGCGCGTCGGCGCCGTCCGCCCTCGGATCGACGCGAGCCACGCAGCGGTGGCCCCGGTCGACGAGTACCCGCTCGATTTCGCGCCCCATGCGACCGTATCCGATCAGTATTACATCCATCGGCATACCTCGCTTCGATTGTCCTTACTCGCTCTGGCAGAGCGTTGCTGCCGCCGTATTTACGATGTCGTCCACCGAGCAGCCGCGACTCAGATCGCTTACCGGATAGGCGAAGCCTTGCAGAAACGGTCCGAACGCCTCCGCCTTTCCTAAACGCTGCACCAGCTTGTAGCCGATGTTGCCGGAGTTCAAGTCGGGGAAAATGAGCACGTTGGCGTGTCCGGCGACCGGCGAGTCCGGCGCCTTGCGGGTGCCGACACTCTCCACGAGCGCGGCGTCGGCTTGCAGCTCACCGTCGACGGCGAGCTTGGGAGCGCGTTCGCGCACGATCGCGAGCGCTTCGCGGACCTTGTCGACGCTCGGGTGCTCGGCCGACCCACGGGTCGAGAAGCTCAGCAGCGCCACTACCGGCTCAACCTCGAGAAAGCTGCGACACGAATCGGCTGCGGCGATCGCGATTTCGGCGAGTTGCTCGGCGTCGGGAACCGGGATGGTGGCGCAATCGGCGAAGATGAGCGACCCGTCTGCGCCCCACGCCGCATCATCCATCTGCATTACAAAGCAGCTGCTCGCCGAGTTCACCCCGGCCCGCGTCTTGATGATCGTAAACGCCTGGCGAAGCACATCCGCGGTGGAGCTCTCCGCGCCGGCGACCATACCGTCGGCGTTGCCTTTGCGCAGCATCATCGCACCCCAGGCCAGCGGATTCACTATCTTTTCGCCGGCCTCGTCCTCGGTCATACCCTTGTGTTTTCGAAGCTCGACGAGCTCGGCAGCATATTCATCGAAGCGGCGATCGCCCGGCTTCTCGACTCGAATCCCGTCGAGCTCCACGCCGGCTTCGCCGGCCGCCTTCTGCACGGTATCCGGCTCACCGAGAAGCGTGACGTCGCCGACGAGCTTTTCGTCGGCCAGCCGCCGCGCCGCCTCGAGCGTTCGCGGTTCGGTTCCTTCGGGTAATACGAGTCGTCCCTTGCGCACACGCGCGCGATTGTGGATACGTTCGACAAAACTCATGAGATCATTTCTCCGTTTCTTCCGCAAAGTATACCCGGTCGCAGCCATCGTCGGCGGACGGGCGCACCGGTTGCGCCGCCTTGCAGCGGCCGCTCAGCAGAGCTATTCTGCCATCCATGCGCGTCGGTGTATACGGACTCGGTCGCTTCGGGACGCTATGGGCGGGTATGCTCGCGCGGAAATTCGATGTGGTGGCGTTCAATCGATCGCCGCGCGAGGCGCCGTCCGGTGTGGTCACAGTCGAGGAGAAGGCGCTTGCCGAAAGCGATGTGATCTTCCTGTGCGTGGCGATTCGCGCGATCGAGCCGGTGTGTGAACGGCTTGCCGGAATGCTCTCGCCGGGGACGGTGGTAGCCGATACGTGCTCGGTTAAGCTCTACCCCCTCGAGTGTATGCACCGTGCGCTTCCCGACGGCGTTCCGGTCATGGGTACGCACCCGATGTTCGGACCCGATTCGGTCGACGACCCGGAACACATGCTGCCGATCGTCCTTGCCCCGGGGCGTGAGAGCGAGCAGATCGTGGAGGAGTGGGCGAGGTATTTCGGCGAGATGGGACTGTCGGTTCGCCGGATGAGCGCCGACGAACACGATCGTGAAGCGGCGCGTACGCAGGGGATTACCCACCTCATCGGGCGGATTCTCGATACGATCGATTTGCCCGAGAGCGCGATTGCAACGAAGGGGTATCGACGCCTGCGTGAGCTCGTCGAGCAGACGTGCAATGACCCGTATGAGCTCTTCGTCGATCTGTGGCGCCTGAATCCACACGCACCGGATGCCCGGCGTGCGTTCGAAGAGGCGGTCGAGCGGGTGCTCTCGGCCCTCGATGGACAGTAAATCGCATAAGAATTTCTCTCCGCACCGCCTTATGAGTACTTGATTGTACTGTTCAGAACGGGCGACCATTGTTGCATGACACGGTCGTTTTCCGTGGTGATGAAACCGGCCGGAGCGGACTGTAATCTCCGGTGCAGTTACTGCTACTACCTCGACGCCGCCGATCAGTACGGCGGGCCCGCGCGGGTCCATCGCATGACCGATTCGATCCTCGAAACAGCGATCTCCGG
>SLIN01000017.1 GCA_007135605.1 Spirochaetales bacterium | reverse complement strand
GAGGGAGACTCCTGAACGGGATAACCGAGGTATCGGTGATAGACCTCGCGCGCGGCACGGTGTACCCTGTACCGTATCCGGTCGATACCGACCGCTATCGCCTCCTCGAGCGGAGCGGCGGCGGGATGTAGCGATGTTCTTGCTTCGCACAGGACCACGAGTGGTCACGCTGCACACCGACGACCCCGAAGGGTGTGTCTCCGCCCTGCTGCGGTTTCCCGACTCGGTACGCTGCGGTTTTCACGAAGGGCTCGATCGCGCCACGGATGAAAGCACGCTCTGTCTCGTTGACGAAGCAGTGAACGCCGGTCCTCCCCGCCTGAATGACCTCTACTCCGTCGTGCTCGTGAACGAAGATATCGCATCGTTTCTCGTCGACCTCTACTCCGGCGACCGGATCGGTACCGGCGAGTCCGCCGATCATCCGGCGATCGTCCCGACGCTCGGACCGACGATTCTGCTCATGCGCTACACCGGCCCGTGCGAAACGATACTCGCGCGACTCGAACAACGCTTTGGAGCAACGCGCGGTGATTTCGACTACGGGATCGAACACGGCGGCAGGGACGACACGTTGCTTTCGCTCACCGAACTGCCGCTCAACGAACGTCTGAGCGAGAGCGACCTCGCCCCGACGCTTCTTCTCGTTCCCAGGTCCGGTGCGCGCGTTTTCCAGACGCTGCGGCGCGAGGCGCTCATTTACATCACCGAGAACCTGAGCAGCCACGAATGGTATGAGTTACGTGTGAATATCTTCGACTCATCGGAGCGATACGATCTTCACTATCGACGGCTTCTCACCGTACTCTCCGGTCTCGAGCTCGGTATGGTTCTCGGCGAACGCTGGACGGAAGATAACGCGCTCACGCTCATGTCCGTTATCGCCTTTCAGGTCCGGCTATTCACGCTGTCGGAGCCCGCCTTCGTGAAGGAGATGCTGGTAGGTCTGGAATATGATGATGATGGTAATCGCCTCGCGGACATGGATCTGTACTACCGTAACCGTAAGGTAACGTGGGCCGCCGCACGCTCCGGTCGCCCGCAAGGCGGCAAACGCCGGGTGCTCGAGTGGCTGACCGCGAAATCGCATGGCCAGGAGGAGAAGAACCGTTCCCGTTCCGACAAAGTATCGGAGGGGATACGCTGCCGCCGACGACTTCTCGAGAAGTTGCCCGAATCGGCTCGAGAGGAGCTGCTGCGTCTCGATCGCGAGCTCACGACAGGTAACTGACAGCCGCGCCGATGCGTCGGCTGACGGGATTCGCGTCTCGAGGGCTCATCGCGAGAAGTTCGCGAAGCTTTCAGAGTTCCTCGGCCAGCTCCTGCGCGCGCTCTTCGGCGAGCCGTTGCCGTACGTTGAGGCGATCGAGTCGGCGAAGCTCCGATTGCACGAAACGAATAAGGCGATCCGCTTCCCCGGAATCACCGCTGTCGCCGCGATCGAGCAGCGATTCGGCCAAATCGAGATAGAAGTCGAAGTAGCGAAACGGGACGACGCCGGCGTTGTACTCGCGCTCGTGAAGGTCGATTGCCCGGCGACCGTACTCGACCGCCCGATCGTCATCCCCGAAGGAGATAATCCCGCCGGGGAGCTCACGGTAGAGCACCCCCAACAGGTAGTGCGCCTCCTTGTGATTCGGGTTACGCTCGATCGCCGCTTCGGCGAAGTCGCGAACGGTTCCGGCCTGGAACAGTGCGCGCAATACGCCTCGTATCTGGCCTGCGAGTCCGATCGCCGATCCGGTCCAGAAGTGTGCATCCGCACTCGTGTCGTCGAGCTCAATCGCTCTCCGCCCCGCTTCCTCGGCGTCTTCCAGACGATTCCTCGCCTCACGGTCGGAGAGCTCACCGTCACGGTGCCGGAGATCGGTGTCGCTCAAAATCGCTCGTGCCGTTCTCCAGTAGAGCTCCGCGCGTTCGCGATCTCCGCGCGTCCCCGGAAGCTCCGACTCGATTAACTGCAGTACACGATCGTGTTCGTCGAGCTCGTGATGCTCATCTATCTGGTTCACTATGTCGTCGAGCGCATACACCGAAGGCAGCGCGGTCACCAGAAGCACGATTACGCCCCACACTCTCCCCTGTCGTCTCCACAGATTCATGGCACTACAAAGGTATCGCGCATATTCCGGGATGACCAGCAACCGACGATTGAAAAGAACCGCAACCTGTCGTACCTTGAACGGGCAGGGGAGTGCGAACGCTATGCTCATTGAGGCCGAAATCTGGACGGTTGCGCGTACCGACAAAGGAAACGCGGTCATCGTCAAACCGTTGCAATCCGATCGCGCGGTGCCGATCATAATCGGTCAACTCGAGGCACAGTCGATCCTCGTGGCTCTCAGCCGGACGACGATGCCGCGTCCGTTGACGCACGATCTGTTTCTCAATGTGCTCGAGCAGGTCGGCGTTCAGGTCGAGCGCGTAGAAATCTACGAGCTGCGTGACGGGACGTTCTACGCCCACCTCCTGCTCGTCGAGGGAGAGAAACGGCATACGATCGATGCTCGCCCTTCAGATGCGCTCGGGATTGCGGCGCGCGTTCAGTGCGATATCTACATCGAGGAAGCGCTCGTCGAAGAGGCGGGAATCGCCGCCAGCCTTGTCTCGGAGGCCGAACAGGAAGCGGAGGAAGGCACGGAATCGCCGGTCGACGAAACCGAGCTTGAGCTTACTCGTCTCGAAAAAGAGCTGAATAAGGCGCTCGAGGAAGAGAACTACGAGGAAGCCGCCCGTATCCGCGATCGGATCAAAGAGCTTTCGTAGCCGCTACCTTTTATCGCTCGAGTCGAAACCGAAGTACGGTCCGAAGCGCGTCATTCATCTCACGCGTGCCCTCGTCGCTCAACGGTCGACCCCCGAAGAGGGCCTGCTCGTAGCGGTCGGTGAAGGTGCGGACGAATTCGGCGACCTCCGGTTCATGCGCGGCGATCCTGTCGGCGAACTCGCGTGGTGCTTCCGACTCCCGGCGGGCAAATCCGTTGCGACGTGCCCATTTCGAGAAGCGCGCGAAGCGCTGCGAAATCCTCGCAAGACGCCTGCGCTCGGTAAAACTCTCTGAGACCGCTGATGAATCCGATTTCTCGCTCGCCGGCCGGCGTCGAGGGGACCCGGAACGGAGGGTGCCGCGGCGCTCGCGCGCGAGCGAAAGAAACCGGAAGAGCCTCGTCAGATATGATACCCGTTTTCGAAGCGCCGCGAGCCAGAGGTCGAGCGCTTCACGCAGACGGAAACGCCGCAGCTTCCGTCGGATCTCGCGGGTGAATAGCGGTGATAGAAGAAACACCGCGACCGCGGAGATCGCACCGGTCAATGCGAGACGACGGAGGAACACGATCACCCAGTCTATCCACGCCGGCGGTTCCGGAGGTTCGTCGTCGGGCATGAAGTCCCGCCTGAGCTCCTCGATCGTTTCGGTCGGTGGTGCCCGATCGATCGTCGGCATCTCGGCTTCCAGCTCGAGCGCCGGAAAGAGCCCCTCAAGAAACCCGGCAAGACGCATGAGTGTATCGGGCGGCAGGATCGTTCGCTCGCCGGCGACTGCGAACGCGAAGAGGGCGGACAGAAGCAGAAGTGCTGCCGCGTGCCGTAGTCGGCGCATCCGGTAGCGAGCCGGCAGCCGGTTCCCGTCACCGACGTAGCGATACTCGTCGAGGAAGCTTTCGATTGTCGCGGAGGTCAGGTAGCGTGCGATGGCGAGCAGTATGAGAAGGACGAGCGATAGCATCGAGGGAGTCCGCCCCGCCGGCCATGCAATGAGCATAACGATCACGAGAAGGACGAATAGGGCCGAAAGCAGTCTTCGCAGCGAGCGAAAGCGAGCCATCGATTCGGCGGTAACGTCGGACATTTCGCGCAGGACCTGCTCGCGCCGTTCCGCCGTCCGCTGCTCGTACACAATCCGCAACATCGCGTTCCGGTCCGCGATAATCGTGAAGAGGGCTGCCGAAAGGCTCCAGGCGGTGACGACGAGCACGAGCCTCCACGCGTGGAGAAGATCCGGTATAACTCGTGTGACTAGCGGCCCGCTCCGTGTGAGGGCGAGCGCCGCATAGGAAACGAGAAGCATGACGAGAAATGCACGCAGCCGCGCAAGTCGCGCGTTTGCATAGTTCTCGAGGCGTGCGCTCACCGCGTGATACGAAATCGATCCGGCGATGACGAGGACGATGGCAAGCGCCCCCGGTCCGGGAACGAGCAGAATATCGCGCACCAGCAGTGCCGCGGTGAGGGTGAAGAGCACCGGAAAGCCGGCGGAGAAGAGCAGGCTTGTCGTGCGATCTCTGCGATTAACCGGCAAACCGAAACGCTCCGTACTCGGGAATCTCTCGAACTGTCACCGATGCGGGGATGAACCGCTCGTGTTCCCGGCTGCGTCGGCTCGTATAGAGCAGATCGAGTGTTGTCTCGCCGTGCGCGAGCTCCGACAGCGCGATAACCGACTCGGCCTCGAGTGCCGGGCCGATGTAGAAGATTCGAGTTCCGTACGGAATGCTTCCGCTGACCGACCGGAACGCGCTCACATCGAATCTACCGGGGTGTGAGCCGCAGGCGGCGAGTGCACGGAGCAGGCTCACTGCATGTGAATACCCTGCGGCGAGCGGAAAGCCGAAATCGCCGTCGAGGCCGTCGATCTTCCCGGAGACCGACAATCCGACCGGTTGTGCGAGACGCTGTGCATAGACGACGAGTGCCGCCGCCGCCTCGATATTGCGTTCGATAGCCTGGAATCGGCGTTTGATCTCATACTGGTCGGAGCGCAGGTTCAGCAGAATGAGCACCGGAAAGGAGAGTGCCGGCAGGTACTCCATCGTATGCAACTCGCCGGTTCGGGCGGTGGCCTTCCATGAGATGCGGCGTGGATCGTCGCCTCGAATGTAGCCGCGAAGCGAGCGGAAACGCGTCGTGTCCTCGTAAATCGGATTTGCGGTCGAGAGGTTTCCGGCCGGAAGACCGCGACGGTACGGGAGGTACACCGCGTGGAGTGCCGGATAGACGGTAATATGCGCCGGATCACCGACCACCTCGTACCACGGAAAGAGCCCGAGAGGATCGCTTCCTCGCACGCGAAGCGGGCCTGCTTCGTGAACGCCACGCATCATTCCCTGAATCCGGTAACGCAGGAACATGCGCGCACCGGCATTCAAACTGACAACTGCGCTCGTGCGCCCCTCCGCGCGCAGCCGGCCGCACGGGTCGGTTACCGAGAGGTGGGCGATGGGGAAGATGCTTCTATTGCGAACTTCCACCTGCATAACTGTCTTCTGGAACCGGAACGCCGACACGACCGGGTCGCTCCGGGTCACCGTGAGCTTCTTCCGTGTGCTGCTGCTCCACGCCGCGCTTGCGACGACCACGAGGATGCCGAAGAGCGTCACCCACTGCACCGCAACGACCGGCACGGTGGCGAAGAGGAAGAAAAGGATGAGCGAAACGGCGACTACTCGCCGGCGCATCGCTATGCCTCCCGCATTACCGGGGGCGCGACGGAGTCGACGATATCGTCGAGAACGTCATCCGCCGACCGCCCCTTAATGAGCGCATCGGAGCTCATGATAATTCGCTTGGCGAAGACCGGTCGCACGAGCTCTTTCACGTCTTCGGGAATCACGTAGTCGCGGTCGCGTACAGCCGCGAGTGCCTGGGAGCACTTGTAGAGTGCGAGGGTTCCGCGTGGAGAAACCCCGATTCGTACATCGCGGCGTTCTCGTGTCGCCTCGACCAATCTCATAATATAGTCGCAGACCTGCCGGTCTACATGAACGTCCACGGAGCCGGCTTGCAGCGAAGTAACGGTTTCCGGATCGGTGCACGATCGCATATCGGTTACCGGATGCGTCGTTCTGCGCTGGCTCTCGACGATGCGCAGCTCGTCGGCGCGCTCCGGATAGCCGACCGAAAGGTTCATGAGAAAACGATCTTTCTGCGCCTCGGGAAGGGGGAATGTCCCCTCGAACTCCACCGGATTTTCGGTTGCGATGAGAAAGAACGGCTCCGGAAGCGGCCGCCGCTGCCCTTCTACCGAAATCTGGCCCTCGGCCATCGCCTCGAGCAGCGCACTCTGGGTACGTGGTGTCGCCCGGTTAATCTCGTCGACGAGCACTATGTTCGCCTGAATCGGTCCCTCGCGGAATGTGAACGAGCCGTCTCGGGGGTTGTACACGCTCACGCCGAGAACGTCGGCCGGCAGGAGGTCGGGGGTACACTGAATCCGCGAAAATTCGCCGCCGAGGCTCGTCGCGAGTGCGCGTGCGAGAATCGTCTTGCCGACACCCGGCACGTCCTCGAGCAACACGTGTCCGCGACACAGCACCGAAACGAGTAGCTTCTCAATCACCTCCGGCTTGCCGAAGAATACCTCACCTATGGACGACTGTATCTCCGTGGCCCAATCCGATATTGCACTCACAGCGCCACACCATAACAGAGGTTCGAACGATTGTTTAGGAGATGGACAGTTGAGGTCATTCGTCGAGCCGGATCGTGTGGCCACCGAGCTGCTCGGCATGGTGCGGATGACACGTCAGGACGATCGTCTGGTGGCGATCGGCAAATCGCGCGATTGCCTCGCACGCCGCAGAGCGCCGCGGTGGGTCCATATCGACGAGTGGGTCGTCGAATATCACGAACCCGCCCGCGCCTCCGATCGTGTACTCTGCTAGTGTCAGGCGGAGCGCGAGTGCAATACTGTCTCTCGTGCCCCAGGAGAGCTGTTTCGGGGCAAGGCGCACGCCGCCCGCGGTAGCGAAAGCGCGTGTGCGTGCTTCATCCATTTCCACCGACTCGAATCGCTCTCCCGTCGTTCTATCGAGCCACGCACGGAAGCGCTGCTGCAGCGGGCCCCAAACATCCCCCTCGAGCTCCTCCCTGAGCGTGCGTGCACGATCGTGTACGCGCGCGATCGCTTCTCCCCGAGCCTTCGTCTGCTCGAACACCTCGCAAGCACTCTCGTAACGGCCGGCAAGCTCCTCCGCCGACTCCTCGGGGGCGGCCGCTTCGATCTCCGCCACCCGAATTTTCAGCTGTCCGAGCTCCTCGCGGAGCTCCTCCCGCCGGGCGGCAGTTGCGTTTACCTGCCGAACGAAGCTCTCGGCGTCCGATACCCCGGCGGGCAGCTTCGGGAGCCGATCGAGCTTCCGGGCGAGTTCCGTACGTTCGGAGCGCAGATCGCCGGCGGTTGTCGACATCTCTTCGAACGTGCCGTACTTTCGTTTCCATTCCTCGATGGATCTCGATAGCTCCTCGCGACGTCGCTCGAGATCACCCGATCGCCCGCGGACGGTTGTCAGCTTCTCGCGAAGCGCATCCACGTCTTCGTGCGACTCCTCGGGGAGGCGTTCGTGAAGAACGGAGACTGCATCCTCGTACCGTTCACCTGCAAGCTCCGCTTCGAGCTCGCCGCGGTGATAGTCGAGCGCCTGACTCCGTTCCCGGGATCGCTCGTATCTCGCCTCCGCCTCCGCGATACTCTCGACCCCGACGGCTTCCAGCACCGCTGCGACCCGCCCGGCACATTCGTTACGTCTCGAGATCGCCTCGTCGAGCTCCCCTTCGCCGGCCACTACGCTGATGCGCAGGCCGTCGTGCTCGAGGCTCAGCTTCGCGTCGGCACGAATAGTACGGCTTTGTCCGGCATCGGCGCTGATGGTCTCGTGCGATCCGTCGGCCCGAGTCACGCCCACGCTTCCTTTGTCGGAGAACCGTAGCGAAATGGAGAGTACGGCGGCCTCGATTCGAGCGCTCAGCCGTGCTCGCTCACTCTCCGTCTCCCTCAGCTCCCGTATCGTCTCCTCATCAACGACCGGATTCCCGGCGAGCTCGCTCTCGACAGCCGTAACCTTCTCCCCGATTGCCGCAATGCGCCGGGCGCGGTCGAGTCTGCGCAGCCGCTGTTCAGCCACCTGTGCCGATTCGACTCGCCGTCGCAGTGCCTCGGCCTTCTCGCCGGCCGCCTCGATAGACGCGGGAAGCCCCTCGAGCTCGTGCTCGGCAATCGGCCACTTCCGCGTCAGCTCGGAGAGTGTCTCCAATCTCGCGTCGATCCTTCCGATTTCGCTTTCGAGACGGGCGCGCTCGCGCGCTGCGTCGAGAAGCGACGCCTTCTGCGAGTAGTCCGCATCGGTTTCCTGCAATTTTCCTTCGACGTCGGTGAGGTGCCGTTCTGCTTCCGAGATGCGCGCCTCATGCTCGCGTGCCGAATCAAGCTGCCGGCGCACTTCTTCCTTCCGGTAGAATGCCTTGACCACCTCGCCGGTCGCTCGCGTAAGAGGATTGGCGAGCCCTCGCCCTCCTTCGGGATACTCCACCGCGCGGTCCCACTTGGCAAAGTACTCCTTCAGCCGCTCGTCGAGACGAGTGGAGAAACGCTCCATCGAGACTCCGCCGGTCTCCATAACGGCGCTTCGCAGTATCCGCCCGAGCTCTTCCGATGTTTCGTTCGCCGGCCCGTTTTCCAGCGCCGTATACACCCCGCCCTGCTCCGAAAGAAGCACCGACTCGAAGGTCGCCCGCGAGCACGGGAGCCGGGAGAGAATCGAGGTCTCGGCATCGGAAGCCGCTTCGATCTCCGAACCGTTCGGCAGAAACACCCTCGTCGAGCCGGCCCGGTTGCCGCGCTTCCAGATCTTGTGTATTCGCAGTATCGACCCCGCCGCCGGAGCCGTCCGGTCGGAGTCAGTCGTGCCGCCGGGCGACCGGGCCCCCTCGTCCTCGCCGTTCGGAGGCTGCCAATCGGCCGTTCCATTCCCGACCTCGACCTCCGCATCCACACGCACTACATCACCGCCGGTTGCCGGCAGGAGCGAGCCAACCGTCGACTCGAACTGCTTCGGTGTAAGCTGAGTGGACTCGAAGAGTGCGTATCGCACCGCACGCAACAGCGTCGACTTTCCAGCCTCGTTGCGGCCGAGTACAACATTCAACCCCCTCTCCAGTTCCACTCCGCGGTCGACGATACCAGCGAACGGTTGGAGCCGGACGCGTCGAACGATCATCGCGCGCACTCCCGCAGCATCTCCCACGCTTCCTCGAGCGCCTCGTGATCTTCCGCCTCCGCGAGCTCGTGAAGGAGGCGGGCGGCGAACGATGCGGCTGCGTACTCGCGATCGATCCGCTCGGTTGTAATCGCCTCATGCAGGTCGTCACGACGCATGTCGAGCTCGAGGACGTTCGCCCGAACGCGCTCGAGCGCCCCGGGCAGCGCTTCCATCGCCTCGTTATCGAGGCGACCGTCGAGAGTGAGGCGAACGGCCGTATTGGAGAGATTCGGACCGCCGAGCTCGGCGCCGAGTCGTTGCACGTCGTGTATGCTGCGCAACGTGCGATGCTCGCGGCGAAAACGGTACATGCCGGTTTGTACGATCTCGATCGTCGAGGGATAGCGCCGGTGCGAACCGGGGGAGGATCCCGCTGCCCCTCTGCGAGCGGCCGCGGAAACACGCTCGGCCCCGTCGCCGCCATCTCCTCCGCCGCCGAGCTCGGTTCGTTCGCCTGCGCCGGTATGCGTTTCGTCGCCGCCATCTCCTCCGCCGCCGAGCTCGACGTACAGCGCGTGCCCGGCATGCGAACAGTCGAAACCATCCGGTTCGGGAGTGCCCGGATTTACGATTCGCTCTCGCGGGTCGGGCGCCGGCGGCCAGGTGACGTGG
>SLIN01000267.1 GCA_007135605.1 Spirochaetales bacterium | reverse complement strand
GGCACCTTGCGGTTCTGTGCGTTCCGGATCTTCGCGTTCATCCGGTCGTCGCTGTCGTCGAGCTCGCAGCGGATTCCGGCTTCGGCCAGGCGCCCGCGAACCGACTCGCCGTACTCGTTAAAGGCCGGGGCGACCGGTACGACGACCGCCTGGACCGGAGCGAGCCACACCGGAAAGGCGCCGGTGTAGTGCTCGATCAGCACGCCGAAAAAGCGTTCGATCGAACCGAGCAGCGCGCGGTGCACCATGTACGGCCGTTTCTCCTTGCCGTCGCGGTCGACGAAGGTCATATCGAAGCGCTCGGGCAGGTTGAAGTCGCACTGGATGGTCGACAGCTGCCACTCTCGGCCGACCGCATCGCGCAGTTTCAGGTCGATTTTCGGTCCGTAAAAGGCGCCGCCGCCCTCATCGACCTCGTACTCGAGCCCGATCTCGTCGATCGCATTGCGGAGGCTTTCGGTCGCCTTGTCCCACTTCTCCTGCTCGCCGACGCTCTTCTCCGGCCGCGTGGAGAGGTACGCCTTGAACTCGGTGAAGCCGAATGCGCGAATCATGTCGAGACTGAAGTTGAGAACGGTGAGAATCTCGCCTTCGACCTGCTCGGGAGTGCAGAAGATGTGAGCATCATCCTGAGTGAATCCCCGCACGCGCATGAGACCGTGAAGGGTGCCGCTTCGCTCGTAACGGTAGACGGTTCCGAGCTCGGCCCAGCGCAGCGGCAGGTCGCGATAACTGCGCATGCCGGTTTTGTAGATCATGATGTGGAACGGGCAGTTCATCGGTTTGGCGTAGTACTCGGCGTTGTCCATCTCCATGTGCGGGTACATGCTCTCTTTGTAGAAGTCGAGATGCCCGCTGGTCTGCCAGAGCCACCCCTTGCCGACGTGTGGGGTGTAGAGCAGCTCGTAGCCGCCCTCGTCGTGGCGCTCGCGCCAGAAGTCTTCGATGACCCGGCGCACGCGGCCCCCGTTCGGGTGCCAGTAGATGAGACCGCTGCCGGCTTCTTCGTGGGTGGAGAAGAGGTCGAGCTCGCGGCCGATCTTGCGGTGGTCGCGGCGTTCTATTTCGGCAAGACGATCGAGATGCGCGCGCAACTCCTTCGGTGACTCCCACGCAGTGCCGTAAATGCGCTGCAGCATCGGACGGTTCTCGTCGCCGCGCCAGTAGGCGCCGGCGGTGTTGAGCAGCTTGAAGCTCTTCGGGTGAATCGCCTTCGTAGTGTGCGCGTGCGGCCCGCGGCAGAGGTCGGTGAAGGTATCGACGGTGTACAGCGATATCTCCTCGCCTTCGGGCAGCTCATCGATGAGCTCGAGTTTGTACGGCTGATCTGCGAAAAGCTCGCGCGCTTCCTCGCGCGAGATCACTGTGCGCTCGAACGGGTGGTCTTCGCTGACGATCTGCCGCATGTGCTCCTCGATCTTCTCGAGATCCTCGGGCGTGAGCGAACGCGGCAGGTCGAAGTCGTAGTAGAAGCCGTTCTCGATCGGCGGGCCGATCGCGATCTTCGCATCCGGAAACTCCCGCAGCACCGCCTCCGCCATAACGTGGGCGGTCGAGTGCCTGATCCGGTAGAGCTTCTCCTCCTCGCTGAGTTTCTTGTCGCGTACGTCTGCGTCGAGTACTTGCGCCATTTTCTTTCCTCCTTGCCATGTTTCCCGGCGGCGAGCCAAGCACCGGTGAGAGTTAGCGGCCCGTCCTGTGATCGGCGGACGCACCGTCCGGTCGCCGCCCACAAAAAAAGCCCGATACCGTTCGCCGTCACGTCGCAATCCGGTCCGGCGCACACCGGCGCCGCGGTTACGACGTAAGGACGAAAAGCATCGGGCTTGGAGCCGGCAGGCTACCCCGGTCTCGGTCGAGCGGGGTTGCGTCGAGCGCGACGGTGCGCCCTGTCGAGCACATTGACGCGCCGGATTCGCCGTACCGGCGGCAGCCGCTTTCCGCGGTTCCACCTTACTTCGGCAATCGCTATACGATTGCCGCACCTTCATTCGAGGTCGTAACGCCGACCTTCGGCGGCGAAGCCTACTACGCCTGCCCTCTCGAGGTTTCTCGGGGCGAACGGTTCGACTCCGCGGCTCGCGAGTGGTTTTCGGTCACGCTCCTACGCGGGTAACTTCCAGCCCGGCGGCCGGCGCCCCCGCCGTCCACCACGATTACCCTCTCTCTTGCGCGATACGCGCCTACTCGTCCCGGTCAAAGCCTTTGATTGATACTGTACAGCACCAGACTATGCGGAGATAGGCGGTCACGTGTCAAGATTGTCGGGTCGGGCTGCTCTTGTTTAGACTGCGGAGTAGTGGTCGCCGCGACCGCTACGAGGAGGAAGGAATGCCCAGAATCGCGATGTTCGATGCGAAACAGTACGATCACGATTTCTTTGCCCAGGAGAACCGCGACCACGGATACGACATAAGCTTCTTCGAGGCAAAGTTAAATCCCGAAACCGCCGTCCTCGCCGAAGGGTTCGATACCGCATGTGTATTCGTCAACGACTCCGTAACACGGGAGGTTGCCGACGTATTCGCCGGCTATGGCGTGAAGCTGCTCGCCCTGCGGAGCGCTGGTTACAACCACATCGACCTCGACGCTCTGAAAGGACGACTCGATGCTGTGCGCGTTCCCGCCTACTCGCCCCATGCGGTCGCCGAACACGCGCTCGCACTTATACTGACTCTGAACCGAAAAACGCATCGCGCCTACTCCCGCACCCGCGACAGCAACTTCGCCATCTCGGGATTGCTCGGTTTCGATATGCACGGAAAGTGCGCCGGTGTCGTGGGCACCGGGCAGATCGGTCGTACGATGTGCGAAATCCTTCGCGGACTGAAGATGAACGTTCTCGCCTACGATCCATACCCCGCCGACGAATGGGCGCAAGAGCACGGCGTAGAGTACGTAAAGCTCACCGAGCTGTACAAGCGATCGGACATAGTCAGCCTGCACTGTCCTCTGACCCCCGAGAACGTGCATATGATCGACCGCTCCACGATCGCGATGATGAAAGATGGAGTGATGATCGTGAACACCGGCCGCGGCAAGCTCATCCGCACCGAGGATCTGCTGGAAGCGCTGCGCTCGGGAAAGGTCGGTGCGGCGGGGCTCGATGTCTACGAGGAGGAAACCGATTTCTTCTTCGAAGATCACTCATCGAACATCATCACCGATGATAATCTTCTCCGATTGCTTGCCTATCCGAACGTGCTCGTCACGAGTCACCAGGCGTTCTTCACCCGGGAGGCGTTGACGAATATCGCGCGCATTACATTGGAGAATGTACGGCTCTATTTTGATGAGGGGCGTATAGAGAATCCGATTCCGGATTTCGACGCAGGAACCGGACGCGTAAACGGATAGCTCGGCGCCGGACTCTACCGCTCGCCCGCGAGGTCCTACCGGAGAGCGGACGCACATCACACGATCGGCTCGAATCACCGTCGGCGCCGCGGGTCGATGAGTATAACGGTCGAGCGAGCGGCAAGCGGGTAGCGTTCCTCCGCCCACACCAACTCCTCGCCCGGTCCGCGGAACTCGGTTCCGGTGCCGTGGCGCGTATCCGCCACGAGCTTCCACTCGGTCCACGGCGCCGGTAGCGCGAACGAATACTCAGCGGTCGTCGCGTTAAAAAGCACGAGAATATCGTCATCGATTTCGTCGATTCGGGTCGGCACATCGCTACCGTCGAGCAGCATGCCGAGGCACCCCTCCGAATAGCGCCACTCCATCGGCTCACCGGTTCCCGAAAACCACGCCAGATCGTGGCGCGAATTGCCGTTGCGGTCGGTGCCGCTGAAAAAAGCGCTTCGGAACAGCGCGGGGTGCGTTCTGCGAAATCGGGCCAGCGCACCGACGAAATGAAGCAATGCCCGTTTCTCCTCCACTCGTGGTCCGTCAAACGTGTAGTCAACCCAGGTAAGCGGCCCATCATGGCAGTACGCGTTGTTGTTGCCGTTCTGCGTGTGGCATAGCTCATCGCCTGCGAGCATCATCGGGATACCTTGCGAGACGAAGAGGGAGATCAGCAGGTTCCTCACCTGGCAGGCGCGGGTGTGTCGCACACCCGGTAACGCCGTCTCGCCTTCGACTCCGTAGTTATGGCTGAACTCGTTCGAGTGACCGTCTCGGTTTCCCTCTCCGTTCTCGTAGTTGTGCTTGCGCGAGTAGGTGACCAGATCGTGCAAGGTATATCCGTCGTGGCTCGTTACGTAGTTAATGCTGTGAAACGGCGATCGTCCCTCTGTCTCATACAAGTCCGAGCTGCCGGCGAGTCGCGTGGCGAAGTCGCCGAGCACCCACGGCTCGCCGCGCCAGAACCTGCGCGCGTCGTCACGGAAGCGGTCGTTCCACTCCGCCCAACGACCTCCGGAAAAGCCGCCGACCTGGTAGGCGCCGGCGGCATCCCACGCTTCGGCGATGATCCGGGCATCGCGCAGCACCGGGTCCTCGGCGATCCGCTCGAGGATCGGCGGGCGGTCCATGATATTGCCCTCGCGGTCGCGGCTGAGAATCGATCCGAGATCAAATCGAAATCCGTCGACGTGCATTTCGGTAACCCAGTAGCGCAGACAGTGTACGATGAAGCTACGCACTACCGGATAGTTGCAGTTCACGGTGTTGCCGCAGCCGGAGAAGTTCTTGTAGTAACGCTTGTTCGCGTCGAGAATGTAGTATTCGCTGTTGTCGATACCGCGAAACGACAGCGTCGGCCCCGTTTCCGCACCTTCGCCGGTATGATTGAACACGACATCGAGGATCACTTCGATGCCGGCTCGATGCAGCTCGCGCACCATCTCCTTGAACTCGTTCACCTGTCCGCCGGGAGTCGTATCGGCGGCATACGACTTTTTCGGCGCGAAGTACGCGATCGTGTTATAGCCCCAGTAGTTGCGCAGCGGCTTACCGGTGCGCGGGTTTGTACGCGGATTGTCGGCGGCGTCGAACTCATGCACGGGAAGCAGCTCGAGGCTCGTAATCCCGAGCTGCTTCAGGTACGGAATATGCTCGATAATGCCGCGGTAGGTGCCCGGGTGTTCAACACCGGAGCTGGGATGCGCGGTGAGGCCACGGACGTGGGCCTCATAGATGATCGTCTCACCCGCCGAATGCTTCAGTGGGCGATCTCCCTCCCAGTCGAAATCGTGCCGAATGACGATGCACTTCGGCATAATGTCGAGATTCGACTTTGAAGCGGGTACGAGGTCGCGCTGTGTCGCCTCCGGATCGAAGCCGAGCGAGCCGGAGAGATTCTCACACCCGGTGAGTGCACATGCGTACGGATCGAGCACGGCCAGGCGATCATTGAACCGGTGGCCATTCTCCGGCTCGTACGGTCCGGAAACCCGGTAGAGATAGAGATCACCCGCCCGGCAACCTTCCACGAAGCAGTGCCACACATCGCCGGTGCAATGTCTTGGCGGATCGAGGGGAACCTCCAGCGCCGGCTCGGTATCCTCTGCACTGTCGAACAGCAGGAGCGCGACAGCGGTCGCATGCCGGCTGAAGATCGCGAAGTTTACACCCCCGATATCCGGATTCGCCCCGAGCGGCCACGGTTTGCCGACGAGCACCGTGATTCGCCCGTCTTCGACACGCTCACGCAAGACCATCTCGCAACAACTCGACAACCTTCTGCGGTTTCTCTGCGTGCAGCCAGTGCCCGGCGCCCGGAACGCGCTGCATCGTAACCTCGGAGAATAGCGACTCGAATCGCGCACGGTCGGCATCTTCGACGTATCCCGACCGATCACCGTATAGTACCGTCACCGGTACACCATAACCCTCAGGTACCGGATCCGGCCAATCCAGAATATCCTCGTACCCCTCACGAATTGCGGCAAGGTTCAGCTCCCATCCGTCGCCGTTCGCACCGCCGCCTCGGTAGCTCTTCAACAGAAATGCCCGGACAGGCGCCGGTTCGACGCCGTTCTCAGCGAGCACCCGATCGGCCTCTGCGCGCGTCGTCGGTCCCTCACGCTCGACCGCCGCCATTGCATCGAGTATCTGCAGATGCGAGGCTTCGTAGCGTTTCGGGGCAATATCGAGGACTACCAGCCGCTCGACGAGCTCCGGGTGTCGAAGGGCAACGGCCATGGCGACCTTGCCACCCATGCTGTGTCCCACCACTCGAATAGCACCCTCGTCGCGGCCGGCGATAAACCCGGCAACCGCGTCGGCGAGCGTTGCGTAGTCGTTCTTCGCGATATGCGGCGAAGAGCCATGGTTCGGCAGATCGGCGAGCACTACGCGATATTCGCCTGCCAGCGCGCGCCCGATGCTCGTCCAATTATCGCCGGAGCCGAACAGGCCGTGCAGAATGAGGACCGTCGGTCCGATTCCCATCTCGTGGTAGTGCAGTCTCAAATCGCTCCCCGGTTGTTGGTCACCACTATATTGCCCCCGGCCGCCGCCCGCAAGCTCCAATTGCACGCGGCATCGGTCGCCGGCGAAGCTCCTTCGCCTCCCGGCTCGTTGCCACTTGAACGACGCACCGAGCGTCTGTATCGTCACCACATGAAACCGTCTGTTCCCGAACGTCTCGCCGCGCGCTATTACCAGTTTAAAACACATCCGGCGGCAATGACTTCTCCCGGCTACGCGATCGAGATCACCGCCGAGGACCGAATCGGCCTCATCGCCGATATCACGGCGGTTATATCCGAGCTCAAGGGCGATGTCGGTTATTTCCAGTCGTGGATCGACTTCGATCGCCGCACGCATCTGCTTATTCAGTTGAAAGCGGACAACGGACAATCGAGTGCCGATGAGATGGAGCGACGGGTCTCGGCCGTACCGGGTGTGGCACAGATACGTATCCGGCCGCTCTTCAGCAAGACGTTCGGCAAACGGGTTATCGTCATGGGCGGCGGCGCGCAGGTAGCCGCTGTCGCCTCCGGAGCGATCGCCGAGGCGGATCGACACAATATCCGGGGCGAGCTGATTTCGGTGGATACGATTGCCCTCGTCGGCGAGCATGAGCTCGCCGAGGCGGTTCGCGCGGTGGGTCGCCTCCACCGCGTCGGGGTTCTGGTGCTCGCCGGATCGCTCATGGGCGGCGAAATCGCTTCGGCAGTCACCGAGCTCCGGGAAGAGTACGGTATTCCGGTTATCAGCCTGAAGATGGCCGGTTCGATCAACCGCTACTGCGATCTCGTCGTCACGGATCCGACCGCCGCGGGAGTCATGGCCACCATGCTCATAAGCAACGTAGGACGCTTCGACCTGTTGAAGCTACACGGCGAGTGCTACTGAACCGCTAATCGGCGTCGGCCGGCGACGAAACCGCCGAAGCCGACCGAGACGCTATTCGGCGGCCGCCCGACGACCGCGCTATTTCTTCTTCTTTTTGCCGCCCTTGCCCTTGCCGGCGGCCTCACGCTGCTTGCGGATTTGCTCTTTCACATCCGCGGCCTTCTCGCGATCCACAACCGGGCCGCTGCCGTTCGACCCGCCCGCGGCTCCGGCGGTCGCAGCAGCCGGCGCCTGCTCCCCGCTTCGCACCGGAGCCTCCGCCGATTGCCGTGCGGCGACCTCGTGTTTCGACTTGAGCTTGCGCTGAAGCGCGAGCAACACCGGCGAGGCGATATAGATCGAAGAGTATGTACCGATCAAGACACCGACGATCAGGTTCAGCGCGAAATCCTGAATAGTACCGGTAGCAAAGATGAATATCGCGGCGACGGCCAGCAGAGTGGTGAACGACGTGATAACCGTTCGCGTCAGGCTCTGCGTGATGCTCGTATTCACCACCTCGTAGAATCCGGCGTTGCGCATGAGCGATTCGTTCTCACGAATACGATCGAAGATAACGATCGTGTCGTTCAACGAATAGCCGATCACCGTCAACACCGCCGCAACGGTCGCCGTCGAGACCTCGATCTGAAACATACCGATAAAGACGAGCATGAAAGCAACGTCGTGCAGGAGCGGCGCGATCGCACCGATGGCATAGGCGAGCCGAAACCGGATCCAAACGTACACGAGAATGAGCACGAGCGCGACGGCGGTGAGCATAAAGGTCTGTCGCGCCAGCGCCGCGGAGAATCCCGGCCCGACGAAGTTCGAGCTCTCCTCCACAACCGCGTCGTCGCCGAACGCGTTTCGCAGTATGCTCATAACATCCGCGGCGAGCTCACTTGCCACCCGCTCGTCGGCTTCTTCGGCGATCACCCGGATACTGAAGCGCTGTTCCTCGTCCGAACCGACGGTCTGCACCTGGGCTCCGGCGATCGAGGTCAAGCTTTCCCGAACCTGCTCGATAGTCACCGAAGTTTGCTCGGGATCGATCTGGACCTGCTGACGCAAACCGGCCTGAAAATCAACGCCGAGATTGAAGCCGCCGTGATTAATGGTAAACGCCAGACCGGCGATTATCACAACAAACGACAGCGCGAGAAACGGAATTCTATACTTGAGAAAGTCGATTACGCCCTTCATCGAACACTCCAGCCAATACTCAGTTTCTGCCGCTTCAACACGTCGGTTCCGAAGTCAAAGAGCAGTCGCGAAACGAACAGCGCGGTGAACATCGAGCTCACGATACCGACAGCCAGCGTGACGGCAAAGCCCTGAATCGGGCCGGTCCCGAGCTGACTCAGGAAGATCGCTGCAATAAACGTCGTCACGTTCGCATCCAGTACCGACGACATGGCCTTCTGGAAGCCGGCGGCAATACTCGCCTTCGCGCTCTTGCCGAGCCGGTACTCTTCCTTGATCCGTTCATAGACGATGACGTTCGCATCTACCGCCATACCGACTGTGAGAACGATACCCGCGATGCTCGTCAGCGTCAGCGTCAGGTTAAACACCGACAGAATCGCCACGATGAAAAAGAGGTTGAGTATCAGAATCAGATCGGCGACGAGCCCCGTGCCCTTATAGAAGAGCGCCATAAAGATTACTACCAGCGCAAATCCGACGCTGATTGCCATGATCCCGGCCTGGATCGCGTCCTCGCCGAGCGCTGCTCCGATAACCTGCTGACTCTCAACGACCAGATCGACCGGTAGCGCCGCGGTACGAAGCACCGTAGCGAGGTCATTCGCCTCCTGGAAGGTGAATCCGCCGTCGATCCGCACCTGCCCGGTCGGAATTTCTTCTCGAATGCCCGCGTACGCACGTACGTTCCGGTCCATGACAATGGCCATGGAGTTGCCGATATTGTCACGAGTCAGCCGCGCGAAAAGGTCGCCGCCCTCGCCGTCGAGCATGAAATTGACCACCGGTTGATTGGTCAGCTGATCGCGACCGACGCGCGCCTCGGTTATGTGCGAGCCTTCCAGGCCGTACTCCTCGAGGTCCTCGTACACCGCAATATACTGAACGAGCTCATCGAGCCCGTACTCGTCTCGCTGAACGTACGGACGGACTTTGGTTCCTGCAGGGATGAAATCGGGCAGTTCGTCTTCATCCGGATGCCAGCCCGGATTCCGTCGCTGATAGTCGATAAGTTGTTCGGTCGCCTCATCGTTTACGATATGGAAGTTGAGACTTCCGCGCCCCTGCAAGAACGCATCTACCTGGTCACGATCGTCGTCACCGGGAACCTCGAGCGAAATCAGTCCACCTTCGAGACGCCGAATCTGCGGCTCGGTCACGCCGAACTGGTCGATGCGATTTCGCAGTATCTCCATTGCGAGCTCGATCGACTCGTCGAACTCCTCGTCGGTCGGCTCGCGGCCGAGTCGCTCGGCGAGACTCGCACGATCGGGACTTAACGTGACGATAACGCCGCCGGAGAGATCGAGTCCGAGCTCGACGATGCGCGAGCGCATGTCGCGAATCGACTGCAGCCGATTTCGATGGTGCCCCTCCACGACTTCGAATGCCGCCTGCTCGTCGGGGAAGCTCAGCAGTAGATCGCGCACCGTCCACGTTGACGGCACCGGCTCATCCACCGCATCGCGATTTGCCTCGGCGGCGGGGATCATGAACCCGTACTGCTCGGGAACGGGAGCATCCGGCGACTCTTCGACGAGCTCCGTCAGCTCCTCGATCGCTTCGGTTGCCTGCTGTCGAGCGTACCGCTGAATCCCGGATCGCCCGGAGGCTGCAAGCTCTTTGTCCTCATCGGGGACGAACGCGTACCACCGAATGGTCGGCGTCAGAAATATCCCGGCGATTACCACAAATACGAGTACGATGAAAAACCGAAAACGCTTACTCATGAATAGCTACTCCAGGTGGGTACACATGCCGAACCTGCACGGCGAAGCCGGACGACGGGCGAAGAGTCTATGTGTCCTCTTCGTCGGAGTCTTCGGATTCATCCGCTTCCGACTCGTCCAGCTCCACCTGCTGCTCCTTCTTCTGGGACTTGCCTCCGCCCTTTCCCTTCTTCTCGAGCAGGCCGCTGACGGAGCTGCGAGAGAATTCGAGCTTGGTGTTATCATCCACCTTTAAAAGGACGGAGTCGTCTTTCATGCCGACGATCGTACCGCGAATTCCACCGATTGTAACCACACGATCGCCCTTCTTCAGAGCATCCAACATCTTCTGTTGCTCTTTCTGTCGCTTATTCTGCGGGCGAATAATGAGAAAGTACATAATCGCCGCAATCAAACCGAACGTTACCAGGGGAAAGAGCAGCTGCTCTCCTCCACCGCCCGGCTGAGCCTGAAGAATCACGGGCATGAAATTGGCTATTGTCATATCTGATTACCCTGTCGTTAAGATTTCCGACGCTACCACGCGCCGGATTCGAGCGTCAAGTTTCGCTCCTGTCGATCTTTAGCGCGTGAACATGCTTTGACGTCCGCAAAACGATGCGTACGGTCGATCGGAGTGCTCCGCTCCGAGCGGTTCGAGTCACACTGCTGACGCGACGCTGCCGTCGGTTATACGTGGATCACCCGGCTCACATTGTCGGGCACCCCTTTCACACCGAACAGGCGTTTCAGCTCTTCGACCGACAGCCCTTCCATTCCGGACGCCTCTGCGAACACCAGCTTGAAGGCATCGAACTCGCTTTCGTCACCGCTGTAGAGCGCCGAACAGAATGCGGCCCGAAACATTCCTTCGCGCGCAAGCTCCTCGGTGGACAGCTTGCCGTAGCGCTGTACGGCTGCCCGGTCAACCATCGCCGCGCTGCCCTGATAGCCGATCGTGAAGATGAAATCGTGCCGTCTCATAGCTCTACGAGTAACGTAGCCTGTCTGCGGGATTTTGAAAAGGCGGCGGAGCCGCGGCGGCCGCGGACACGCAATCCGCGGCGCTGCCTTCGGCACGGCTCCGGCCGTTGCGGGAGAATGAACAGCTTAGTACATACCGCCCATTCCACCCATGCCGCCCATTCCGGCGCCGGCACCGGCACCTTCGTTGTCCTCCTTCTCGGGGATATCGGTGACGGTGCACTCGGTGGTGAGCAGCAGTCCGGCAATACTGGATGCGTTCTGCAACGCGCTGCGGGTGACCTTGATCGGCTCGATAATGCCGGCCTTCATCATGTCGACCCACTCCATCTTGTAGGCATCGAAACCGGTGCCCTTCTTCTGCGACCTCGTCTTGTCGGCGACGATCGAACCGTCCACGCCGGAGTTGATCGCGATCTGGCGAACCGGCTCCTCGAGCGCACGCTTGACGATGCGGAATCCGACCTTCTCGTCTTCGTCCCAGTCGGAGACGTCGACCTTGTCGAGGGCGGCAATCGACTGGATCAGCGTCACGCCACCGCCGGGGATAATGCCTTCCTCGACCGCTGCACGAGTCGCGCTGAGCGCATCCTCGACGCGGTGCTTCTTCTCCTTCAGCTCGGTCTCGGTTGCCGCGCCGACGTTAATGACGGCCACTCCGCCGGCGAGCTTGGCAAGGCGCTCCTGCAGCTTCTCGCGGTCGTAGTCGCTGGTGGTGTCCTCGATCTGCGCCTTGATCTGGCTGATGCGCTCCTTGATGTCCTTCTGCTGACCGGCGCCCTTGATAATGGTCGTGTTCTCCTTGTCGACCTTCACCGTCTGCGCCTGTCCGAGCTGGCTGACGTCGGTGCTCTCGAGCTTCAGACCGAGCTCTTCGGAGATCACCTGTCCGCCGGTGAGTATTGCGATATCCTCGAGCATCGCCTTGCGGCGGTCACCGAAGCCCGGCGCCTTCACCGCGCATGCGTTCAGGGTACCGCGGAGATTGTTCACCACGAGGGTGGCCAGCGCCTCGCCCTCGATATCCTCGGCGATGATGAGTATCGCCTTGTTCTGCTGGGCGACCTTCTCGAGGACCGGCAGCAGGTCCTTCATGTTCGAGATCTTCTTGTCGTGGATGAGAATGTACGGGTTCTCGAACTGAGCGGTCATCGACTCGCGGTTCGTCGCGAAGTACGGCGAGAGGTATCCGCGGTCGAACTGCATACCTTCGACGAAGTCGGTAAAGTCCTCGAGAGTCTTCGACTCCTCGACGGTGATGACGCCGTCCTTGCCGACTTTCTCCATCGCGTTGGCGATCTCTTCGCCGATTGCCTGGTCGTTGTTCGCGCTGATCGCCGCCACCTGCGCGATCTCTTCGCGTTCCTTGATGTCCTTACGAACCTTGTTCATTTCCTCGACCGCCATCTCGACCGCGCGATCCATACCGCGCTTGATGCCCATCGGGTCGATTCCGGCGGCGACACTCTTCAGCCCCTCCTTGATCATGGAGTAGCCGAGCACGGTCGCGGTGGTGGTTCCGTCACCGGCGACATCGTTGGTCTTCGTCGCAATCTCTTTGAGCAGCTGCGCGCCCATGTTCTCGAGCGAATCTTCGAGCTCGATCTCCTTCGCGACGCTGACACCGTCCTTGGTTACCGTCGGAGCGCCGAACTTCTTGTCGAGCAGAACGTTTCGGCCCTTCGGTCCGAGCGTTACCTTCACCGCGTTCGATAGCTTATCGACACCGCGAAGGAGAGCCCGGCGTGCTTCTTCATTGAACGTAAGCTGTTTAGCCATAGATCACTCCTCTCTTGTTTCTGTTATTCTGTGATACACACTGGAATAGCTCGCGAACGTAAATTACATTCCATCCGCGAACCGTAATGTACAACAACAGCCGCCGGAGAATCAACTGATTTTTTCAGACCTCGGGCCCAAGTGTGCTGCGGGGCCGTGCTGCAGCACGGCGGAGTGCCACGCACCGTGTTGGTGGCGAGATTGCCGAAAAAGCTGCTACATCCGGATCCGCCCGGCGTAGATCGGCTCTTCTTTGTCATTTCTGGAGATGTTGAGCGCCCCGTCGCCGCTCACCCCGGCGATCGTGCCGGTTATCGTGTCCCCGCCGGGGCGCTCGATGTGAACCGTCCGACCGAGGCCCCACAACCGCGCCCCGCAATCGCGACCGATCTCCGTCGCGTCGATCCGGCGGCAGAACGCGGCGAGAAACGGCTCGAGCACCGCATCGGGCGTGATTGTCGCCGCGGAGTCGGGCCGGCCGCCGGGCGCCCTACGGGCCAACTCGGCCGCCACCGATGTCGCCCCCGCAGCCGGCGCGGAGGTCACATTCAACCCGACACCGATCAACGCGTGCGGCGATTCGAGGCGCGTAAGAATACCGCCGATCTTCGCGTTGTCGCACATGCAGTCGTTCGGCCATTTGATGCGCGCATCCGCGATACCGAGCGATTCGAGCAGATCGCAAAGCGCCAGCCCGACTCGAAGGGGCAGCAGGGAGTCCACCCGCGCGTCGTCGACTATCATCGTGGCGAGTAGCGCGCCGCCGGGCTCATCGAACCACTCCCGACCGTGTGTTCCCCGGCCGGCACTCTGGTGGGCGGTCACAACCACGGTGCCCCCGCCCGCCACCCCGTGCGAGATCAGCTCGGCGGCTACGTCCATCGTACTCCCGCATTCGGGTAGCGAGCAGAGCGTATGAAAGCACTCGGTATCGAGCGCGCGTCGGGCAATGTCCACGAGTTGCGAGTATGTCGAACACGCTTGAATAAGGAAAGGGTGATGATCGAAACTCGGTGGAGATGGGTGAACACACGCTCTCGCGCATCCGTGGAGTGCTCTTCGATCTCGACGGAACGCTCTACCTCGGCGATGAACCGATCGCCGGCGCCGCCGAGGCGGTGGAAGCCGCGCGCAGTCGCGGTATAGCCTGCCGCTTCGTGACGAACACCTCCACGAAGTCGGCAATAACGATTCTCGAGAAGATGCACCGGCTCGGATTCGCGGCGGAGGCCTCGGAAATCTTCACCCCCTCGACCGCTTGCGTTTCCTTCCTGCGAGAGGCGGGAACACCGAAGGTCATGCTCCTTCTCGAGCCGGATGCCGCCGAGGAGTTCGCCGAGTTCGAGCGGAACGATGTCGAGCCGGACTATATAGTCATCGGCGACATCGGCGAGCGCTGGGATTACCAGGTGCTGAACAGTGCATTTCGCGCCGTTCAGAAGGGAGCGCGACTCCTCGCCTATCACAAAAGCCGCTACTACCGCGGTGCCGGCGGTATGCGGCTCGATGCCGGACCGTTCGTCGCCGCGCTCGAGTACGCCGCCGGAGTGGAGGCAACGGTCCTCGGTAAGCCGACGCAGACCTTCTTCTCGCTCGCGCTGCGAAGCCTCGATCTTCCGCCCGCCGAGGTGGCGACGATCGGCGACGATGTGGAGAACGATGTCGGCGGCGCTCAGGAGGCCGGCATGCTCGGCGTCCTCGTGAGAACCGGGAAGTACCGTGAAGAGGCGCTGCAAGGCTCCGGCGTGACCCCGGACGTCGTTGCCGATTCGGTCGCCGGACTGCAGGCGCTGCTCACCGGCGCATCGGTGTGATTCAACCGGAAGAACCGCACCAGGAAGGATGCGGACCACCTCCGGAGCAAACGTCGCCGTCCGCTGTGGGTACCGCCGCCCAACGGCTCACATCCGAATATATGCACAATAAGGCGCGTATGGCTTGCGAAAACCGCAAAAAGACTGTAAATTTATGCATTCCATGGTTAAGGAACGAACTCGGCGCCTCCGGACAATCAAACGGATCATCAAGGAGCGGCGAATCGACAGTCAGGAGACGCTGCTCGCGCATCTGCAGAGCGAGGGTTTTGTGGTAACACAGGCGACGCTCTCGCGCGACTTGAAGCTCTTGAAAGTGAGCAAGGTTTCCCAGGGCGAGGACGGCTACTTCTACACCCTGCCTACCGAAGAGCAACGGCGCGAGCAGGAGCAGAATTACGTGAACGACTTTCTCCGCGGCTACGTGAGCCTGGACTACAGCGGCAACCTCTGCGTTATCCGCACGCTCACCGGGCACGCCGACTCGGTCGCCATCGCACTCGATTCGCTCGGGCTCGAGGACGTCGTCGGTACGGTCGCCGGAGACGACACCGTGCTCGTCGTGCTGCGCGAAGGGTGCGAACGCACCGGCTGGCAGCGACGCCTCGGCGAGATCATCCCCGAACTGGAAGAATAGCATGAAAGCAGCTGTTCTCGGGACCAGCGGCTACACCGGCCTCGTGTTGCTGCGGCTGCTGGCGGCCCATCCCCGGATTACCGACATTGTCGCCGTCTCCTCCTCGAACGCCGGCGTATCGGTCGACGACCTCGACCCCGGACTCGCCGGCGACCGCGAGCTCGCCCGCCGAACGGGAATTACCGGCGGCAAGCTCGCGACCGTCGAGCGCGCGGCCGAGCTCGAGCCGGAAGTAGTCTTCGCCGCGCTCCCGCACCTGAAGAGCGTCGAGCTGTGCGAGCCCTTTCTCGGTAACGCGACAATCATCGACTTGAGCGCCGACCTTAGACTCGCCGATCCGGCGGCATTCAGGCGGGCGTACGGCGTCGATCCGCCGCGCCCCGATCTGCTGGAGCAGGCGGTGTACGGGCTCAGCGAATGGGCCGGGCCGGCGCTCGCATCGGCCGATCTGATCGCCAATCCGGGCTGCTATCCCACGTGCACCACGCTTCCGCTCATTCCGCTCCTCCGCGACGGGCTCGTCAAAGCGGACTTCTGGACCAACGCCCTCAGCGGCATATCCGGCGCGGGGCGAAGCGCGAAGATCAACATGCTCTACAGCGAGCGCACCGAGAACATGAACGCCTACAATCCCGGCACGCGCCATCGCCACGTGGAGGAGATGCTGCAGAACCTGGCGCGCTACGGCGGCGGCAGGCCGGAGACGGACGGCGCGGGCCGGGGTGCGACTGGCGGCGGATCCGCCGCCACCGGAGCGAACGCCGGGGGCGGCGCCGGCCGCGACACGGCAGGCGATGAAGCGCGCGGCGCCACCGATCGAACCGGGCCGGACGGCGCAACGAGCGACATCACCCTGTTCTTCATTCCGCACCTCGTACCGGTGCGCCAGGGGATGTTCGTCTCCACCCGCGCCGAGCTCGCCGACGGCGCCGGCGTCGATGACGTGCGCCGCTCGCTGGAACGTGCCTACGAGAACGCGCCGTTTGTCCACATCACCGGCGAACGCATTCCCGAAACGCGCCACGTACGCGGCTCCAACCGCTGCGATATCGGCTGGCACGCCGAGGGGCGGCAGATCGCGCTCTTCTCGACGATCGACAACCTCTACAAAGGTGCGAGCGGGCAGGCGGTGCAGAACATGAATCTGCGCTTCGGCTTCGACGAGACCGACGGGCTGGCGACCGGGGGCGAGTTTTGATGCGTGATCACACGCAGCCGGAACCGGATAACGCGCCGATCGTCGTTAAGCTCGGAGGCCGCGCGGCGGCCGAACGCGAGCTGCTCGCCACCCTCGGCGCCGAGCTCGGCGAGGCGTTCGCCGGCCGCGCGGTGATCGTTCACGGCGGCGGGGCGGAGGCGAGCGCGTGGTGCGCGCGGGTCGGGCTCGAGCCGCGGTTTATCGACGGAGTGCGCATGACCACGCCGGAAGAGATGGAAATGGTGGAGATGGTGCTCGCCGGCAAAATGAATACCGCGGTCGTGCGAACGCTCTCCGCCGCGGGAGCGAAGGCGGTCGGCCTGAGCCTTGCCGACGCCGGGCTCTGCACCGGCGAGCCGATAGCCGATCCGGCGGTCAACAGGACCGCGCGGCCCGGCGCGGTCGACCCGGCGATCCTCGCGCATCTGCTCGCCGGCGGGTTCACGCCGGTGGTCAGCTCGATCGGCAGCTTCGCCGACGGCTCGGCGTGCAATATCAACGCCGACGATGCCGCCCTCGCGATCGCGGTCGCTCTCGGCGCGGCGAGCCTCATCTTCCTCTCGGACATTCCGGGCGTGCTCGAGGAGGATGATGTGCACCGCGAGCTCGATCGAGCCGGCGTCGAGCGGCTGATCGGCGCGGGAGTCATCGCCGGCGGAATGGTTGCGAAAACGCGCAGCGCGCTGCAGGCGGTCGGCTCGGGCGCCGGCAGCGTGGTCATCGGCGAGTACCGCCGCCGCGGCGACATTGCCGCCCTCGTAGAAGGGCGCGCGGGCACAGCGATTCACTAATAACAGAGAGAGGAGACGCATATGGACATGAGTAACGGTGAGGTTCACCAGCCGCCGTTTGCGCGCTGCTACGCATCGCAGCTGCTGCGGATCGACTCGGGACGCGGGGCGACCGTCCGCGACGCCGCCGGCCGCCGCTACATCGATTTCACCGCCGGGATCGCGGTGAACGCACTCGGGCACGGCCGTCGCGACCTCGCGCGCGTGGCGGCGCGCGAGATGCGCCGCCGTATCCACGTCTCGAACCTCTTCGCCACCGAACCGGCAGTGCGGCTCGCCGAAGAGCTGGTTGCCTCCGGTCCGTTCGACGCCTGCTACTTCGGCAACAGCGGTACCGAGGCGAACGAGGCGGCGCTCAAGTTCGCCCGCCTCTACGCACTCCGTACCCGCGGAGAGGGTCATCACCGCATCGTTTCGTTTACAAACGGTTTTCACGGCCGCAGCATGGGCGCGCTCTCGGCAACCGCCACACGCGCCTACCGCGAGCCGTTCGAGCCGCTGCTGCCCGGCGTGGAGTACCTGCCGTTCAACGATGCGAAGGCGCTCGAATCGCTCGACGACCGCGTTGCCGCGATCGTCGTGGAGCCGATCCAGGGCGAGGGTGGGCTGGACAGCGTGACCGCCGAGTTTGCATCGGCGCTGAACGAGGTCTGCCGCCGGTACGATATTCTCATGATCGCCGACGAGATCCAGTCCGGCCTCGGTCGCAGCGGCCGGCTGTACGCCGGTGAGCTCAGCGGGCTGAAACCCGACATCGTCACGCTTTCCAAGCCGCTTGCCGCCGGGCTGCCGCTGTCGGCGACGCTGATACCGGAGCGAGTCAACCGCCTTCTGAGCCCCGGCGACCACGGCAGTACCTTCGGCGGCGGCCCGGTTACGACGGCGGTCGCGTTGCGCGTGTGGCGCACGATCCGCGAGCCGCGCTTCCTCCAGCGCGTACAGAGCGCGGGCGAGCGGCTGGCAGCCGGTCTCGAACGGCTTGCCGCCTCGCACGCGATTGTCGCCGGCGGCGGGACAGGAGCCGGACTGCTCCGCGGGTTGAAGCTCGCCGTCTCTCCGGAGCAGGCGAAGGCGGCAACCGGCGAGATCATGGCGGCCGCACGCGTGCAGGGGCTGCTGATTCTGCGAAGCGGCGCCGACGTGCTGCGATTCGCCCCGCCGTTGACCATCGCGGACCGCGAAATCGAACGCGGACTCGATCGTCTCGACGCCGCGCTGGAAACCGTGGAGCGCGAGCACCCGGAGTACGCCGCATCGCCGGCGAAGGAACCCGCGACGGCGCGGGTATCGAAATAGACGGCGGGAAGCGGCCGCGCGGCACGAGACGCGGAGCACGGCCGGGCGCCCGGCCGCACCTGACGACCCGACTGCCGCCCGCGGACGGCCGGCCGCGCGGCAGTTGTCATCATCACCCTGAATAAGCCCCGGAAGGGCAAGGAAGACAGCGATGGAAAGCAAGGACAAAGAAATACGGAAAATCGTGCTCGCCTACTCCGGCGGGCTGGACACGAGCATTATCATTCCGTGGCTGAAGGAGCGCTATCCCGGCGCGGAGGTGGTCGGAGTCTGCACGAATGTCGGGCAGGACGAAGACTGGGAGGCGATGGAGAAGAAGGCGCTGGCGAGCGGCGCGAGCAAGCTCTACATCCTCGATGTACGCGAGGAGTTCGTCACCGACTACCTCTGGCCGATGCTGCGCGCCGGCGCGGTCTACGAGGGCAAGTACCTGCTCGGCACGAGCATCGCACGGCCGCTTCAGGCGAAGAAACAGGTCGAGGTGGCGCTCAAGGAGAGGGCCGATGCGGTCGCCCACGGCTGTACGGGAAAGGGCAACGATCAGGTGCGCTTCGAGCTGACCTACAAGGCGCTCGCGCCGCACCTCGAGGTAATCGCTCCGTGGCGGCTTTGGGATATTCGCAGTCGCGAAGAAGCGATCGACTATGCGAAAGCGAACGGGGTGCCGATCGGCGACATCTCCCGGAAAAACATCTACAGCCGCGACTGGAACCTCTGGCACATGAGCCACGAGGGGGGCGAGCTGGAGGATACGTGGGTCCGCCCGAAGGCGGAGATGTACCAGCTGACCGGAGATCCGAAAGCGGCGCCGGACGAGGAAGAGGAGGTGGTCGTCGACTTCGAGCACGGGCTGCCGGTGAGCGTGAACGGCGAGAAGCTCGAGCCGGTGCAGATCGTGGAGACGCTCAACCGCCTCGGGGCGAAGCACGGAGTCGGCCGCGAAGACCTCGTGGAGACGCGCCTGGTCGGCATGAAGAGCCGCGGGGTGTACGAGACACCGGGCGGCGCGATCCTTTACAAGGCGCTGCGAGAGCTGGAGATGATCACCCTGGATTTCGATACGCTGGGGATGAAGAACCAGCTCGCGCTGAAGTACGCCGACATTGTCTACGCCGGCAAGTGGTTCACGCACTTCCGCGAGAGCATGGACGCCTACATGCGCAAAGCCGCCGAGTACGTGACAGGCAGCGTGCGGATCGTGCTGTACAAGGGGAATATTATTATCGCCGGACGCAGGAGTCCGTACAGTCTCTATATCGCCGACCTTGCAAGCTTCGGGGAGAGCGCATACGATCATGCCGATGCAACCGGCTTCATTAACCTGTACGGTCTCGCAACCGGGGTCGGCGCCCTCGTCCACGATTCGCGCATGCGGCGCGACGAAGGGCCGGCGGTCGAGATGCAGGCTATGGCCGGGTTTCACGAGAAGTAGGCGGGCGCCGGCGCCACAGCGAAGACGGGGAACGTCCGCATCTGCCGCGGCCGACCCGGCCCCGGCGGTGGCCGCGAAGCGGCCGGCTGCACAACGAATGTCCGGTGCAACCGCCCGTGCCGTCGCGAAAGCCGCCGCCGTTATCGCCTCGGTATTGCTTATCTCCGGCTGTTCGGGATCGGTGTCGGACCGAACGTTCATCGGGGAGATGCTGCCCGGCCGGCAGGTGCGCGCCCGGGACGGGGCGATCGATCTGCGCGGCGCCGATCTCGAGCGCGGCGTTCCGCTCGACGGCGAGTGGGAGTTCTACTGGCAACGCCGTGTCGACCGGACGGAGATCGCGGCCGAAACGGTGGCGCCGGACGCGCTGGTGAAGACGCCGGGGCCGTGGCACGTGAACCTCGTCGACGTAACAGGCGACACGCCGCTCGACGTCGGTCGGTTCGGGGTTGCGACATATCGCCTCCGTGTGCGCGTCGACGAGGATATCGGAACGCTCTACCTGCGCATACAAGGTATATCGACCAGCTACCGCGTTCTTGCCGCCGACCGCGTAGTGGCGGTCGGCGGTCGACTCGGTTCCGACCGCGACTCGACCTTCCCGCGCCGCGGTGCCCAGGTCGTCTCGTTTCTACCTCGCGACAATGAGTTCGATCTGATCGTTCACGCCGCCAATTTCCACCATGCTCGTGGCGGTATCGTGCACCCGATCGAGATTGCCGATCGCGATCTGTACACCCGTATGCTCCGCGGGTCGCTGCACCGTGCCTGGTTCTTTTTCGGAGCGCTCCTGATGATGGGTGCATTCCATCTGCTGATGTTCATCGTTCGCCCGCGAGATCGCCCCATGCTCTGGTTCGGATTCTTTTCGGCCGTACTATCCGTGCGAATGCTTGTGGCCGGAGAGGCACCGATCTTGCGCGCGAGCACGCTGATCGGCTGGGAACTGATCACAAAACTCGATTATCTTACGCTGTACGGCGGCGTGCCGCTCTTCGTGATGCTCGCCGCAAGCCTTTTCTCCGAGGAGTACATTCGCCCGATCGGTCGTTTCTTCATCGCGGTTTCCCTTGTGCTCCTCGCGGTTACGGTTTTCACGCCGGCTCGCGTATTCACGATTCCGCTCTATCCGTACCTCTTGATTCTCGGGGCGACCTTGCTTTTCGTGCTCTGGATCTCGATGTCGGCGCTTCGTGAGGGGCGGCGCGGCCCGGCGATCTTTATCGCCGGGACGCTCGCGCTCCTGCTCTCCGTCGTCAACGATGCGCTGCACCACCTCTCGGTTATCCGCTCCGAGTACATTCTCGACGCCGGCCTGCTCGTGTTCATGCTGTTCTATGCGGGGCTGATCGCGCTGCGGAGCGCGGATGCGTACGAGAGAATCGAGCACCTGCTGCGGGAGAAGAACCATCTTCAGAGTTTGACCAATCTCGACCCGTTGACCGGCGTGAGCAATCGCCGGCACTTCGATTCGGTGCTTGCCAACGAGTTCCGGCGTGCTCGACGGGAGGGCGACCCGATCTCACTCGTAATGGTCGATATCGACGGCTTCAAGCCATACAACGACGAGTACGGCCACCAGCGCGGCGACGAGGCGCTGCAAAAAGTCGTGGGAGCGATCGAGACGAACGCCCAACGGCCGTTGGATCTCGTCACCCGCTACGGCGGCGAGGAGTTTGCGGTCATACTGCCGTCGACGAACGAGGGGGCCGCGCGTGTCGTCGCCGAGCGGATGCGGACGACGATCGAGTCGAACGATATTCCGCACGCACTCTCGCCGACCGGCAGCCGGCTCACCGCCAGCCTTGGAGTAGCGGGTATGGTGCCGAACAGGCACTCCTCGCTCGAGGATCTCGTTCGGCGCGCCGACGGAGCGCTCTACCGGGCGAAGGAGCGCGGTCGGAATCGGGTTGAGTGCGCGACGCCGGCGGTACTGGACCGCGCAGCCGGATAGGCTCTCGGGACCCGGACAGGCTCCCGGCAGCCGGGCGCCGGCCACCTTGACTCGCGGTCGCGAGAAACAGCACGTTATCATCACCAAGAAAAGTACCTCTGGAGGAGTTGTGATCGACCCACGCGCAGCCAGGAACTTCGATCAGTGCGAGGCGTACTCGAACCTGCGGAAGATGAATGCCCCGCGCATCTCACAGCTGCTGACCGCCGAACGCGTCCACGTCTTCGACGTCGACGCCGGAGGAGGTCTGCGGTTCAACTATGCAGCCCGTCCGGTGACCGCCGAGTCTCTCGAACGGCTCAGCGATCTGTGCACCGAACAGCGTCTCGCCGAGCAGTTCAAGGCGCTCTACGAAGGGTACGTCATGAACGTCGGCGAGGAGCGAAAAGTACTCCACCATCTGCTGCGGGGGCGGCTCGGATCATCGGTCTCCGAAGAGGGGCGCGATATCGGCGCCTTCTACCGCGAGCAGACCGACCGCGTCGCCGCATTCGCGCGAAGCGTCCACGAAGGCAGGATCACCGGTTCGACCGGCAAGCCGTTCCGGACGGTCGTGCAGATCGGTATCGGCGGATCGGATCTCGGCCCGCGCGCGCTCGCGCTGGCGCTCGAAGGGCATGCGGTCACGCGGCACGGTCACAGCCGCCTTCAGGCACGGTTCATAAGCAATGTCGATCCGGACGATGCCGCGACACAGCTCTACGGCTTCGATCCGGAGACAACCGTGTTCGTACTCGTATCGAAGAGCGGAACCACCCAGGAAACGTTGACCAACGAGAAGTTCGCCGTCGAGCTGATGGAACGCTACGAGATCGCCGGGCTCGTTCCGCGCAAACACATGGTGTGCGTCACGAGCGAGTCGAGCCCGCTCGCGCACTCCTCCGACTATCTCGATGCGTTCTTTATCGACGACTACATCGGCGGGCGCTACTCGGCGACGAGCCCGGTCGGCGGAGTGGTCCTCAGCCTCGCCTTCGGCCCGGAGATTTTCGAGGAGCTGCTCTCCGGTGCGCACGAGGCCGATTCGGCGGCCACCCGTCCCTTCGCCGAGAACGCGGCGATGATCGACGCGGCGATCGGCGTCTACGAGCGCAACGTCCTCGGTTATCCGACAACCGCGGTGTTGCCGTATTCGAACGCGCTCCAGCGCTTCCCCGCGCATCTTCAGCAGCTCGATATGGAGAGCAACGGAAAGCGGGTAAACCGGCGCGGCGAGCCGGTAGCCTACCCGACCGGGCCGGTCGTCTTCGGCGAGCCGGGCACGAACGGACAGCACAGCTTCTATCAGCTCCTGCACCAGGGCACCGATGTTGTGCCGCTGCAGTTCATAGGCTTTCGGGAGTGCCAGCGGGAAGAGGATATCGAGGTCGATGGGTCGACGAATCAGACGAAGCTCAACGCGAACCTCGCCGCCCAGATCGGTGCGTTCGCACTCGGCCAGGAGAACAGCGACGCAAACAGGCACTTCCCCGGCAACCGCCCCTCGAGCCTGATCTACGGCGAATCGCTCACGCCGCGAGCGCTCGGCGCCCTGCTCGCCCACTTCGAGAACAAGGTGATGTTTCAGGGCTTCCTGTGGAATATCAACAGTTTCGATCAGGAAGGGGTGCAGCTCGGGAAGGTGCTGACGAAGAGCATCCTCGGCGGTGAGGAGCTTCATCCGGCTCTCCGGTCGTACGCACAGCTGCTCGGCGTGCGCGAGGAGTGAGCCGGGGCGCTATTCTTCGGGGCGCCCGCGCTCCGCGGCCCGCTCCGGTAACAGCTGATCTTTCAGGCTCGCCGCCGCCTCGGCGAACGCACGAGAGGCTTCCCGGTAGCGAAAGCCGGTGAGTACGCCGAGCCCGCTGAAGAGGCAATCGTGTACCGCGTTACTGAGCAGGGTCAGATATGCACGGCGCTCCACCCCGCCGTTTCGCCGAATCAGGAGCTCGCCGGCGCCGACCGCGCGGGCGAGCGCGGAGATTTGCCGGGTGACGAGAGGGAAGAGGGTGCGAATTAGCTCTACGTACGCCGTGCGATACGTGTCATCCCCATCTACCAGGTAGCGAATCTGTGTACGCCGATCGCGTTCTGTGCGGTTACCGCTTCTGCGTTTCGGTATCGCAGACCGCAGCCTTCCGAGGACAGAATCGTTGCGAATCAGCTTGAAGTACGCAAGGTAGAACAGCAGTATCTTGGCGTTTCTTCGGATTTCGGTGCCGAAATCTCCGGAGACGGTCACGAGGAGGCTCCGGACCGCGTCGTCGGCAAGGCGTGCTGCGTGGTCTACCATCCCATGCGGTTGCCCGGCGAACATACGCGCACGCTCGCCGGCTTTGGCTGCGGCATCTTCACAGCGACGGCGAGCTCGAACGGCGTCCTGCCACAACGCGTCACCACGCACCGCGTCGATCGCCTCTGCAAGCACCGCGCGTCTTTCATCACCGAGTAGCGAGAGCGAACGGTCGCGGCGCATGATGGATGCCAGCGAGGAGACGCGGGCGCCGACCTCAGCCCCGAGCGTATCGACGGCGAGAAGCTCTACCTCGCTGACGAGCTCGTCCACCGCTTCGTCGGGAGCGTGCGCCCGGTCAAGAACATCGACGGTGAAGCCGCGAAGCGCCGGTTTGACCCCGCGCTCGGTAAGCAGCTTCCGCGCACGATCGGAAGCGATCTGCAGGGACAGTTGCAGCATCGTGCGTAGCGCGATACCCAGCGGATCGGGTGCGCCGGAGCGCAACATGTTCAGCGCCGGGTCTTCCGGAACGAAAGCGAGATCCGAGACGAGTGAGTGCAGCTCATCGTCGATCTTCTGCTCTTCGGGACTGTTCCGATTGTAGTTTCGCAGCACCGCTCTCGGATTGAATCCGTCAGGCCCCCCGCGCGAGTAGCGATTATGCCAGAGATAGATGGGACGCGTATCTCTCGTCTCGAAAAAGGCTCGGCACCACCCCCCTGCGGACATATGAGCTGTCGGTTCCGGGTTCGTTACCAGCACGATCGTATCGGCGAGGTCGGCGAACGCGAGATTGGTCTCCTCTTCGGTTCCGGCCGGCAGGTCGAAGAGAAGAACGTCGTACGTCTCGCAGAGCTCGTCGCGGTACTGCCCGGTGACCAGTCGCCGTACGATCTTCGACTGTCCGGCGCTGAGCTTCACCTCCGGGAAGAGGATATCGAGCCGGTGGAACGGTCGTTCGGTGTAGTCGGACAGCGGCCGGCTCTCGTCGATGTCCTCGGCCTCGAGCGCAGCTTCGGCCATCGAAATATCGAGATACGCCGCGACATCCGCAAGCGGATCGAGGTCGAGGAGACCGGTTCGGTACCCCTCGCCCGCGAAGTACAGTGCGAGATTCACCGCGGTCGCCGTCTTTCCTACACCACCCTTTCCTGATGTTACGGCGATAGAGCGTCTGCGAAGCGCGGCGTCGGCCGAGCCGGGGCCGTCCACATCAACCTGTGCATCTCTCGTTGCAGATTCCACGGAAAGCAAGGATAGCATGGCCGGCCGGCCTCTGCTATAGTTTCTTCTATGACCGCTCGCAGTGTAATGTGTCTTCACGGATACGGCGTACGGGGGTACTTTTGGGACCCGGTCAGGACGCAGTTGGAAGATGCGTTTCCGGAGGTGGTTACACCCGATCTCAGAATGACCGATCTCGAATCGCTCATTGAATCGACGAAGGCGATGGTTTTCTCGAAAGCGCAGCTCGATCGGCGACCGGTACATCTGATCGGACACAGCCTCGGCGGCATAATCGCCGCAATCTGCGCTCGCGACCTCGGTCCGTCGGTCGTGAGCAAGGTGGTCACAATCGCAGCTCCGTTCGGCGAGCGTCGAGAGCTTCCGGGCCGATTGGTACGCTTTCTGCTCCGTCATCGGCTGGTTCCCGAGATTCTCGCCCGCCCGCGGTTTTTCAGCGCGCAAACGCCGCCGGAGCGCCAGAAGGAACTATTCAGCCGCTCGGTACCGGAGAGCAGGCAATTACAGCGACAGTTGCTGCAACCGGTCTGGTTCCATACGGAGCTGTTCGATTCTCCGCCGGCTCAACCGAGTCTCTCTGTTTACAGCGTGCGCGACCGAATCGTGAGTTGCGCCGAGGCTCGTGCATTCGGCGAGGCGCTCGGCTCGGAGCTTCTCGAGCTCGGTCAGAATGAGAATGTCGGCCACGACGATTTTGTCTGGGCTCCGGCGGTTGCCGGACGGTTGATGCACAAGATCGTCGCCTTTCTCAAAGAGTAGAACGTCGATAGCGCGTACCGAGGAATAGAGTCGTGTTGGAGAGGGCGAAAAACAGCGAGCGTCTGACATACGGCACCAAGTTGAACAAACTGACCGTGAATGGCCGCATACGCGCCTATTTCTTCACGATCGGCGCTCTCTCGGCCCTGGCGGCAATTGTGCTGATCGTGGCTCCCGCGACGGGCGGGCGGATTTTCCCGATTCTCGGCGAGGAAATCGTCGTGGCTTGGATTGCTGCGGCGATACTGGTATCGGTAGCTGTCTCGAGCGCGATCGCCGCCATCGGGGCTCCCAACAGCATTGCCGCTGCGCTTACCGGCCGGATCGCAGGTCAGGCGGGTGTGCTGCTCGCAATCGCGGTGGGAGCAGTGCAGCAGCGCATCGACCTGCCGACGGCCGGGTGGATCGCATTCGCGCTTCTGTTCGTCGATCTGGCAATCGCGATCCGGATACGAGTGATCATCGGCCGACTGCCGCAGTAGCGGGTACGCTAACGGTTCAGCCGACCGCCTCACGCTGTCGTGCGATCTGACGGTTGAGCCACCGTTGCAAATCGGTGAACACCTTCTTGCGGATCCGTTCGTGAATCAGCTCATGCCGGGCGCCATCGTACACGATCGAGCGCACATCAGCGACGCCGGCACGATTCAGCAGCTCCTGCACCTGCGCCGCTCCTCTACCGTACTTTCCCACCGGATCGTCGGCGCCGCTGAGGAGCAGCACGGGTCGGTTCGACAGGCGACCGGTGAGTCGCTTGAACGAGCTGACGCGAAGCAGGAGGGTGGCAAGATCGCGGAAGAAGGCGGTACATGGAACGAAGCCGCACGCGGGGTCGGCGACGTACGCATCAACCTCCTCTCGATCGCTGCTCAGCCAGTCGAAATCGGTTCGCGGGGCCTCGATACGCCGGTTGTACGAGCCGATAGTCAACGACAGCAGCCGGGGGCTGCGCTTCGACGGGCCGCGCAGTCCTGCGGCGATCGTCGCGAGTATGCGCCCTACTCGCCCCTTCAGCCCCGGATGCGATGCGGTACCGGAGAGAACAAACCCCGCAAATCGCTCGCCCTCGTCGATCATACATGCACGGGCGACGAGACTGCCGAAGCTGTGCCCGAAGAGCAGGCATGGAACGCCCGGGAGGCGCTGATCGATCCAATCACGGATCGATAGTGCGTCCTGCACGACCTGTCGGCTACCTCCCTTCTCGGCGAGTAATCCGGTCCGTCGCTCCTCCGGAAGCGTCGCTCCATGGCCGGCCTGGTCGTAACAAACCGCCGCATATCCGGCGTCGGCGAGGATGGCCGCCAGCTCTCGGTAGCGCTCCTTATGTTCGGTCATCCCGTGCACGATCAACACGACGGCGCGGGGAGACCCGTGTTCGGGGAGCGTGAGAAACGCCTCCCGCCCCTCACCGCTTCGTACGATGATTTCCAGGTTTTCGGTCTTCATTTTATCTTTCTCCGGCACGTTCCGACAGTGTACCTGTCACAGGAAAGATACGGAAGGGAGGATTCGGTGCGAACAGCTCGAGCGCTCTTCGTTGCCGGAGGAGCGACTTCCGCCGCACCCGAAGGAAATGCGCTCCGCGGCCCGACATACGCCCGAAAACAACGCGCCGCACCGCCTGCAGGCTTTTGACTGCCTGTGAGCATCTCTATACACTTCTTCTACCAATGAGAGTTCACAACTTCTATGCCGGACCGGCGACATTGCCGGCCGAAGTGCTGGAACAGGCTGCCGCCGAGCTGCCCGACTATCGCGGACTCGGACTGTCTATTATCGAAACAAGCCACCGCAGTGCCGAGTACGATGAAGTGCACAACGAGGCTATCTCGAGAGTTCGATCGCTTCTCGGGCTCCCGGACGACTTCGAGGTCGTACTACTCGGCGGAGGCGCCACGCTCCAGTTCGCAATGGTTCCGATGAACCTGCTTCCGTCCGGAGGCGGATGCGACATCGTCGTCTCAGGGTCGTGGGCGAAGAAGGCGCAGGCGGATGCGGCCAAGCTCGGCTCGGTTCATGTCGCCTACGACGGCGGCGACAACGGGTATACCGAGCTGCCGGATGCCGGTGCGGTTCGCGTACAGCCCGGAAGCGCGTATCTGCACCTCACGAGCAACGAGACAATTCAGGGGCTGCAGTGGAAGCAATTCCCGGACACCGGAGATGTGCCGCTGGTCTGCGATATGTCGAGCGATATCATGAGCCGTCCGATTCCGCTCGATCGGTTCGATCTTATCTATGCGGGGGCACAGAAGAACCTGGGCCCGGCCGGCGTTACCGTCGTAATCCTTCGCCGCACGCTCCTCGACCGGATGAGCGACTCGCTACCGGCCTATCTCTCCTATAAGACCCACGTGGAGAAGAACAGTCTATACAACACACCGCCTGTGTACGCGATCTACATGCTCGACAAGGTACTCGGTTGGGTCGAAAAACAGGGTGGAGTTCGGGAGATGGATCGAGCGGCGGACGAGAAATCGCAGCTGCTCTACCGGACGATCGACGAGTCGGACGGCTACTACCGCTGTCCCGTCGG
>SLIN01000340.1 GCA_007135605.1 Spirochaetales bacterium | reverse complement strand
GCATACGGTTTGAGCACTCCGAGCTCATAATCGAGTGCAGAATTGAACGCGACGTTCGCCTTGCTCTGATACGGGAATATGTTTCGATCTTCGCCGCGTCGAACGCTCGGCCACATCTCGAGGGTTCGACGTGCGTCGCGACTGCGGAACTGTGCATCGCGGACCATACGGCGAATGAGGCGGTTGTCGGTAGTAGAGACACGCGTGTGGTCGTCGAGATTCAGCTGGGTAAGAGCGGATACGTAGATCCGAAACTTTGTCTCGGTCGGCAATCGCGGCGTCAGAGCTTCGTTCAGGCCGTGAATTCCCTCCATCACGATAATGCCGCGCTCGGGAAGCGAGGCGAACTTGTTCTCGTATTGGCGTTCACCTGTCTTGAAGTCGAATGTCGGCAGGTTCACCTCGTCGCCGTCGAGCAACGCCACCAGATCTTCATTGAGGAGATCGATGTCGATCGCATTGAGTGCTTCGAAGTCGGGCTGACCGTGCTCGTCGAGCGGCGTATCGCCGCGGGCGACGAAGTAATCATCGAGATTGATCGTTACCGGGCGCATTCCTATTGCTCGAAGCTGTATCGCCAATTTCTTCGTGAACGTCGTTTTCCCGGAGGCGCTCGGCCCGGCGATGAGCACGACACGAACACTCTCGGCGTGGTCCTGAATTCGGTCGGCGATTTCAGCGGTCTTCTTGCTGTGCAGCGCTTCGGCAGTCCAGATGAAGTCGCGAATTCCCCGCGTCCGTGACAGCGTGTTCAGCCGTCCCGCGCTGTTCACTCCGAGAATTTTCCCCCACTGCTTGTACTCCTGGTAAATGGAAAACAGAACCGGGATATCCTTGAACGGCTGCATCTCCGTAGGGGTACGCGAGTTCGGGTAACGGAGCAGGAACCCGGATCGATAGCGCATTACCTCGAAGTGATTCAGGACACCGGTTTGCGGAGCGAGCGGCCCGTGGCCGAGATCGATGAAGTCGCCGCACTCGTATACCGGGATCTCATGATCGTTCCGGTTTTCGAGCAGCAGCGCAGTATCTGTCATCCAGTGCGTTCGAAAGTGCTCGAGCGCATCCTCGTAGCTGATAAGCCTGCGGATAATGGGTAGATCCTGTTCCACCAGCGAACGCATCTCTTCGTTTAGCGCCTCCGCTTCTTCGTTGGTGATTCCCTCGGTGTCTTCGTACGTATAGTAGTATCCGTCGCCGAGACTGTGTCCTATCGTGAGTCGGCGGCTCGGGTATAACTTCTTGGAGGCTATCGCGAGGAGGAAGCAGAGCGACCGTCTGTACACGCGCAATCCTTCGGGGCTGTCGAGCGTAACCGGTGCGACACGCGAGTGGATTTCCAGAGGATAGCTGAGGCTGGTGAGGTAATTATTAACCATCGCAGCAACGATTGGATAGCCGTTATGAAGCGGTTCGAGAACAGAGCCGACAGCGGTTCCAACCTCGACGGTCAACTCATCTTTCGTAGGAAGCGTGATCTGTACCTGTTGCATGACATTCCCTTTTTGTGTGAATCGGAGTTACGAAACGGGGTGCTTGCGCTGCTACTGCGAACTCGCTTCTGGACCCGTTTCGGCGGTATCCGGTACCTGTCGCTGCTCCGGGGGTGCGATAGCCCGAACAACGCGATAGCCGCTTTGCGTTGTTCGGATCGTCGGCAGCTTATCGGCCGGTGCACCGCTGTTATCCTTGAGTAACCGGACGATAGGGCTCCGCGGGTCATCGTCGTCCGTGTCGACTACAATGCCTTGGGCACCGTTTTCCAGTTCGACGTACGTACCGACCGGATAGACCGAAATGAGCTGAACGAGAACACGGAGAATCTGCTCGTCATATGCAGTTCGACGCTCCTTGAGCATTTCCATGAGACTGGAATGGCCGTCGCGCGCTTCGCGGTACGGTCGCCTCGAAACCTGTGCCGAATACGAGTCGCACACGAAAATGATTTTCGCGTATAGCGATATCCTCTCGCCTGTCACCGCGCGTGGATAGCCCTTCCCATCCACTCGTTCATGGCTCTCGAGAACTCCGAGACAAATCGCCATCGGATAGGAGAATCCGCGTAGAATTCTGAAACCGAGAACCGGATGCGCCGTAATCGCCTTTCGCTCGGCATCCGAGAGGGTTGATTCGGACATGTAGAGTTTCGACGGAAGACGTATCATGCCTATCTCGTGTAACAACGCAGCCGTTCCGAGCTCCAGCAGCCTATGAGGAGGTAGCTTCAGAACATGCCCGACCGCAAGGGAGAGCACTGTGGATTTCACCGTGTGCACAACAATGTAGTTACGTGTCGGGTCGTGCACATCCGTGATCCGAACGACATGATGTCGGCGGGTGCGGACGGTCTCGACCGTCTCTTTGAGTGCATCGGTAATGCGGTCGTACGGTAGCTCCCCTTTGGATACGTACGTGGTAAAGAGCTTCTCGGTGAAGTCGGCGAGTTTGGTGAACATTGCGTCGATTTCTTCTCGAATTGCACTGTCCTGTATCCCCTCATCGAGAGTGACGGCTGCAACGCCGGTCAACGACTGCCCGTCGCCCTCAGCGCCGGCCGAGGGGGCGGTGGCGGTTGCTTCGCCGGATGTCTCCACGCTCGTGAAGCCCCATTTGACGAGGCGCTCCTTAAGCTCCCCGGAGATGGGGGTTTCGGGACTCAGAAGGATATACCTCTCGTCCAGGTAAAGCGGTGCGGTGAAATACTGGCCCGGCTCGATTGTGGTTGCGTCTATCTTTTTCATTTCCGGCATTGCCGTTGACCGCCTCTTTCGCTTTCTCTTAGACTCTCGGTGTCATAGTATAGGGTAAATATCGGTGAAATTTAAGGCACTTTTCGCTCTCTTCAATGTGATCGTTGTCGGCTCGTTCCTCATCGTCGCGGTCATGCCGGTGTTTATGATCGGAGGCGAGTACGCTGCTCTCTTCTGGCGAGACAACTGGCCACTGGCGGGGCTGTTCTTGCTCGTGCTTATACTGCTCAACGGCTATTTTGTCGCCAACTGGCCACTTTTTTCGCGACTCGAGTCGCAAGACTGGGACGGGTTGATCGGGTTTCTGGAAGCGAGAATCTATGGCAAAGACCGGATTTCCGCTCAGAGCGTGCGGGTTCTCATCAACACCTACGTCGTGAAGGCGAAACCGGAACAGATCACGGAGCTCGAGCGACACCTGCGAGAGAAGAAGCCGGCTCTCGTACCACGTTTCGCGCTCGAGTTCGGGATTTCTCACCTCCTGAGTGGCGATGCCGAGCGGATGATCGACTATTTCTCCGGTATCAAGGGACAGCTCTCGGGCCGTCGCAAGGAATGGGCGGAGTGGAACTACGCGTTCGGGCTTACCCTGAACCGGCAGGCGGAGCGATCTCGCGACACGCTCTTGAGACTCGCGCGGGCAGCAAGGAGTCCGATCGTGCGCGCGCTGTCGCTCTATCTTCTGAGCAACTTCGCACAGCACGATACGGAAGTCACGAGCACGGTACGTGAAGGTACCGATCGGTTGCGAGCGGAGTTCGCTCCGAAGAAGTGGCGGCGGTTGCTCGACAGGCATCGCAGCGACCTGCAGGTCCTCGCGATATCGCGTATACTCGATGAGTGCACCGAGTGGTTGTTCGGGGCACAGGACGCCAACGGTCGTCAATGATGGATCATCTCCAGAAGTCACACAAACTGTCAGGGGTGTGCTACGACATCCGCGGCCCCGTTCTCGAAGAGGCGAAACGCCTCGAAGAGGAGGGGTATCACATCGTACGTCTGAATATCGGAAACACAGCACCGTTCGGCCTGAACGCTCCGGATGAGCTGTTTCACGATGTCATTCTCAATATCAGGGATGCTCAGGGGTACTGCGACAGCCAAGGACTGTTCACTGCGCGCAAGGCTGTCATGCAAAGGGCGCAGAAGCAGAATATCCCCGGAGTCGAGGTCGAGGATATCTACATCGGAAACGGTGTGAGCGAGCTCATCGTAATGAGCATGCAGGCTCTTCTGAATGATGGTGACGAGATACTCATACCGGCGCCCGATTACCCGCTTTGGACGGCTGCGGTCAATCTCTGTGGCGGTACCGCGGTACACTATATCTGCGACGAGCAGAGTGGATGGTATCCTGATATCGACGATATCCGGTCCAAGATCACGAGCCACACGCGTGGGATTGTCGTCATCAATCCGAATAACCCTACCGGCAGTGTGTATCCCTATGAGATCCTGAAGGAACTCCACGATGTCGCCGCCGAGCACCGACTCGTCATGTTCGCCGATGAGATCTACGACAAGATACTCTACGACGACGCGGAGCATGTACCGATGGGCACACTCTGCGATGATATCGTCTGCCTGACGTTCAGCGGACTGTCCAAGGCGTATCGGGCGCCCGGCTTCCGCGCCGGATGGATGATCTTGAGTGGGCGAAAGCTGCCGGCGCGTGACTATCGTGAAGGGCTCGACATACTCGCGAACATGCGTCTGTGCAGCAATGTGCTTGCACAGCATGCCGTCCAAGCCGCCCTCGGTGGTTATCAGAGTATCGAGGATCTCGTGCTTCCCGGCGGCCGACTCGGGCAGCAGCGCGAGATTGCCTATCGGACGTTGTGTGACATTCCCGGCGTAAGCTGTGTTAAGCCCAAGGGAGCTCTGTATCTCTTTCCCAGACTCGATCCGTCGGTGTACCGGATTAGTGACGATCAGCAGTTAGTGCTCGATCTGCTGCGGGAAGAGAAACTGCTCCTCGTGCAGGGAACCGGGTTTAACTGGCCGAGTCCCGATCATCTCCGCATCGTATTCCTACCGAATGTCGACGATCTGCGCGACGCGATGAACCGACTCGCGCGTTTTCTCAGCTGGTACCGACAGTAGGAACGTCCGTACGGCCCGGAGCTGCGCTTCACATCTCGGCCGCTGATTCTTGACCCCGGCTTTCGGCGATCGCTATACTGCCGTTCAACACTCAATCAGTACCCTGGAGCAATATGGCAATACGCGTACGCTATCCGCCGTCTCCGACCGGGCTTCAGCATATCGGCGGCCTGCGGACGGCGCTCTTCAACTATCTATTCGCCCGGAGTCGGGGCGGTTCGTTTATTCTCCGTATAGAAGACACGGATCGCGAGCGGTTCGATCCACGAGCCTTGAACGATATCTATGAGACATTCGAGTGGATCGGATTCAAGTGGGATGAAGGGCCCGATGTGGGCGGTGACTTCGGCCCATACGTTCAAAGCGAACGGAGTGAGCTCTATCGTGAGCATGCGCGGGTGCTACTCGATTCCGGACTCGCTTACGAGGCATTCGATAGCGCCGAGAGCCTTCGGGCCGAAAGAGAAGCGGCCGAGGACGGCGGCATCCGAAAGGGGTATGATCGCAAATTCCGCGACATGTCCGAAACGGAGAAGGAGCGCTATCGCGAGCAGGGTATAGCGCCGGTAATTCGGTTCAAGGTGCCGCTGGAAGGTGCGACGGAGTTCGAGGATCTGCTGCTCGGACGCGTTAAGCGCAAGAACCGGGATGTTATTCCCGATCCGGTGCTGCTGAAATCCGACGGTATGCCGACCTATCATCTTGCGAACGTCGTCGACGACCATCTCATGGAGATCTCCCACATACTTCGTGGACAGGAGTGGGTACCGACCGCGAGTCTGCACGTACTCCTGTACCGTGCCTTCGGCTGGGACCCGCCGTTGTTTTGCCACTTACCGATGGTAATGGGTAACGACGGGCAAAAACTGTCCAAGCGACACGGAGCCACGAGTGTGCGGGAGTTCAGGAAGCAGGGCTATCTCCCCGAGGCGCTCGTTAATTATCTTGCACGACTCGGCTGGTCGTACGACGATAAGCGTGAGTTCTTCACGTTGCAGGAGTTATGCGAGCTTTTCGATCCGGCGAAACTGACGAAAAGCCCGGCGGTGTTCGATTACCGAAAGCTCGACTGGTTCAACGGCGCCTACATCCGGGAGAGATCTTCCTCTGAGGTTCGCGAGTTGATCCGTCCCTTTCTCGTCGAGGCAGGATTGATCTCCGATCCTTCGACCGCCGAGGAGGACCGAATTCTCGACGATGCGGTTCCGCTCGTGCATGAGCGACTGAAACGGCTGTCGGATGTGTCTCACCTGCTCCGGTTCGTTTTCGCTCCGGTGGACAGCTGGGATGCCGGGATGCTGGTGCCGAAGAAGATGTCGGCGGCGGACGTCCCTGCACTGCTGAAGCGCGCGCGGGAGCTGCTCGAAGGATTTGAGCAGCGTCCGGACGAAGAAATCGAGAATCGGTTTCGTGAAGCGGCCGAGGCGGACGGTGTCAAACTGGGGTCGCTTCTGATGCCGTTGCGGGTCGCCGTTACCGGAAGCACGGCGTCCCCTCCGCTCTTTGCGAGTCTCAAGCTGCTCGGTGCTGAAGAGACCTTTCAACGCATCGACCGGTGTCTCGAGTTCGTGGAACAGCTGTCGGCGGTAGATATCCGTCGCGAAGATACCGAAACGAAGGAATAACGAATGGGTAACGCGCAGAATACGGTTACGATGGAGAAGATCGTGAGTCTCGCGAAGCGGCGGGGGTTCATTTTTTCCTCGTCGGAAATATACGGCGGGCTCTCATCAGCGTGGGACTACGGACCGCTCGGAAGTGAACTGAAGAACCGGCTACAGCGATACTGGTGGCGTGAGATGACCCAGCTCCACGACAATATCGTGGGGATGGATGCGGCGATAATGATGCATCCGCGCGTGTGGGAAGCGAGCGGCCACGTCGCCGGCTTTTCCGACAAGATGGTCGAAGACACCGTCACCAACGAACGCTATCGGTGGGACCACCTTACCAACGAGCAGCAAGAGACGCGGACCAGTCCGAACGGGAACCCGTTGAGCGAACCACGCGACTTTAACCTGCTTTTCAAAACACACCTCGGACCGACCGCCGATTCCGGGTCGACCGTGTATCTGCGACCCGAGACCGCGCAGGGCAGCTACGTGAACTTCAGAAACGTCGTGCAAACATCACGTATGAAGCTCCCGTTCGGTATCGCGCAGGTTGGCAAGGCGTTCCGAAACGAGATCGTAACGAAGAATTTCATCTTTCGTACGTGCGAGTTCGAGCAGATGGAGATGCAGTACTTCGTGAAACCGGGTGAAGATGAGAAGTGGTTCGAGCACTGGAAAGAGAAACGGATGGAGTACTACCGGAAGCTCGGTATTCGCCCCGACCACTTGCGCTTCCACGAGCACGGTCCGGATGAGCTCGCGCACTATGCCAAGACAGCGTTCGATATCGAGTACTACTATCCGTTCGGTTGGCAGGAGCTCGAAGGTATTCACAACCGGACCGACTTCGATCTCTCTCGCCATGCAGAGTACAGCGGCAAGGATCTCAGTTACCTCGAAGAGGAAACGAAGGAGCGGTTCGTCCCCTATATCGTCGAAACCGCAGTCGGGTTGACACGAACCGTGTTGGTGGTGCTCTGCGACGCCTACGAGGAGGAAGAGGTTGCCGAAGGTGATGTAAGAACCGTGCTCCGTCTGCACCCGCAGATCGCACCGGTGACCGTCGGGGTATTCCCGCTCGTGAAGAAGGACGGACTCGCCGAGCTCGCACGGCAGATCGAGCTCGACCTGCGCAATGAGTTTGCGACCTTTTACGATCAAGGCGGGGCGATCGGACGGCGTTATCGCCGGCAAGACGAAATCGGCACCCCGTACGGTGTCACGATCGACTACGAAACGAAGGAGAACGGAACGGTTACAGTACGTTTTCGTGACACCATGGAGCAGGTACGAGTGCCGGTCGAGGAGCTTGCGAACCGCATCCGTTCCGAAATTCGCAACTACAAACGGGTGGGAGCGTAGAAGTCCATGTCCGCATACAACGTGCTCAAAGAGCGAGGGTTCGTTTCCCAGGTAACCGATGAACAGGCTGTACGGCGGCAGCTGAGCGAAGAGATCTGCAGCTGCTATGTGGGGTTCGACCCGACCGGTCGAAGCCTGCATGTCGGGCATATGGTTCCGCTGTTCGCCATGGCGCATCTTGCTCGCGCCGGGCATACGGCGATCGCGCTGATAGGCGGCGGTACCGCACAGATCGGAGACCCGTCCGGCAAAACCGAAATACGGCGGATGCTCGAGACCGAAGAGATCGATCGAAATGCGGAATCGATGGGAAACCAGATTCGTGCGTTTCTTCAAACCGTCAACGCGGACGCAACAGTGGTGAATAACGCCGACTGGTTGCGAGGACTGAACTACATCGAGTTTCTTCGCGATATCGGACGGCACTTTTCGGTTAACCGCATGCTCTCGTTTGAAACGTACAAAATGCGACTTGAAACCGGTCTCAGTTTCATAGAGTTCAACTATCAGCTCCTGCAGAGTTACGACTATCTGTGCCTCTATCGCGAACGGGGAGTCACGCTCCAATTCGGAGGTGACGATCAGTGGGGCAATATCGTTGCCGGCATGGATCTCATCAGACGGGTCGACGGCGTCGAAGTGCAGGGGCTTACCTTCCCGCTCGTGACGCGAGCCGACGGACAGAAGATGGGTAAGAGCGAGCAAGGCGCCATCTTCCTCGATCCGGAGCTCTGTTCGCCGTACGACTTCTTCCAGTATTGGCGCAATGTACCCGATCCCGATGTCGAGCGTTTCCTGAAGCTGTACACATTCGTCCCGATCGAGGAGATCGATGAGCTGACTGCCGAGGGCGGAAGTGCGCTGAATCGTGCCAAAGAACGACTCGCGTGGGAGCTCACCTGTCTGGTACACGGGCGAGAGACCGCCGACGAGTCGCGTGCCGCGGCTCGGGCAGCGTTCGGCAGAATCGACGACCCGTCCGCGAAGGAAGGCGTGCCGAGTACCGAAATTCCGCACGCCGAGCTCGAAGCGGGGATCGGTGCGGTGGAGCTGTTCGTGCGAACCGGACTCTGCAGCTCGAAGGGAGAGGCTCGCCGGCTCATTCGCCAGGGTGGCGCCCGAGTAAACGATGAGAAAATCGGCTCGGAGGATGATGCGATTGACGCAGAATCCTTGTCCGGGGGCGAGTTAATGCTCCGAGCCGGCAGGAAACGCTATCATCGCGTAGTCGTAGTTCAGTCATAGTCGGGTTGTGATGATGTGAACGGCGCGCCTCTCTACACGAAGGAGAAATCTATCGCTGGTTGGCTTCGTGACGCGGACCCTGTGAATGAACAACCTACGCTGCCGTAAAGAGCCAGGTTCGGTGAGGCCTGCTGCGAGCGAAATCCTCGGGGATCGTCTCGTTTGTCAGGTTCTTCGGTTTCAGATCCTTCAGGAAGCGCTGATTCAGATAGAAGTTCCGTGCGTTGGTCGAGAATACGAGCGCACCGTCTTTGGATAGCATATCGTAGCACTGTTTGATCAACTCAGGATGATCGCGGCGGATGTCCATTGTCCTCGACATGTTTCGACTGTTTGAGAAGGTCGGCGGATCGAGGACGATAATGTCCCATCGTTCACCGCGTTCGGACGCGCGGGAAAGGAAATCGAACACACACATCTGTTCGAACGTATGAAATCCTATGTCGAGCAAACCATTGGATCTCATGTTCCGCTTTGCCCACTCGAGATAGCCGGCTGACAGATCGACACTCGTCGTCGAGATCGCACCGCCGGCTGCCGCGTAAACCGAGAATGCTCCGGTATAGGAGAACAGATTGAGAACCCGCGCGCCGTCTGACATATCCGCTACCATGCCACGGGTTATTCGGTGATCGAGAAAGAGCCCGGTATCAAGGTAGTCACTCAAGTTGACTTCGAACCGAAGACCCGATTCAGTGACGGTAATACAGTAAGATCTGTCGCTCTGTTTCCCATGCTGTTCGCCGGGAGCGCGCTTCGGGCGAAACTTCGTGAACACTCGATCGAAGCGTATGCCGAGCGTTGCCGCAGCAGTTTCCGCAACCTCCGATCGCCAACCCTGGCCGTAGACCGTGCTGCCTTCGTTCGATCGTTCGATTTCGCAGACGTGCAAATGATTGCCGTAGAGGTCGATCTGGAGAGGGAGGTCGCCCGCTTCACAATCGAAAACGCGATAGCACTCGATTCGGTGACGATTCGCCCACGGACGGAGATGCTTCTGTTTGCGCTTGAGCGCCGAGATGAGTCCCTTTCGCTGCCCTTCCGGCAACGCCTTTTCACCAGCCGACTGCATGCTATTTCAAGCACGAACCTGACGAGCGTTCGGGGAGCGGTTTTCCGAGGCGCCAGAGGCGCTGTCGGGTTCATTCGAAGAAAGCGTCCGTGCACGAACGCTCAACACCGCGTAGCCCGAGCTGAGATCCTCTTTCTGAACGATAATATGGTCGGGAACCTTCAGTTTCATGTTGGTGAAGTTCCAGATTGCGGTTATTCCGGCGTCGATGAGGTCGTCTGCGACATCCTGCGCGTATGCGTTCGGTACGGTGAGAATCGCGAGTTTCACCCCCAACTCACGAATAATGGTCGGCATTCGATCGATGGAGTAGACCGGTGTCTGATTTACGGTGGTGCCGATTTTTCGTTCGTCAACATCGAATGCGGCTCTGATATTCAGCCCGTGCTTGGGAAACTCCACGTATCCCATAAGTGCCGTACCGAGATGGCCCGCACCGACGATAATGGCAGGAGTGTCGGTATCCCACTGTAAGAACGAATTAATGGCCCGAATAAGCTCGTCCACTGGAAAACCGATTCTCGGCTTTCCGACGATGCCGGTCACCGCGAGGTCCTTTCGGACCTGTATCGGCTCCAGTCCGAGCTCATCCGCTATAATCGTCCCCGAAATGAACTCCTTTCCGTCACGCTTGGCGGCCTCGACAATGTGCAGGTATGAGGGGAGTCGTTTGATCGTGGGCAGACTTGCTAACTTGTTTGTTGACATTCCGAAGACGAGTATAGCGTATCATGGTGGAATTTGTGTAGCGTAGCAGACATCGAGAATCGTATTCTCCAGAATCTTCGATTGTGGTATTCTGGGCGGCGGTGCGAGCGATTGTCCATGCAGTCCTTATACTCTGCCTCTCATCGATCCCCTTGGCTCCACTTATGGCGGAGGCGTCCTGGCGTTTTGTCGCCTCGGGACGCATCGTGACGAGCCCGGTTGTACTCGATTCCGGGGAAGTGAGCTTCGCAGCCGACGATCGGAACTTATACCGGCTTTCCGCCGGCGGGGAGCTTCGGTGGCGAACCCGCCTGCCGCAGATGCCTTCCGGGCGACTCACCGCGCTTCACGACGGTTCGGTGCTCATCGAGCTTTCCGATGGACGGGTGGAGCGGATAAGCCGTTCCGGACGACACGCATGGACCCTTCGTTCGCCTGACGAGAAACTGACGTCCGTAGCGGCGAGTAATCTCGGCATTATCTACCTTACGTACGAAGGCGGCGGCATTCGTGCCCTGAACTATGCGGGACACTCGCTCTGGGCGCTTTCCGTGGGTGATTCGGTCGTACATGGGCCGTATATCTCCGGAGACGGGTCGCTCGTTTTCATTACCGAGGGCGCCGAGTTGCTCGTCCTGACCTCCGGCGGTACTGTTGCCGACAGTTACGATATCGAGGAGGTTCCTGCGGTGGCGGTCAAGGGGCCCGATGGTGCGGTCGTCGTAGCCGACGAGAACGGGGAAATCTCCCGGATCAGCATTTCCGACGGAACGAGAGAGATCATCGCCGAGGCAGACAGCGCAGCGCAGCGGTTGATTCTCGATATCGACGGTGCGTTGGCATTCGTAGATGAAGCCGGCGAGCTGTATGGTGCAACCTCGTCCGAACCGCTGGCGCAGGTCGACGGCGGTGTCGCCGGAACCGGAGACGGAAGCTACGTTGTCTCGGAAGAATCCGGTGTCGTGCGAGTTCTCGATCAAGCGGGAAAAACGGTCGTCCGAATGCGTGTCGGCGGCGGGGGAAGGCTCGGTGAGCCCGTTATAGGCGCCGGCGGTCACATTGTCGTTCCGGGCCGGGATGAAGAGTGGGTTGTATACGGTCTGAAGATCGATCCGGTGAGTGCGCCGGCCTGGGTCACCGCCGGCGGATCGGGCCGTAATGATGGACGAATCTATGAGGTAGCCGTTCCGGGACGACAAGAGCTGCGAAACCGTCGCGACTACCGGGTGCTTTCCGACATGATTCGCGCGGGCGGCAATTCGGAGTCGGAACGGGTGCTCTCGGATGTTGAAGCACGACTCGACGATGGTAACTTGCGTGGCACCCTTGCCTGGATAAGCGCGCTCCTGATTGAAGTTACCGGTATCGATGTCTCGTCGCGCGATTCGCGATTGGTGGCTCCGGATATCGCCGCCCGTGCATATGTGGCGCTGGGGCGGGTGGGCGATCTAATCGCGCTTCGGGGATTGGAGCGCGCCGCTTCCCGGGTCAACGACCCTTCGGAGCTGCGGGCAATAGTTCGAGGATTCTCGATTCTGGGGTTCTCCGATCGGGTGCCGCGCGGCGTATTGATCTCGGAGATCTACGAGCGGGCCGGCGGGCCGGGGATGTCGGCAGCGATGGATGAGGCGTTTATCTCCGCCTCCGGGAAGCTGTGGGAGCAGGGGGCTCGGCTTCCGAGAGTGCTCGTGGAAATACTCTCATACCTTCCGCAAAGCGGTGCCTCGGAACACGTGCGGATGCGTGCGCGTGCTCTATTGGCTCGTGTGGCGATCGAGAATCACCCGGCGCTTCGGGCGGTGTTGCGGTAGGGCGCCACCGACGCCTCGGATGTGAGACCCGCCATGGACGACAGCACGGTGTCGGTGGGGGGGGGTCACGGTCTATGACCGGAGGAGAGAAACGAATGATCGGATGTAGACGGAGTCCAGCTCAGTATGTTTCGCGATATGGGACATTGGCTCTCGCCCTCATGCTGCTTTCTCTCTTTGCAGCGCCTGCCGGTGCGCTCGACGTCGCCGAGGATGAGCTGCACCGGGCCGATGGTGTGGATATCGAGTTCACAAACTACGAGGGACCGGTGTCGGTCTCCGAAAGCGTGGAGATGATCGAATCGATAGGGCGCTATCTCGGCGATCCGCCACCGGACATCGGCGAGTTTCGGGAGTATTTCGCTCGCTATCGCATAGTGCGTGCGGTCGATCCGGATACACGCACGGGTCTCGACGCCGACATCTTCTTTATTCTCGAGCAGGCACGAGTCGACCATATTCGCAACGTGCGGTTGATTCTTTCGGGCTATCTTCGGCAGGCGTATGATTACAATCAGCAGCAATCCGCGCTCATTGCCGAGTTGGCGACGATCTACAACGCACTCTACCGCGGCGATCTCGCCAACTTCGCGGAGCGCTACAAGGAGATCGTGGTAGAGAATCTGACTGCCGAGCAAGTGGGGCTTTCCACGCACTACAACGATTGGCCGGGCGGCACCGAACTCGTAATTCCGCTTCGTAGCGATGTTGCGGTAGTCGATCCATTCCGGCTCGCCGACGAAGAGGTGATCGAGGAGTTGCGACGTCGCGACGATATGGGTATCTCTATGCGGACGGCGCTCATTGATCTCATGGAGGACGTTGTGACGATCGCGCGCGAGGAGATGCGTGAGGAGCGAGAGCGTTTCGTCGCCGAGCTCGACGAGCTCGAGGCTCGTGAGCGGGAGGTGCTCGAAGAACGCGAGATGCTTGACGATCTCGATGAGGAAGAGCGCACGGATGCCGAGGAGCGAGTCGAGCAGGCGGAGATCGATATCTCCGAACGCGCCGCCGAGCTCGATGAGCGTGCAAGGGCGATCGCCGAGCGAGAAGCCGAAGTCGCGGAAATGGAGGAACGGGTTCAGGAAGAGCGCGATGCTGTCGCTGAAGATGTCGATGAGGTGATGGATGATGATGAGGTGGATGTCGCCGAGGATCCGGAGATCGCCGCCGTTGCCGAAGACGTGCTACCCGACGAGGAGACGATTGTCGTGATTAAAGCCGAACAGCGCGACGGGGGACGCAGTGGACGGCTGGTACGGCTGTATCGGACGGACGGTTCGGTGGAGACTCGCTCGGATATCGATGGTATCGCATCTACTCGACTGCAAACGATTGCCGGTGACTTTCTCGTCAGCCGTCGAATCGACAACTCGGAGGGGGTGCTCGTGCGAGTCGATCCGGAGGAGTTGGTTATTTCCTTCGAGTCGGAGAGCGTCGTATTCGCCGAGTCTTATTTCGCGATCGCGGACGGATCGGTCTACTCGGTTGTGATGCTGAACGGGACCTGGCACCTCGGACGCTTCAACGAGCAGCTCGAGCAGGTAGCGGTGTCCGATATTGGAGTAGATCCGGATACGTTCTTGTATATCGACGGCAACATCGTAATAGCACAAGGCAGTGACGGTGCGTTTCACGTGCTTGACGCGGAGACGCTCGAATAGAGGGGAGTACGGAGCGAAAAGTGAATCCATTTAGCGGGAGAACGATTCAGGTTGTCCGGGATCTGAGCATTGACGAACAGCTTTATCTCTACAATACGGCACGCGAAATTAAGAGTGCGCTTCGGACGCGATCGGATGTCGACCGGTTCCGCATAAACGATCCCGATGTCGGCGTTTACCTACTGTTTCTCGAAGACTCGACGCGGACGAAGGAGAGTTTCCGGAACGCCGGGAAGTTCCACGCGGTTCGGGTCAACGACTTCAGCGCGCAAGGGTCGAGTATACGAAAGAAGGAAAGCGTGACCGATACGGTCAAAATGCTCTACGGCTACAATTCCCGGAGCATCTTCATTCTCCGCACTCCAATGGAGGGGGTCTGTAGATGGCTCGAGCGGGATATGCAACACTACGCGGAGAAGCACAATCTCGCTCCGGCGAGCTTCATCAACGCCGGAGACGGTCGTCACGAACACCCCACCCAGGAGTTTCTGGACGAGTTCAGTTTCCTCGAACAGACCGGTTGGGACCGTAGCAGAATACACGTTGCGCTCGTCGGCGATCTGTTTCACGGAAGGACCGTTCACTCGAAAGTGGACGGTTTGCGCGTCTTTGAAGAGGTGTACGTCGATCTCATCGCCCCTGACGACCTTGCGATGCCGGCTCACTACGTTGAGCAGATGGATCATCACGGCTTTCATCTTCGGTTCTTCGGGTCGATTAAATCGTATCTCGAGCAGGATCGGATCGCGTCGAGCTGGTACTTCACCCGATTGCAGTTGGAACGTATGGGTGACCGTCTATTGGAGAAGTCGGATTCGTTGAGAGATGCGGTAACGTTTCGGAAGGAGTTCGTGAGTCGGGTGCCGGAAGGAACGCGATTCTTTCATCCGCTGCCGAGACACAGTGCGACCCCCACGATTCCATCCTTTCTCGACCGTACACAGTTGAACGGCTGGGACGAGCAGAGTATGAACGGCTACTTCACCCGAATCGCACAAATCGGCTTGCTTGCCGGACATCTCGGCGACGATTTCCGCGGAGAAGCTCAAACCTGGCCGGAGGTGCCTGACGATTTCGTCGAGCAGGTTCCGGCTCGTCCGAAGTCGAAGCCGGACTATAAGATCGGAATCAAACCGGTCGAATCGGGAATCGTCATCGATCATATCGGTCGAGGTAAAGACGTCGAGGCGATTTGGAACCACATCACGAAGATCCGATCGATCCTACGCCTCAATGTAATTAGCTCGCACGGAGTGTTCCCGTCCGCACGCGATGATCGATCCTATAAGGGGTTAATATCGATTCCGAACATAGAACCGTTCGACGAACGGATCATTAAAATGCTCGGTGCGATTGCGCCGGGGTGTACGGTAAACGTTATCTCCAACGGGGCGGTTCAGCAGAAGTATCGGCTGCGGATGCCGCGTCGGGTATACGACTTCGATCAGATATCATGTAGTAACGAGTCGTGTGTGTCCCACCAGGACAACCACGAGAATGCCATTCCCGAGTTCCGCCGTAGAAGCGACACCACGTTCGTTTGTCTGTACTGTGAGCGGCCGCACGACTTTCAGGAAATCTGGCGTACGGATGAGCCCGGATAGCTGGTACCCGACTGTGTCGGCAGCTCGAATCTCGATGCGTAGCCGCCCATCACCGGCCGGGCAGCCGGAAGAGGCGACGAAAAAGCCTCCTCAACCAGCGAAAAAATCTGCGGAACGGACCGGGATTTCGCAAGTCGTCGAGCTTGCCGTATGCCTCGCCGAGCTCGTCGGTACTCAGCGCCTTCCGATGGGTGTTCTCTTCGATTTCCATCTCGAGCAGACCCGCCTCATCTTCCTCGTCCATGACGCGGACAGTGATCGAAGTCCAGCCGAGCTCACGCGCAGATTCGAGGCGACGATGACCGGCGATCAGCTCATTGTTCGAGTTGATCACCACCGGATTCATGAGCCCATGCGTTCGCATACTCTCTTTCAGCGCAGTGAGGTCGCCGAGATCGCGACGGACGCGTTTTCGCACCACAACATCGTCGATTGGTAATTGCATGTGGTTCAATCGAGCAACGGGTTCCCGTCGTCGTCCTCCCCGGTAGTATCGAGAAACTCGTCAACTTGTAGCTCATCGAGCTGAGACTCCAATTCTTCGTCGGTCGGCAAACGCGCATCCGTGGCGTCCGTGCCCTCGAGCACCTCATCGATGGTTGGTATGACCTGATCCATTTCCGCGCGAGCAGGTAGCAATCCGTATCTGGATGCGCTTTCCCTCAGGCGACCGACCTGCCTTTCCTGATCGGCGAGCCGTTGCCGGTCGTCCCGGGCATACTCGGTGGGCTCCGTTCCGGAGATGAATATCTCCTCGCGAGTCGGTCCGGTATAGTCGTCGGTGGCGAGAAGACCCGATTCAGCGGAAATCTTGACCTCCGTCAACCCGTCTTCCGGACGGTCGAACTCAAGATCGTCCAGCTCGGCATGAATTTCGTTCATGTAACCGGTCCACACCGGGCCGGCCAGCGCGGCCCCGTATTGATTTGTGCCGAGACTTCTGCCGCCGCGATCGAACCCGTACCATACCGTGGTCGTATATTTCGGTGAGTACCCGACAACCCAGCCGTCGGACCAGTTCTGGGTCGTTCCAGACTTCGCCGCCATCGGTCCATCGGGCGAATTGGCCCGCAACGTGCCGGTCTCGAACGCGTCCTTGAGCAGATCTGTCATGACGTAGGCGGTCTGCGGACTGACAATCTGATTGTCGGCGCCGCGCCTGCGCTGTGCGATGCGCAGATCGCGCTCCGGCTCGGCCACGATATCGCCGCTCTGATCTTCGACGTAGCGGACGGCAAGTGGATCAACCTGCATTCCGTTGTTGGGGAATGTGGCGTATGCCCGGGTCATTTCGAGTGGACTGACCGAACTCACGCCGAGCGCAACGGGATAGCGCCGTTGAAGACCGCGACCGGCCATATCATCCGATGCGATACCGAGCATGCGCGCGGAGGTGTCAAGCGCGTCGGTGAAGCCGACACGGTGGAAGACGCGAACAGCCGGAATATTGAGTGACCGCGCGAGTGCCTGGCGCGCGAGCACCGGACCGAACCAGTTGCCTGCGTAATTCCGCGGCTGATACGAAGAGCCGTCGTCGTTACGAAAGACAACCGGTGAATCGTAGAGAAGGGTAGCGGGCGTGACTTCGCCGCTTTCGATCGCGGCAGCATAGTAGAGTGACTTGAACGCTGACCCCGGTGTACGGCGTCCCAGCACCGCCCGATTCAGCTGGTCGATTCGTTCGAATTGGGCGCCGCCGATCATCGCCGTGATGTGGCCGGTTTCGTTTTCCATCGTCACCAGCGCACCTTGCACGTTCTCCCGGGACGTATCCTCGCGACGGTGTATCTGTGACATACGAACGGCGTTATACAGACCGTCCTGCGCTGTAGAGTCGAACATAAGGCTTGTCACGGCGAGGAGCGGATCGAGCCGGTTGTCATAGTATCTGCGCGCTTCCTGCTGAGTTCGCGCTCCGGAAACCTGAAGATCCGGAATATCGAAGCTCAGAGCCATAATGTCCAGAATCGGTATGACTTCACCTGCGCGTTCGAGCGCCCGCTCGCGCGCATCGCGGACCGATCGATTCGCCCGATCGATTCCCTCGCGCAGATACCGCTCGCCTGCGCTCTGGTGATCGAGATCCAGGGTGGTATGAACGATAAGTCCGGCACGATTTATATCGACCGGCCGGCCGAGAAGGATATCGCCTTCCAGCTGTCCGCGAACGTACTCGCTGAAATAGGGTGCTTCGTCCTCACGGTCGAGAAAGGCGGTTGAAGTGCCGGAACGCGTGAAGTCGTAGTTGGCCCAGTACTCCTCGAACGAGTAATCGGCCTCCTCTCGGCTTATGAAGTCCGCATTCGCCATGCTGTTGAGAATCGTGCGCTGCATTGTCCGGGCACGCTGGGGATTATTTAACGGTGAATAGCGGGACGGATTCGCCAACTGGATTACCAGCATTACCGATTCCGCCGGTGTCAGCTCGCGCGCCGAGTGGCCAAAGTAGAAATGGCTTGCCGCCTCGACACCATATGTGTTGTGCCCGAAATACATGCGATTCAGGTAGACTTCGAGTATCTCGTGTTTCGTCCAGCTACGCTCGAGCTGGAATGCCCACCATAGCTCACGGATCTTTCGCGCGATCGTGATATCGTCGCGATCGTCGAACATATGCCCGGCAAGCTGCTGGGTCAGAGTGCTGCCGCCGGAGAAATACTGTCCCGTAACGATGTTCCAGGCGGCGCTCAATGTACCGCGTACACTGAATCCGTTGTGTTGGAAGAAATCTCGATCCTCTCGAACGATCAGTGCGTACACGAGATGACGCGGAAGCTCGTCGAGGGTCACGAGATCCCGGCGCTCGGCGGAGAAAAACTCGGTTATCAGTCGACCGTGTCTATCCAGAACCTGACTCGGAAGTGCGAGGTCGCCGTCCGCGTACTCGTCGAGAGTTCGAATATTCTGTGTTGAGGCAATAGCGAGCCCGAGTCCTATGCCAACAGCGACCGCCGTGAGCGCCGCGAGTCCAACGAGCACGTTTATCAGCATTTTGCGACTACGCGGAAGGTTCATGTTTCGAAGGTACGTGCGCCTCTAACCTTTGTCAAGACAAGTAACTGCATGCAGATATCGCCTCCGGGTAACGAGTCGCACCGGTGCGCGAACGACATGCACTCCGACGCTGACTCGGAGTGCCCGGCAAAAAAAGGGCCGGTTCTGCAGAACCGGCCCAACCGTTCGGTTGTCGACGTGCAATAGTAAACTGGGAGGGGAACTAAAGCAGCCGACATGTAGATTATCGTCTGGCGACGACAATCCTTAACTAAATTGTTACTCCGAATTCGTCTTGAAGGCAAGGGTAATTCGTCGGTTTCGGTCCATCACAACCGAAATCCGGGGCCTATCGCTCCGATTCGGCGGTCTCGTGCTCCAGTTTGATCTGCAAATCGAGGACGAGTCGATATGCCTCCCCGGACTCAAGCGATATGGAGCGTGAAATCGTTCTGCCGCCGATGCGAAACTGGACCTCGTGCTCACCCGGTTCGACTTCTATGTGGGTTCCGAGACGATTTGCCACGATCGAGCCATTGAGAAATATCTGTGTACCGCGAGGTGCGTCGAGAAAGAGAGTGGCCGGACGTTCCGCCAATTCGATAACGAGTGTTCCCGTCTGTCCCTCTTCCACCGGCTGTGTGAAAATCTTTTCGCGGTAACGGGTTGATTCCAGGCGAATCTGGCGAAAACCTGGTTCCGAGAAGAATAGTGTCGACTCGAGCTCCTCATCGTCGACGTATACTGTTGTCTCGGTAAGCTCATCACGGGAGATTTCGTTCCCCTCCGGATCGATGAACTCGAGAGCGACTTCGCCGACCCCGCGGGAGACCGGTTTAATGCCTACGCTCAATCTTCGCGAGCTGAGATCGTCCGGTAGTCCCTTGCCCACAGGGATAACGGTGAGGGCAATCGGATACTGATCGGCATCGGGAGGTTCGTCGACTCGGCGATAACCCGCCGGCGCACGGTGGGACGTTCGGCTTATCGGCACCTCAATACGTGCGCGGGTCTCACGTACAAGTGGCTGAAAGTGGAGTCGGCGGCCTCGCGTATTGAGTGAACCGAGACCCGGATTCTCTTCGTCCAGCGATCCGTAGAGTAGTGCAGCGATCGTAACGTCGGCTCGGTCGGCAATCTCGTCCGGCACGTGGACGGTAATCTCCAGCGCATCGACGAACCGATGGCGATCGATATCCAGTATTACGATATCCGCCGGAGCGAGCTCGTAATCGATTTCTTCGAGAGCGTTTGCGCTGAACGTGTGTAAATCGACGACATTACCGTAGACCGACTCGAACCCGGACACGACAGACGGTATCGTGAGAAGAATCAGTACGGAAGCTACGGTCCGAATCACGTTCATTATCAAGATCCCGGTATGAATCGAAGCGGATTGCGAGCCTCGCCGCGCACCCGTATCTCGAAGTGCAGATGCGGACCGGTGCTCAACCCGGTGTTGCCGACCGAACCGATAATCCGCCCGGCGTGTATCTCGCCCCCGGATTCTACTGCAATATCGAGCAAATGCCCATAGAAGCTGGTAAAAACCTCATCGTGCTCCAGAATAACGTAATTCCCATATACCCGGTCGAATCCTGTGTCGGCGACGACACCTTCTCGGACCGCCCGGACCGGCGCCCCGGGTGTAGCAGCCATATCGATACCGGTATGGAAACTCGGTCTTCCGGTGAACGGGCTCCGCCTCGTGCCGAAGGCGGAGGTGATTCGGTACTCATCGAGCGGACTGCGGAATAGCACGCCGAGGAACGCTCGGCGCTCGGCAGCCGTGAAGTCATCTCCGGGAAAGAAGTAAAAGCGTCTCTGTTCTCCGTCATGGGATACGACGGCCTCAATTCCTTCCCTGTCGACGGTCCTGTCCCGCCGGTCGCCCGGGTCGGTCGGTGCAGGCAATTCGGGGTCGGCTTCATCGGTGTGCGGCGACTCCAGCTCCAGCTTCTCGGGCGCAAGGCGGCCGCTCAGCATGTATTCCAGGTCACTTCCGGGGCTCACCGGCACGAATACTCCCGGTTGATTCGGGATCAGGATCTCGTCGAGGTCGGAGGGAAAGCTCGCCTCACCGAGACCGTTCAGCGTGGCGAGCGTCGCATGTGAAAGTGTAAGTCGCGACGATACGCGCAGAAACGTATCCTCTTCGTCGAGGCGATAGCGGAACAGTGCGAGCGCCGGAGGATCCGTGCCTGTTCGCGAAGAGCGATGAAACGCCGATATGTCGTTCTGAATCTGGCGGAAAAGCATGTCGGCGTTGTCAAGCGACGAGATACGCGGATACTCCGAGGATGCAGCGATCTGTGCGAGGGCGAGCAAGAACGTAGTAAAAGCTGCGACTACGAGTTTGTCGGCCTTCATCACCCTCTTTGTCTCCGCGGACGTCCGCCGAAATAACCGGCGGAACCGATAACCAGGACAAGAAGCGGAATACCGATCGTCAGCAACCCGTTCACCAGTGCTACAGCGCTCACATAGGCGGCAGCCAGCCACACCATCCATTTCCCGGCCTGTACCATTCCTGCCACCACGGACACAGCGCCACCGGTCCGAAGCTTTCGCACGAGCATTGCGGCGAGCAGCAACAGAACGAGAAAAGCCAATACGCCGCTGTACAGTCTCGGTGCCCAGGTAGCCGCCAGCCAGAGCGGGAGCACGACGAGAGCCGATATCAGCGCCGCTGCCGCGGCAACAAGCAACGCCGCGCCGAGTACCGTCGCAATACGTCCGAAACCATCGAGAGCACGTTCCAGAACAGCGTCGAGACGGTTCCGATCAGAGCTCATCGAGTATTTCTCCGTAGCGTGCCGACTCCTCAGTATGCCCGATAGCTTCTGTGACTTCAACGAGCTCGTCCAGAATCACCTCGGAGGCGCGCCGATTGTCGGATGCGCGGGCTACCGTCAGCGCGCGTCTCAGGTACTCTATTGCTTCCTCATCTCGATCGGCTCTCCGCGAGATCGTCGCAATTGCGCGCAGACTGGCGATTATGCCGCGCGTGTTCTCCATGCTTCGATCCAGCTCCAACGCCTGTTTCGCATGTTCCAGCGCTTCGTCGTACTCTCCGCTTCGGGAGGCGACCGATGCGAGCATATAGTGGTTCGAGGCGAGCTCCACGCGGCGATTGAGCTCGCTGTTGATGCGTTTCGCTCGTTCGAGTTGATCGCGGGCCTCTTCGAATCGCCCGCCGCCTGCGTACGCGGCGCCGAGATTATGGCGAATTATTGCTTCCTGACGGCGATAGTTGCGGTTTCCGTCGACCAGCTCGAGAGCTTCGTGGAAGAGGGCTTCGGCCTCGCCGTAGTTGCGTTCGCCGACGGCGAGCGAGCCGAGGTTTGCGATGCTCTCCGCCTCGATGTGCCCACTGCCGGCACGCGCCGCGACCCGTCGCGCCTGCTCGTACTCTCGTCTCGCGTCATCCGGGTAGCCCTGAGCCTGCCATGTTCGGCCGAGCGAGTTGTGAAGGTTGGCTATCTGTCCGAGGCTATCGACGCTGCCGGCGAGATCGTACGCTATTTCGTAGAAACTACGTGCCTGCTCATACTGACCGCGTCGATAGTAGTTGTCGCCGTACTCGGTGTACTGAGCCGCGCGATTGCGCACAGTACGAATCTCGTCCGGCTGATCCGGCAGGGAGGAGCACGCTCCGGCAAGCAGCGTAGCGCCGAGTAAGGCGAGAAGGGCTCGGTTCCTGCGAGTTACCATGATCAGAACTCCGCCTCCCGCAAGCTTTCGAAGCCGCCCTCCGGTTCCGGGCGTTCAGGAATACCGCGGCGTAACAGCGGATTGTTCCTCAGCCCGATGAGCACGTCCTGCCCGACGGCGAGAGCGTCGCGACCTTCCTCCAGCAACCCGGCCAGCTGCGGCGCCTGCCGGCCGAAGTATCTCGTGAGCTCGTTCAATTCCTCCATCGCGTTGTTCAGCGAAATGAGCATCTCTTCCACCTGGGTGAAGAGCCGATCGTCATCGTCGAAGAGCGTCGCAAGCGATCCGCGGGGGCCGATCAGCCGTGGAATAATACCTTCCGGCCGGCGAAGCTCGGCGGTGAACGCCGAGGCGTCGTCCACCATCGGCCGAATCGAAGCGAGAAGCTGCTCGGTTTCGGCAAGGAGTGTCTCGGTCTCCGCGAGGCGACGTCCGGCCTCGTTGATGAGACGATTCGATCCTTCGAACGTCTCCGCGAGCGGCCCGACGTTGAGCTTACCGGCGAGCGTCCCGTCGACCGTGCCGAGAATTCGGTCGGTCGAAACGAGTACGGCTTCGACTCGATCGAGAACCGGGTTTATGTCGTGAAGAAGTCTGCTGATCGCATCCGGCGGTTCCGAACGCCGGACGAGCTCACGCTCACGAATCGTCTGTCCGAGCTCACTCGACCATTCCGGAAGCATCGATTCCGCTGCGAGCTGCTCAGCGGTATCGTGGCCGGGATGGAGAATCATCGACCCGCCGAAGAGCGGATTACTCGAGAACTCCACGAGAGAGCCTTCGGTTATGAGATCAAAGAAGCGGTCGAAAATGACGAAATCGACATCTACCTTATTCTCCGCATTCAACTCGTATCCGGTCACCCGGCCTACGTCGAATCCGCGGAACTCGATCGGCATACCGACCGTGAGGCTTCGCGCGCTTTCCAGCTCCGTGTGGAACGGATGCCGGGACTCAAACCACCCCTGCCGTGTCCCGAGCAGTACAATGGCGCCGGCGGCGAGTACCACTCCGACGATAACGAATATTCCGACAAGCTGGTTAACGAACCGTATTTGAAATCTCACTTCACTCGCCCCTTTCGCGATAGTGCCGATCGCTCAATCACAAAGCCGCCGGTCACGTCGGCTCGGCAGAGCCGAGAAGCGACAGGAGGTCTTCGTCGTAGGCTATTGCGTCGCCGAGCACCTCATGCAGTACTTCGCGCACGCGTTCATCATCGGTCGCTGCAACCTCCTGCAACGTACCGTGCTCGAGGATCGTGCCGTCGGCCATGACCAGGACCCGATCGGCGAGCTGGGCGGCGATTTTCGAATTGTGGGTTACGATTATCAGCGTTCGCTCGTCGCGTTTCAGGGCGCGGAGCCGCTCGACCATACGAGCCCGATTGGATCTATCCACGAACGTAGTCGGCTCGTCGAGAAAAATCACTTCCGGTCTCGTAACTGTGGCGCGAACGAACGAGATAACCTTCGCTTCTCCCGAGCTCAGAATCGCAGGGCGTAGCGAGAGGTCGCGGGCGAAGCGAAAGCCGGCGAGAGCGGCGGCGATCCGATCGCGACGCTGTTGGCGAGTGAGCTCCGGCTCCTGGTGTTCGAGCGGGAGCTCGATATTCCGATAGATACTCATGTTCTGCCACAGGGCGCCTTCCTGAAAGACGAAACCGACCTGCCTGCGGAGCTCGAGCATGTCTCCATCCGACATGGGCCGGACCTGCACGCCAAGAATCGTAACCCGCCCGGCGGCGGCCGGAATGAGCCCGGCGGCAGCCTTGAGCAGCGTCGATTTGCCCGACCCGGAAAGCCCCATAATCGCGGTCGTCTTGCCGCGCTCGATAGCGGCCGAGGCATCGACAACCGGGGTGAAGTCATCGAACTCAACCGTCACCGCCTCGAGCTCGACCGCCGGTGCTTCGAAAACCGGAATATCGACCACCGGTTCCCCGCCGGCATCGGCCCCACTCGGCGCTGCACCAGCCGCACTCGTATCAACCGCGTGCGCATTCTGTTCATCCGGCACCTCAGGCTCGCGCATATCGGCCACATTCAGAGATAGGATATCAGAGTAATCAGTGCGTTGGCTATAACGATATACGCTATGCCGTGACCCACCGAGCGGATCGCGCGCACCGGCACCTCCGTCGCAGCCCGTTCGACTCGAAAGCCGTGATACGTGGCGACCGTGCCGATAATCAGGCCGAACACGACGCTCTTGACCACGCTGGTGAAGATATCCTGCATGGTCAATGCGGCATAGATACCGGTAGCGTACTCCTGTACCGAGAACGGTCGGATAATCTGTGTCACGAAAAACGAGCCGATCAACCCGAAGAAGTTGAAGTAGACGTTGAGAAGGAAAAGCGAGACAACCATAGCCAGCAACCGGGGAACCGCCAGATAGGTGATAGGGTTCACCCCGGTTGCCAGGTACGCCTCGATCTCGTGGTTAACGACCATCGTGCCGAGCTCGGTGGAGATTGCAGTACCCGACCGCGCGGTGACGATGAACGCGGTGAGAATAGGACCAAGCTCCCGCGTGATAACCGCGACGAGGATGACATAGATCAGATCACCCTGACCGAACTGCGGCAGAAGCGATAGTCCCTGAATGATGATGATCGCCCCGATGCCGACGGCTATCACCGCAACGGTACTCAAAGCCTGGACGCCGGTGAAAAGGACTTGTATGACGAGCACCCCGCCACCGCGCCGTCGACGGCCCATCGCAAAATAGCCTGGAATCACGCGGACAATCTCGACGAAAAACCCGATTGCGTAGAAGAGGTCGTATACAAACCGACGCGCCTGTCGACCAACCGATTCAATCGCCGCCTTCGATTGTTGCATTTTCGTTACCTGCCATCCGATGATAGAGTGTTTAATTATCTATAGCAACGTTTCTTGAATTTGATAGTACAGCACAATAGACTCCATACTTACTAGAGAGGAACCACTGCAGTGCCGCGGTCCATGACGTACAAATCGAACTCCGTCATCTATTTTGAGGGAGATTCGAGTAACCGTATTTATGTGCTCAAATCCGGGAAGGTCACGCTGACGTCGCACGATATCGAGACCGGGCAGGAGATCCATAATCGGGTCGAAACCGGCGAGTTCTTCGGCGTGAAGAGCGCGCTCGGGCGCTATCCGCAGGAAGAGAATGCAGTGGTTGTATCGACGGCCGAGGTGATCGTATTCACGGTGCCGGAATTCGAGGAGTTTGCCTGCCAGAATACCCGCGTCATTCTGAAGATGCTCAAAGTTTTCAGTACGCAGCTGCGGCGAATCCACGCGAAGGTGACGAACATGCTCGATCAACCGACGATGGTCGGACCCGAACACGGGCTTTTCCAGATCGGCGAGTTCTTCCACCGGCAGGGCAAGATGAAACAGGCGAGGTACGTCCTCGAACGCTACCTCGAGGTGTATCCCAACGGGCCGCGTGCTTCCAGGGCGAAGGAGCTCCTGGCCGGAGTTGAGCGCAACGATTACCTCTATTCCGGGCCGAGTCATTCCGAGCCGAGTCGCGCCGACGGCCACGGAGCAAGCGGCGAGGCGGAACGTCCCGCGGCGGCGTCGCGCGGTGAACAGCCGGGCGAGGAGACACCTGCCGGTCGCCGCTACTACGAGGCGGTCAGCATGTTCGGCCGCGAGGAGTTTCAGGCGGCATTCAAGACGTTCCGCGAGGCGGCTGCGATGGAAGATCCGGATTTCACCGTTCCCTCGCTGGTGGAGGCCGGGCGTTGTCTTATGCATCTGCAACGACATGACGACGCGATCCGCCATTTCACCTCGCTCGTTCAGCGCTATCCGAAAATGGAGGAACTGCCGCGGGTGTTGTACTATCTCGGACGCGTATACGAAGAGAAGGGCGAGCGTGAGCGTGCCGGCGGCTTTTTTAAGAAAGTGCAATCGCTCGCGTCTACCGACGAAACGCTGCAGAAACAGGTGGCACATGCAATTCAAAATCTATAGTGCGGAAGACGCCGTATGGACATGACTCTCCCCGCCTTCGAGCGTTTCGCAGTTCATTTCGAGCCGGGTGATATCATATTCAGCGAATACGAGCCCGGTGATTCGTTCTACCTCATCCAGAAGGGACGAGTGCAGATCATGAAGATTCTCGGTGATATCGAGAAGACGGTCGACGTGCTCCAACCCGGTGAGATTTTCGGGGAAATGGCGATTCTCGACGATTCGCCGCGTTCGGCAAGTGCCGTCGCCATCGATACCGTTAAGGCGCTGCAGTTCAATAAGGCGAACTTCGAAATACTCATGAAGGGGCAGCCGCAAATCGCGCTGAAGCTCCTGAAGCTGTTCGCCAAACGGATCTACGATCAGCGGCGAAGATTCATGATCCTGACGCTGAGCGATGTGAACGCTCGTATCGCGGATGTATTTCTCATGCTCAACGAAATGGGCGCGGTCCACGATGTCGACGAGGAGAACGAGGACGACAGCCGTACCTTCGATGTTTCTGTTGATGATGTAGCTCACTGGGCAGGGGTAAATCCACAGCGCTGCCGGGAAGTCCTGAATCATTTTGCCACCCAACGACGGATTGAAGTCGGCAAATCGCACATCACCGTGCATAACATAAATGAGCTCGCGCGATTCGTTTCTACTCGCAGGAAGGGATGACTTTTGTCGAGAAGACCGGCGACTATCGAGATTATCACCCGGCGAGGCAGTCGATTGCCGAGACCTGACACTTGGCTCGCCTGCGAAACGGAATCGGACGTATGACTCCCGAGCTACTCGCGAACGAACGCGTCGAACGCGGCTATACGCTCGGTCTCTATTCGGAAGGACGGCTGGTCTTCAGCGACCGGGGGCACTGGCTCCATCCGCTGTTTGACCTCGAGCGTTTTCTCTCCGGCCACCGGGATATTCGGATCGAAGAGTGTCTTCTCCACGATGTGGTAGTCGGTCGGGCGGCGGCTCTCCTGGCCGCCCGGCTCGGGGTGAAACGCCTGCATGCGGAGCTGCTGAGTAGGCGGGCGGAGCCGGTTCTCGCCGGAAATCGAATCGAGTACACGTGCTCGAAGCAAATCGAACGGATCGGGTGCCGCACCGAGGACATGCTCGCCGAAGTCGACCGGCCCGAGGATGCGTACACGACGATCATCCGGCTCATGAAGGAGGCGAGATGAGTGTAATGAAAGAGGCGCTCGTTGTCGGCGATGCGATGATTCCGAAGGCGCTTTTCGAGCCGGCGGTGGAGCGGCATCTCAGCGCATTCGTTGAGCGATTCACCGGCGACGACTGGGAGCCGGACTGGAAGAGGCTTCAGCATCGTCGACTGGAAGTCGAGAAGCTGGGTCCGGATATTGAAGCGGTTCCCGAGGTTGTGTCACAGGCGCCGGACGCGGAGATGCTTCTCGGGCTTTTTGTTCCCGTCTCGTCGCAGTTACTCGCCGCACTCCCGAAATTGCGTATCGTCGGGGTTTGTCGGGCCGGACTCGAGAATGTGAACCTCGAGGATGCAACCCGGCGTGACGTGCTCGTTTTCAATGTACAAGGGCGCAACGCCCAGGCGGTCAGTGACTTCACCGTCGGACTCATGCTTGCCGAGAGCCGGAACATCACCCGTGCACACGCCTCAATTCTGCGAGGTGAGTGGCGAAAGAAGTTTTCCAACTCCGATTCAATACCGGAAATGAAGGGAAAGTGTGTCGGGATCGTAGGATTCGGATATATCGGACAGCTCGTTGCGCGGAAGCTATCCGGATTCGATGTGGAGATTCTCGTTTTCGATCCGTACGTCGACGAAGCGATCATAGCCGAACACGGAGCCGAAGCGGTGGAGAAGAACGCGCTCTTCGAACGCAGCGATTTCGTTACGGTTCACGCTCGCATGAGCGACGCCACTCGGGGGATGATCGGCTCCGCCGAGCTGCAGCGCATGAAGGAAACCGCCTATCTCGTGAACACCGCCCGTGCCGGCCTGATAGACTACAAGGCGCTCGCGGCCGTGTTGGAGCGCGGCGGTATTGCCGGGGCAGCAATCGACGTGTTCCCCGAGGAACCGCTACCGCAGGACAGTCGACTTCGCGCGCTCGATAACGTAACGCTCACCACACACATAGCCGGCACGACGACCGAAGTGCTGAGCAACTCCCCCTATCTGCTCGCAGAGGACATCGAGCGGCTGCTGCGCGGCGGAACGCCGCG
>SLIN01000102.1 GCA_007135605.1 Spirochaetales bacterium | reverse complement strand
CGGCTCGTATCTACACCTGGCTCCACGTGCGTGAGGACGCAATGAAACTCTTCGGTTTCGTCGATGTCGGCGAACGACGCCTCTTCCTCGACCTCCTGAAAGTGAACGGTGTCGGACCGAAGCAGGCGCTGCGTATGCTCTCGGCCGCGCGAAGCGACGAAATCGTGCGTATGCTCGAGCAGGAGGACGCCGAAGCGCTCGCCGGCCTTCCCGGGCTCGGTAAGAAAACCGCTCAGAAGATCGTGCTGCAGCTTCGAGGGGCGCTGACCGTCGAGCGGGCGCCTGGTGCGGCGCTCTCCGCCGATCCGCTCGACGATGTTACCGCGGGTCTGGTAGATATGGGCTACGAGCGCGCACGCGCCACCGAGGCGGTTTCCAGGGCGCTCGAGGAGGTCGAGGATGCCGGCATAGAGGAGACCGAGCGTGAACGCGAGCTCTTTCGACGCGCGTTGCTGAAGCTCGGGTAGGGTGGACGGCATGGAAGACGACATGGACCGGGAGATGTACGATTCGAGCAGCCTGTTACGAGGCGAGCAGGGCGAGGATGAGCAGCGGTTTGAGACGACGCTTCGCCCCCAGCGTCTCGATGATTTTCAGGGACAGGATGCGCTCAAGGAGAATCTCAAGGTTTTCATTTCGGCCGCGAGGGGGCGCTCCGACAGCCTCGATCACGTGTTTCTCAGCGGGCCTCCCGGTCTCGGCAAGACGACGCTCGCCGGCATCATGGCGAACGAGCTCGGAGTCGAGTTCAAGGTCACCTCGGCTCCCGCGCTCGAGAAGCCGAAGGATCTCGCCGGTCTGCTCACATCGCTTGCGTCCGGATCGGTGTTCTTTATCGACGAAATACACCGCCTGAAGCCGGCGATCGAGGAGATGCTCTATATCGCGATGGAGGATTTTGAGCTCGACTGGGTCATCGGCCAGGGGCCCTCGGCGCGCACAATCCGTATTCCGCTGCCGGCGTTTACGCTGGTCGGCGCGACCACCAAACCGGGCCAGGTTGCCGGACCGTTGTACAGCCGCTTCGGAATCACGCTCCGACTCGATCTGTACGGGGAGGATGAAATCGAGCTCGTGTTGCGTCGCTCCGCCGGGTTGCTCGAGATACACGCCGATGGGAAGGCGCTTCGCAGGCTTGCGAAGAGCGCGCGGGGAACCCCGAGGGTGGCGAACCGTCTCCTGCGCCGGGTACGTGACTTCGCTGAAGTGCTCGGCGATGGGCGGATTACCGGGACGGTCGTCGGGTCATCGCTCGAGCGCCTCGACATAGACTCAATCGGCCTCGAACGGCACGACCGGACGATTCTCGAGACAATCATCCGGACGTACGGCGGTGGTCCGGTGGGGGCCGAGACGCTTGCTATTTCGGTTGGAGAATCGATCGACACACTCGAAGACTTCTATGAGCCGTTTCTGATTCGAAGTGGGATGCTCAAACGCACGCCTCGTGGACGTGTCGCCACGCCGCATGCATATCAGCATCTCGGGCTCGAGCTTTCCGGGGACAATGGAAACGAGCCGCTTCTCTTTTGATCTGCCGGACCGGCTGATCGCGCAACACCCTACCGACCGGCGTGAAGATGCACGTCTGCTCGTCGACGACGCCGGGACGGTTTCGCATCGGCACGTGAGCGATCTGGTGGATGTAATTCCAGGCAACGCGCTGTTGGTGATCAATGATACGCGTGTCCGAAAAGCGCGCGTGTATGCGCGCGAGATGTCAAACGGTCGCCCGGTAGAGATTCTTTTTCTCGACGCGCTCGCCGGGAATAGATGGCACGTGCTCGCACGACGCCCCGGCCGAAATCCGGAGCACCGCCGCTACGAGCTTCCCGGTGAAATCGGTGCGCGCCTCCGCCGCGACTCCGATCGGTACGAGCTCGAAAGCGATCTGCCGCTCGACGAGGCGTGGTTCGAGGAACACGGGCATATGCCGCTTCCGCCCTATATCGAGCGGGAAGATGAGTCGGCCGATACCGAGCGCTACCAGACAGTGTTCGCTCGACGCATCGGGTCGGCTGCCGCACCGACGGCAGGGCTGCATCTCACCGAAGTGATGCTTGCCGATCTCGAATCGCGTGGGGTGGAGATCGTGCGTGTGACGCTCGATGTTGGTACCGGAACCTTTGCTCCGGTGCGCACTGAGCGCGTTGAGGACCATACGATGCACACCGAGCGGTATGAGGTTTCCGCGGAAGCCGCGATCGCGGTAAACCGCGCGAAAGCCGATGAGCGTCCGGTGGTGGCCGTTGGCACGACTTCGGTACGCACCCTGGAGTCGGCGTGGGACAACGGGGAGCTCCGCTCCGGAGAAGCATCATCTGACCTTTTCATCTACCCCGGATACCGATTCCAGGTGGTGGACGAGCTTCTTACAAACTTTCACACCCCGCGGAGCAGTCTCCTCATGCTCGTCTGCGCGTTCGCCGGAACCGAACACGTGCTCGATCTCTACCGCGAAGCGGTCGCCCGCGAATATCGATTCTTCAGCTACGGAGATGCGATGTATCTGCGTCCCGTACGACGGTAGCATGTGCAGCGATCCGGGGTACCGTCCCCGTACCGGAAGTACGCCACCGTCGGGTGGACCATCTGCTCGCCGATCGTGCTGCCGCGATGGGGTGCAGCAGCAGCCTCTGTCGCGAAGCGTGCGATCTGCTGCCCGATCCGGCTCCCGCTAATAGGTGTGCGGATCCATATCGAGGAAATCGCGTCGTACGCGGTACAGCCGCTCGAGGTGCTCGTTGATAATCCGTTCGTAGTCGAGATTGTCCGTTTCGATCCGGTAGTTTCGATCGACCCAGTACTGCACCTGCTCGAGATCGACATGGCGAAGCTGCCATGCTCGCTCCGACCAGACCAGGGCCTCGTCCCAGTAGAGAAGTGCATACTGGAAGAGATCCTCGGCCTTCTCCAGACTCTCGAGATTCAGGTCGACCCACGGGTAGTTGAAGAAGTACGCTTCCCGCTTGTTATAGCGGTTCGCCCAGGCAAGATAGAGCTCGGTGAGCTTCAGGTTCAGGTGCATGTTGAAAAGATAGCGATAGCGCTCCCACTCCCGCTCGGTTTCGATTCGCGCGAGAGCATTCAACGGATTGGCGAAATCGGCGCGGAGCGCGCGCTCGAGCCAGAAGATATTCTCATTCAGATTGAGCGGCGGATCGTAGAACTGTCGCCGATAGAGCCGGTATAGCTGCTCTTTGTACAGCAATCGCTGCGAGAACACCGGCGGAGCGGCGACCAGGAGAGCGAGCAAAGCTATCGCGAGCGTGCGACCTCTCACATTGAGACTATCGGCGTTTCGGCTACTATTCTCCAGACCTCTTCAGCGATGGAATCGGCCGCGCGTGTGCCGTCGAGTCGGTGAACGGCTACTCCGTCCCGCTCGGCGCGCTCGATGACCTCGGTGTATCGCTCTGCGACCGCCGACAGAAAATGCTCCTTCTCGAACAGCTCGGCCGGCCCCCGGCCGGTGATCCGCTCGAGGCATACTGATACGGGAACCTCGAGGAAAAAGAGAAGCTGGGGATGAGGATAACGGGCGTTCGCCCGTTCGACGAACTCACTGCCGCAGGCCACGCCCTGGTACGCGAGCGAGGAATACGCGTAGCGGTCGCTGACGACCGTGCGTCCGGCCTCCAGGCGGTCGATAATCCCGGTATCCGGAGCGTAAAGATGCTCATGACGATCGGCGGCGAAGAGCAGGGCGAGGGTACACGGATGCAACGACGCCGCACCGCGGAGCACCCGGCGAATCTGCGTTCCGAGGATTCCTCCGGTAGGTTCGCAGTCGTGATCGCAGCTGCTGCCGTTCGCTTCTATCCTGCCGACGAGCTCTGCCGACTGGGTCGTCGTACCGGCACCGTCGAGGCCTTCGAAAACTATGAACCTGTCGAGCATAGACGCATATCAATTTCGGTTGGGGCGGGCATTTATTCGCCCACTCGATTGTGCTATAGTATATCCCGGACCGGGGACACCGACGACGTATATGCGACCCAACGGGGCAACGGGGGCTCCGTCGGATGCGGGAACTGGAACGCTTTGAACGAAACGAAACATACCGCATTGGGCTACCTCGCGCAAGCCGCCATCCTTCTCATCCTTACGTTTGCAACGGTGTATCTCTTTGAGCCGACACGGCAACAAATCGGCGAACGGATGGATCAATTGCGTGATCACACGATCGAGCTCGTCGAGCAGCGGCTCGGACGGCAAATCCGGTATGCGTCCATTTCCCCTTCGATCATTACACGACTCGAGATCCGCGATCTCGATATACTTCACCATGAAGCGGCGGAAACCGACGATCCGCTTCTGAGTATCTCAAGTGTCCAGGTTCGGTATCGTGTGATTCCCCTTCTGCTCGGCAGACCCGCGGACTCCCTGCGTGAGTTGCGTATTCGGCAAACCGACATCTCGGTAGATGTGGAGCGTGACCGCGACCTGGTACGTTTCTTTGCCGAACTCTTCGGAATCGACGACGTTTCGCCGGGCAATCTCGACTCGGAAATCGCATCGACTGCACCGGAAGATCGGCTCGACGTCGAACGGATCGGCGACGAGATCGACGTTTCCGCCGGTACACTCCCTCCGGGGGTGCTCTTCTCGGCCAGGAACGTAAACGTGGAGGTCGTGGCACCGGACGGCAGAATCCGCGTAGAAGATGTATATGTCCGGGCTCGACAGAACGAAAGAGACATAGTTCTGCAGCTTCGTGCACGAGTCGACGGCGAGCATGAGCAGTTAGCCGAGCTCGGCAGGGTTCAGTCGGATTTCGATCTGAACCTGACACTCGGACCGGACATCAGCTATTCGAGCGGGTTTCTGGATCTGAGGAGTTTTTCCACCGATGTGTTTGAGCTTTCACGGCAGCAGCTGCGTCTTCAGAGCGGAGTGGAGTCGATCGAAGTCCGGAAGGTCCAGGATAGCGATCCGGTCGATCTGGTGCTGCGACGTGCAAACGGGCAAACGCGTCTCGAAATAGCGGCCGAAGAGTACCGCTTCTCGGAGCTCGGGCGGTTACGTGGCGCGTGGGGCGAGTACAATGAATGGCTGAGCACGGTGGTGAGCGGTGAAGGATCGCTGACGCTTGCCGAAGGGCAGCCGCCGAGATATGACGCACGCATTATCACCGACCTTCCCGAGGAACGATTCGGAATCGCGATGAACGTGGACGCACGGGTCGCCGGCGATAACGAACAGTTGCGGGTGCCCGAGTTCAGAGCAACCGTGCCGTTCGGTCGAGCGATTTTCGCGGGCACAGTCGATTTGAAGAGTGCCATGCCGACCGGAAGTATTTACCTCGACGGTCTCGAGATCGGCGAAGCTCCGAGGCTCTCCACGCGGTTGAATGTGGAGCCGAAAGATTCGGTGTTGCTCGTCTATGCGGATCGTGTAGATTACGCCGATTCGGTCCTTTACGACGTCAATGCACAGCTGTCACTCGGTGGTGACCGCGCTCACGCCGACCTTTCGCTCCGCCCCGGCGATCGTGGCTCGTTGCGTGTTTCCGGCAGCGCCGACCTCGGCGATCTCTCCGATTATTCCGTGCGAGGTACGTTCGACGATGTCCGCGTAGCGGGTATCTACGAAATCGTTCGTGGAATAGCACGTGAACAGCAGCTTCCCACTTCGGATCTGCTCACCGATTCGCTTCTCATGAACGGAACCGTGGGGCTGGAGGGGAGAGGAGGGGGGGCTCGACTCGCCGCATCCACTCTCACTGTTACCGACGAAGCGGAACCGCGAGACCATCTCGAGCTGATCGTCGAGGAGAATGCCGAGCGTTACGAAGGAACACTCGTGCTCAGGCGAGGCGAATGGGCTGCCGACACGTCGTTTTCAGTACGAGCAGTACAGGAAGGTGCGCTCAACGCTCGGATATCGCTGATACTGAACGACGAGAATTACGATCTCACCGTCCTTTACAACCGGCGCTACGGTCTAACCGTCATGGACGACGACGGATCACAGCTCGATCTAGTATTTCTCGATGACGGCGATATCCGAGCTCGTGCGGATGTTGTGAGTATACCCGTACCGATGCCGAATGAAGGGATCGTGTCCGGCAGACCGAGAGTTACGCTTGCCGGAGAATTACACCTCGCGGATCCCGAACAGTGGCAGCTCGATTTGCGGACCGCCCGCATTGAGGAGGTCGCGGTTGATGAACGCTCGTTCGATTTCTCGGTTGCCGGACAACTGGAACCGGGCCGAGGGGTGCTCGAACGTATTGAGATCATCGATGATTACGGAACGATCGAGGGAACGGCCGACGTGACCTTCGCGTTCGCAGACGGAATCTCCGGTTCGGTTGACTTTCGCGGAGAAGGCGATCGACCCGGTGAACGCTATGAAGTGGAAATTGCGTACGACGGGCGACGAATAGATGGACGTGCTCTGGTTCGCGAATCTCCGCTTGCTCGACTGGAGATGGAAGAGCTCTCCGGGTGGTTCAATGGAGATTTCTCGATTGACGGATGGCCGGACGAACCGATTATCTCGGTGACACTGTCGCTGATCGAGGCGGAGCTGGACGGGGAGGAGATCTCCGCGGAGGCGAATCTCGAGTTCGCCGAGAACCGACTTACGTTCGGGGGGGGGCGTGTCGACTACCTTACCTCAACCCTCAGAAATGTCTCCGGAGCGGTTGATCTGACGACCAAAGAACTGAACCTCATGGGTGACCTCGAAGGTGTCCGGTCCGAGGAGCCGTTCCTGATACGCGTTCAGCTCGATGGCACCTTCGGCGGCGAAGAAACTATAGATCTCCGCGAGCTCGATCCCGAGCGTATGCCGTTCGATGCCCGCCTCGTTCTCGACGGTGTGCCGATCGAAGCCGATCTTCCCTCCCGTTGGGAGCTCTCTCTCGCCCGCGACGAGGCCGGGATAGTGCGCGTCAACGGGGGCCCCGACAATTCCATTCGTGCGACGATCGATGCCGACGGCGAGTTTACTCTTTCTCTCGCCGCACCGCTGCCGTTTTCGGTGGATGCCGAAGGCCGGATTTCGGCTACCGAGGTCGAGGCGAATCTCACCCACGTCTCGTTGGATGTAGAGCGGGTACCGGAGATATTCGATCTCGGAGATTTCCGGTTTGTTGCCGGAAAGGCGGAGGGCTCGCTCCGGATGACGGGGCCGATATTCGATCCCGATCTCTTCGGTACGCTCACCGCTCGAGGCGTCGAGGCACGCTTGGTCCTCTTTCCTGACACGATAGGCCCGGCGGACGGCCATATTGTTTTCTCCGAAAAAGAGATGCGGGTACAGCCTTTGAGAACCCCCGTCGGGCAGGCTGAAGCGAACTTCGAGGGAGTGTTTCTCATCAGCCGTTGGGAGCTCGAGCAGTTCGAGCTCGACATAGAGACCGTAGGGACACCGGGGCCCCACGTCTACTTCGATTTCGGTGGTGTTCACGTCGACGGATATGGACGCGGTTCGTTCTCGATTGTCGGTACCGGATCGGACGTGCGACTGCTCGGAAATATCGTTGCACACAATACGACGGTTACTCTCTCGGAGGTGGATGAAGCGGACTCTGACCCTCCCGGCCCGGACGACGACGGTCTGATTGTGGACCTCGAAATCGACGCCGGACGCGGGGTGGAGTTTCTCTGGCCGACAACGGCTTTTCCGATACTCCGTGCCGTTGCCCGACCGGGTGATCGACTGCGTATCGGTGCCGATACGCTGCAACAGTCATTTCAGATCGTTGGCGACATCGGAGTTCAGGGGGGCGAGCTCTTCTACTTCGACCGTTCATTCATCGTGAGAGAGGGAATGATCCGCTTCAATGAAACGGAGGATGATGTAGATCCGCGACTGACGGTTCGAGCGGAAACACGCGACGTCGGACCGGACGGTCCGGTGCGGATATCGCTGGTTGCCGACGAAAGTCGCTTAAGCGAGCTCACCGTGCGAGTGGTGAGCGATCCTCCGTTACCCGAAGAAGAGGTACTTGCAATGCTGGGTACCGGCGTGTTTACCTCCGCGGAAGATGGTCTCATTAACCTTTCCGGTGCGGTCCTGCTTGGCGGCGAGCTGGTCGGACAATTCGGAGTTATTCGTACTGTCGAATCGAGTATCCGGAATGCGCTCCAGCTCGACCTCTTCACCGTCCGCACTCAGCTCTTCCAGAATCTCGTTCGAGGTGCGATCGACGAGCCGGCCGACGACATGGAGGCACCTATGCCGAGTCTCGGACGGTACTTCGACAATACGACTATGTTTCTCGGACGATCTCTCGGTCCCGATGTGTTCCTCGAACTGCTCGTACAGCTCAGATCACAGGATCTTTTCGAGGACGCCGAACGTCAGTTCGCGGGAGTCGATATCGATACCGAGCTCAGTCTCGAGTTTGAGACACCGTACTTCAACATCGAATGGAGTTTCATGCCGCAGCGGCCTGAAAGCCTGTTCGTTCCTGACAACCGACTTACCCTCTCGTGGGGATTCACCTACTGAGGTTAACAAAGGACTCCGGCTCGAATATGATACCGGGTCACTAAGCTAAAGGAGATTCTATGCGATCGAGCGCCCTGATCGTGACAGCGATCGTGCTTCTGCTTCCAAGTGTACTATACGCTCAGGACGATGACTGGTTCATGGATCAGCCCATTCTCGATATCACGTTCTCGAATCTGAGTGCCGTCAGCGAATCCGAGCTGGAAGGTGTCGTGGAGCCATTTATCGGCGAACCGTTCACCGATCGGCGATTCAACGAGTTGCAGAACCGACTCTACGCCCTCGACTATTTTACCGATCTGGTGCCGGAGGCGATCCGACCGCCGGACGACCGGGAGGGGGTGATCATTAACTTCGAAGTCCAGGAACGCCCCTCGGTGAGCGATATACGCTTCGAAGGGAATCGGAGTATCCGCGCGAGCCGGCTTATCGACGAAGTGGTGATTTCCTCCGGAGATCTCGTTGTAACCTCCCGGATTCGCAGCGATGCCGGTGCGATCGAAGAGTACTATCAGGCGCAGGGGTATCCGAATGTACGTGTCGATTATGAGATAACCGACCCCGATGCCGATAACCGGCAGAGTGTCGTGTTTCGGATAGACGAAGGCGCACGTACGACAATCGACGAGATTCGTTTCTCCGGAAACGCATTCGCTTCAGCCGGTGCGCTCCGGCGGGCAATCGAGTCGCGAGAGCAGAGCATTTTCAGTTCGGGCGTGTTTCGAGAGGGTAATCTCGAGCGCGACCGGGAGGAGATTCGGCGCTACTACGCCGAGCGCGGATACGTCGACGCTCGGGTTGTCGAGATCGATCAGGAAATCGTGGAGGACAGCGAAGATCGTCGACGAATGCGGCTGACCTACTTTATCGAGGAAGGTGAGCAATATACATTCGGCGGGTTCCGATTCGAAGGAAACGAGATATTTACCGACGAGCAGCTCACTCGATCGACCCGCCTCAGCGAAGGTTCGATTCTCAATGCGGTGCGGCTCGAGCAGGATTTTGATGCGATTCTCGACGTATACCGGGAGGGAGGCTACCTCTTCAACGAGATAGATCTCCAGGAGGACCGCGACGAAACCGAGAACACAATCACGTATACTGTGCAGATAGTCGAACGGGGGCGTGCCCACATCGAGAGCATCATTGTTCGCGGTAACGAGAAGACGGCCGAGAACGTCGTTCTTCGCGAGGTTCCGCTCGAAGAAGGCGACGTGTTCAGCCTCACACGCCTTCGCGACGGCTTGCGAAATCTGGCGAATACCCAGTTTTTCACCGACGTTCAGCACGAAATACCGGAAGGGAGTGCGCCCGGGCTTCTCGATCTGGTACTGAATGTCGAGGAAGCTCCGACGACGGACTTGAACCTCGGAGTGAGCTTCGGTGGCGGCGGAGTCGATGCATTTCCGGTGAGCGGACAGATCGGCTGGCAGGACCGGAATTTCCGTGGACAGGGACAGACGGTCGGGCTCGAGCTGAACGCCTCGCCGACCAGCCAGCGACTCTCATTGCGTTTCCAGGAACGATGGTTTCGTGATATCCCGTGGACGGTCGGCGGTGATATAAGCGTCGAGCGAACGCTGCGCCGAAGCGAGCCCCAGGATGCACTCGAACCGGTCGGCGTCGGCGTGCCCGATCCGTTTACCGGTGAGTACGTCTTCAGCGGCGACACGGAGTTCGACGGCGTCGAATACGAGGCCGGTGATCCGTTTCCCGGCACACCGAGCGATGACGAGGTCGACGAGTACGACCTCGTAACCGACTATCAGTACGCCGGCGGGCGGCCAGGAATACCGTCCGATTACCTTATGTCGTATACCGAATGGGACATCGGCCTCGGCCTGAATACGAGTCGCCGCTGGCGTACTCCGATCGGTCAGTTGACCTTGGGAACGAGCGGACGTACGCGGGTCAGTTACATTCAGTATGACGATGAGCTGTATCGCCCCTTCGATCCGACTCTGCGAGCGAATCTTCGAAACTGGCGTTTCATTAACCAGCTCGGTTTCAACGCGCAAATCGATAGCCGCGATCTTTTCGTCAGTCCGTCCGAGGGCGGAATTGCCCGACAGGAAGTGAGATTCGTCGGTGGTCCGCTGGGCGGGACAAGACACTACATACGGACCGATACACGTCTCGAACACTTCTTCACGCTCTGGGACTACCCGGTATTCGATAACTGGAACTGGAAAGGCGTGCTGGCCGCCCATACATCGCTCGCGGTGCAGTGGCCGACCTTTTACCGGTGGGACGGTGGACCGCTTTTCGATCCGGGGCCGGATGCCGTCCGGATCGACGGGGCGACAACGGCCCGCGGATGGCCCGGAGCTTCCGGCCAGGCTCGCTGGAACAATTGGCTGGAGTTGCGTCAGCCAATCGCCGAGGATATCGTCTGGTTTGATACCTTCGTCGATGCGGTGGCGCTCTATGGCGAACGTGGTGATATCCTCGAAACGACGAGGCAGGATTTCCGGTTCACTCTCGGTGCGGGGTTTCGGTTCACCGTGCCGCAGTTTCCGATCCGTCTATACCTCGGCAAGCGTTTCCGAATCGATGAGGACGGCTCGGTAGCGTGGCAACCGGGGAATCTCTTCCGACGTGAGGATGAGCCGACCTCGGGGCTCGACTTCATATTCTCACTCGGAACCGAGTTCTTCTGATACGGAGGTTACCAGATGCGCACTTTCGGTCTGAAACCAATGCTACTTATGGCAGCGCTGATCCTCACTTTCTCCGCTTCCGGTCTCATGGCGGAACAGTTGACGACCGTCGGCGTGGTCGACATGGAGCGGATCCTGAGCGAGTTTTTTACGCAGAGCGAGGACGTTCGCGAATGGCACCAGAACGTGAGGGATTTCGACGCGGACCGACGGCAAATCGAAGATGAGATCGCACAGCTTGAGAGCGAGCGACTGGAGGCCCTGGAACAGGAGGATGAGCTCGAGGCGCTGGAGCTCGAGGAGCAGATCGACGAACGCCGGGCCTTTCTCAATGAGTTCACCCGTATTCGCCGCGCGCAGCTCGAACGGCAGCGGAACGAGTTGCTCGAGGGAGGCGGCTCATTTTTCAATCAAGTGAACAGTGCGATGTCGTTCGTTGCCCAGTCGGAAGGCTATACGGTTATCGTTGATTCGGAGGCCGACGGGCTTCTCTGGTACGCCTCGGAGGTCGATGTTACCGACAAAGTGATCGCCCGACTCGAACAGACGCTCTAGCAGGCGTCGGCATCATTGGGGGGATAGCGCCGTATGGCCGAGCAGACGCCCATGATGCGGCAATACGCCCGGCTTAAGGAGCGATATCATAACGCGATCCTCTTCTTTCGACTCGGAGACTTCTATGAGATGTTCCGTTCGGATGCGGAGGACGCATCGCGTTTACTTGGACTCACCCTTACCCAGCGGCAAGGTATTCCGATGTGCGGGATTCCGTATCACGCCGCACGCGGTTACATCGCGCGCTTGCTCGCCGCCGGACGGAAGGTGGCGATTTGTGAACAGACCAACGTAACCGGACGAGGACTGGCCGACCGTGAGGTCATTGAAGTCATAACCCCGGGCACGGTGACCGAAGAAGACTATCTCGATCGAAGGCACAACAACTACATCGCGTCGCTCTGTGCGTTTGATCGCGTGATGGTGCTCTGCTACAGTGATGTATCCACCGGGGAGCTGGTCGTCGGTCGGTTAGACGGCGACGACGCTGCATCACTACGAGCCGAACTGTACAGAATCTCACCGCGAGAGCTGCTGGTTCAACAGACGCTCGCCGACGAAGACTCCGATCGAGGCGGGGTAATCCGCTCGCAGGCGGATGTAGTCGTCGATCGCATTCCGGACTGGAACTTCGATGTCGAGGCCGGCTACGAGCGCCTCTGCCGGCTTTTCGGTGTGGTGAATCTCAAAGGGTTCGGGCTCGATTCGGATGATCGCGAACTTGCGCCGGCCGGCGTGTTAATTCAGTATCTCGAAGAGAACACGGGGGGAGCGCTTGCCCATATTACTCGAATCGAACGGCGCAATGACGCGCGGTATGTCGTGCTCGATGAGTCGACTCAGGTCAATCTCGAGCTCGTTCGGGGCGGGCCTCGCGGTGGCTACTCGGTACGGGAAACTATCGATGAAACATGTACGGCCATGGGGTCGCGCACGTTCGTGCGAGGTCTGCTGGCCCCGCTGACCGACCCGGCGGTTATCGACGAGCGACTCGATGCGGTCGAAGCGCTATACCACCATCAAACACTACTCTCAGACCTCAGGCGCTGTCTCGACCGAGTCGCCGATCTCGAACGCTTAACCGCTCGAGTGGCAATGCGACGCGCTCACGCAAAAGACCTTAAGGCCATCGGCCGGTCGCTTCAGCAGGCCGAGGAGCTTGAAGCGCTTCTGTCGGCTGTGAAGCTGCGCGGCGCGCGCCCGCAACAGCTCGCCCTCTTGCCCGCGGAGCGGCATGAGCTTCTCTCCGGACTGGCTGAGGAGCTCGACGCGGCTCTGGTCGAAAATCCGGCGACCGTGGAGCACGAGGGGAACATGATTCGTCCCGAATATGACGAAGAGCTCTCCCGACTTCATAGGCTTCGCGACGACGGCCAAGCCCTCCTGAACGAGCTCGTCGAGGAGGAACGTGCGGCGTGCGGTATTCCGTCGCTGAAGCTGAAATACAACAGGGTGATCGGCTATTTCTTCGAAGTGCCGAAATCGCGAAGCGAGGACGTTCCCGAGCACTTTGTCCGGCGACAGAGCACGTCGAATGCTGAACGGTTCTCATCGGGTAGGCTCTCCGAGCTGCAGCGGGAGGTGGCTCAGGCGGAGGAGAGTACCATCGAGCGCGAGCGCGAGCTCTTTGTCGGGGTGCGCGAGCGTGTTGCAGGCTTCCACGCCGACCTCTCGGCGCTGGCCGAGGCAATCGCGGCGGTCGATATGCATGCTTCGAACGCGTACACAGCAACCGTTCGCGGGTACTGTCGGCCTGAGCTGAGCGACTCGCGTAATATCGACGTGATCGGCGGCCGTCATCCGGTGGTAGAAGCGCATCTTCCCGACGGTGAGTTCGTACCGAACGATCTCCATCTCCGCGAACACAATTTCGTACTGCTCACCGGTCCCAACATGGCCGGAAAGAGTACTTATCTGCGTCAGAATGCGCTGATTGTGCTGCTTGCGCAAACCGGTGCGTTCGTACCGGCCGAGCGTGCACAGATCGGAATTGCGGATCGCGTTTTCTGCCGTGTCGGCGCGAGCGATAACCTCGCACGTGGAGAAAGCACCTTTCTCGTCGAGATGAACGAGACGGCGAATATCCTGCGCTTTGCGACAGCGCAGAGCCTCGTCATCATGGACGAAGTCGGTCGTGGCACCGGTACCGATGACGGGATAAGCATTGCCCAGGCGGTTTCCGAGTATCTGTTGAGCGAGCTGGGAAGCCGAACACTGTTCGCCACCCACTACCACGAACTTACTGCGCTCAATCTGCCCGGCCTGCGGATAATGCGAATGGCGGTTTCGGAGGAGGAGGGGCAGGTTATTTTCCTGAAGCGCGTCGAACCCGGTCCGTCGCATCGCAGCTACGGGGTCCATGTCGCCCGCCTCGCCGGATTACCTCCTGCGGTGGTACATCGAGCCGAGCAGCTGCTGGCTGCACGAAGCGACGGTACGACGTTTTCTTCGCGTTCCGGCAACGGATCATCGCCCGAGCCGCCGGAGCCACACCAACGCGAGGTGTCACCGGACGGACAGCGAGCGCTTTTCTCGGAAGAATCTTGGCTGCCGGATGAGATTCGGTCGCTCGATCTCTCCAATATGACGCCGGTGCAGGCGATTGCCTTGCTCGACCAGTGGCAGCGACTCCTTTCGGGAAAGTGACCGGTCGAAATCCGGAAGGCAGCGGACGCACGGTACGCGTCTTTTCGCTCCACATACCTCACCGCAGCTCCGTTATCCACAATCCCCGTCAATCGTGAGTGCAGACACGCGCGTAATGATCCATAGGGGAGAGCGAGCTGTATGCGAGCGAGAATCGGTGTATTCGCAGTCAGGAGTGCCGGGGCCGTGGAGGATGCGCTGCTCGGCCGGCTGTGTGCGGTTTGCGGGGAGGCGCTGTACGGGCGGGCGCATCGGCCGGCGGGAATCTGCCGCCGGTGTACGCGACGGCTGTATGACGCGCGAATCTCGGACCGGGAGCGGTGCGAGCTTTGCGGCCGAACGTTGATCAGCGAGCGGATGAGATGTACCTCGTGTCGCGGGATCGAGCGTACGTTCCTGAACAATGCCAGCCCGTTCGAGTATCGGAACTGTGGTGATCTGCTCATCCGAGCGTGCAAAGTGAACGCCGCTCGCCGTTCGATTCGTCTTGCTGCGGAGCTGCTCGCACCGCTTATACCACGTGTAGAGATGCTCGTACCGGTGCCGTCGCGAACGAAGGCGACCGCTCGTCGAGGCTTCGATCCGGTGCAGGTGCTGGTCGGGCACCTGACTATCCGACTCGGCATTCCGAGCGCTCCGCTTCTCGTGCGGTCAAGCGGCGGAAGCGCACAGAAAAAACTCGGTCGCGAGGCGCGCGCCGAAAACGTTCGCGGAAGATACGCGTTGAATGCACACTGCGTTGAACGGCTTCTGCGCGAATCGGGGCGATCGGCGCCGGGACAGTTTCCGGAGACATCGAGCCGGCGGTCCATCGGTGTGTCGATCTGCATCGTGGATGATGTGTATACCACCGGTGCAACGGCGGAGGAGTGCTCCCGGGTGTTAGCGAACGCCGGTGCCGGAACGCTCTTTGTTCGTACTCTCGCAGTCGATTGACAACGACTCCGTTGATTGCGTATTGTAATGACAAACTCTAAAGCGAAGTACGCCGAAAAGAGTCGATGCCCTGCATCCGGCTCTTTTTTTTGCCCGACTCGCTCGTTCCGAATGAGGGCCAGCATATGGATGATGCCCACCTGACAGCAGAGCTATCGCCGGTGGTAGAAGGGCTCGGTCTGGCCCTGGTCGAATGTCGTGCCCAAGGTGTCCGTGGTGTGCTACACGTTCACGTAGTGGTTCATCGACTCGGAGGAGTCTCTATTGACGATTGTGCGGAGGTCCACCGAACGATCGTACCTCGACTCGAGCTGTTGACCGGTCACCGAGACATAAACGTAGAGGTTTCGTCTCCCGGAATCAGTCGAAAGCTGAAAGAGAATCGTGAGTTTCCGATCTTCGTCGGAATGAAAATGAAGGTTATGGATATGGCGAACGAGTGGAAATATGGACTGCTCGAATCCGCCGACGACGAGGGTATCGTCCTGAATGTGGACGGTACGAACGAACGCCTTGCTTATCCCGAGATTCGGGCGGCTCGGCTGGACGATACGTAGGAGGACATGGAGCGCTATGTCTGCTCAACTTGCTGAGGCGATCAGTCTCCTGGTTCAGGACAAGGGAATCAGCCAAGAGCTGATTATGCGAACGATCGAGGAATTCCTTCTCGCCGCATACAAGCGTAAATTCGGGAGTGTGGACAATGCCGTGGTTCAGTTCAGCGAAGACGGTCAGGATGTCACGCTCTACGCGCAGAAGGAGATCGTGGACGAGGTTATGGACCCGGTGACCGAGATCTCGCTCGAGGAAGCCTCCGAGCTCGCCGAGGATTGTGAGATCGGCGACGAGCTGCTCATTGAGATCGACCCGAATATCTTTGATCGTGTGGCGGTTCAGAGCGCGAAGCAGAAGGCTCGACAGACCCTTCGTGAGATCCAGAAGGACACGCTGTATAGCGAGTTCAAGGACAAGGAAGGGGAGATGATCATCGGCTACTATCAACGAGAGCGGAACGGGAATATATTCGTTGATCTCGGGAAGACCGAGGGGATGCTTCCAAAGCGCTACCAGAGTCCGCGCGAGAGCTATCGTCCGAACGACCGGATCAAAGCGCTCATCTATGAAGTGACCAAGAGTCCGCAAGGGTTGCAGATTATCCTGAGCCGGACGCACACCGACTTCGTTCGCCGTGTCTTCGAGCTTGAAGTGCCCGAGGTGTACGATAAGACGGTCGAGATCTTCAAAATCGTGCGCGAGCCAGGCTATCGCACCAAGATCGCCGTGTACTCAAATCGGGAAGATGTCGACCCGGTTGGAGCGTGCGTGGGATTGAAAGGGGTCCGTATCCAGGCTGTCGTGCGGGAGCTCGAGGGCGAGAAAATCGATATACTCAAGTATGATGTCGACACGCGGTCATTCATCAAGAACGCACTATCTCCGGCGGAGGTCCTCCAGGTTGTTATTCTCGATGAGCCGAAACGGCAGGCGCTCGCGATCGTCCCGGAGAACCAGCTGAGTCTTGCTATCGGTAAACAGGGCCTGAATGTCCGGCTGGCAAACCGACTTGCCGACTGGAATATCGACGTGAAGACTGAAGAGCAGTTCGCGGAGATGGACATCGCAGCCGATACCAAGCGGGCGGTCAGTGCGCTGTTCGGCGAAGAGGAGGAGAGCGAAGAGGAAATCACTCGCATCGCCGAGCTCTCCGAAATCCCGCCGAGAATCGTCGACATACTCGGTCGACAGGGTATCGAGCTTATCGAGACACTCGTGAATACCTCCGATGAAGCGCTCGCCGAGATCCAGGGATTGAGCAGTGAAGATATTTCGATGCTCAAGCGCATAATCGCCGAGAGCGTCGAAATTATCGAGGATGAAGGCGAGATAGCGGAGGAACCGGAGAGCGGTGAAGAGGTCGTCGAGGAGCAGACTGCCGGTACGAGTGATGAAGGTGTCGAAGAAGTCGCGGAAAGCGAAGAGGAAACCGTAACGGCCGAGCAGGTATCGGAACCCGACGCCGGCTCGGAGGAAGAAGAAGAGGACGAAGAGGAAGAAACCGAAGAGGAGATCGAGCTCATCAGCGAGCTTCCGAATGCTCCGGAACACATCGTCGAAGCGCTTCGCGCCGCCGGTGTAGAGGTAATCGTTGATCTGCTTTCCATGACCGGGAAAGAGCTTCGAAAGATCGAGGGGCTCAGCGATGAGGATGTCGAGCTCATACAGGAGATTGTTCGCGAGAACGTCGAGATCATCGACGAAGATGAATGAAGCCGTATATCGCGTTTAATCGGCGATAGATGCCGCAACCGGTTTCACAAACCGGAGACATTTCGTTAGTATAAAGCGTGAGGAGGCATTCTCCAGGGACGCATATGGCAGAAGATCAGGAAAAACCAGAAAAGAAGCCGAAGGCAACGCTCATTAAGCACCGTAAGGAAAGCCCGGCAGCTCCAGAGTCCGAGTCGGACGAGAAGAAGAAGCGCAAGACGAAGATAGTCGTGAAGCGCAAGGGTAAAGCCGCGTCATCCTCACAGGGGCAATCAAGCGCTGCTCGAGCGCGCGCCGACCAACCTGCCACTGTGTCCGGGAAGAGCGCCGAATTGCCGAAGGCCGAGTCGCGTCCGGAATCGACCGGCGACGAGCGGCAAGCCGCAGCGGAAGCTTCGACGAAAGAGGAAACGGTCGAGGCGACGACGTCTCGTCAGGTTGAGCGTGCGGAGCAGCAGTCCTCGAATGCGGAAGCGGCGCCGAGCGAACAGCCGGGTGATCAGGCAGCGTCTCCTGCCGACGAGAGCGAGTCGGAGAGCAGAGACGAGCCGAAATCGACAGAAAAGAGCCCCGAAGAAACACAGACTACCGAAGCGAAACCGAAACGCACCTTCCGGCGGCAACCGACACGCCCGGCACCTGCGCCGTATCGACGTGCCGGAAGCACGGGGCGACATGTATCCACATCCGAGCTTGAGTCTCGTGCCGAGCGGGCTGAGAGTCGCCCTGCGCCGAGTCCGGGCCGAGGCGGCGGATCGGGCGGCGGATCGGGCGGTGACCGCAGAGCTCCCGGTGCACCCCGCTCGTTCCAACCGCGTGGAGGGAGCCCACCTCCTGCCGGACCTGCTCAACAGAAAGGTTCCCGCAAGTTCTTCAAGTCGAAGAAAAAAGAGACCGGTAAGGGCGGACGCGACCGACGCGACAAGAATCAGACTCCGGAAAAGCAGTTCTACTACAACAAGAAGCGCACACAACAGCAGAAGACGAACCCGGTTCCGAAAGAAGTCGAAATCATGGAATCGGTTAGCGTCGCGGAGCTTGCCAAGAAGCTTAACCTGAAGGCATCCGATATCATCGGCAGACTGATGAGCATGGGCATGATGGTTACTATCAACCAGCAGATCGATGCTGAAACTGCCGAAATCGTTGCATCGGAGTACGGTTCGTCGGTCAAGGTAGTGAGCCTGTACGACGAGACGGTGATTGAAACGGCCAAGGACACCGAGGGGGACCTCGGAGCGCGGCCGGCCATCGTGACGGTTATGGGGCATGTCGATCACGGTAAGACAAAGCTTCTCGATGCGATCCGATCTGCGGATGTTGCGGGTGACGAGTTCGGCGGGATCACGCAGCATATCGGCGCGTACCAGGTCGACACCGATCACGGGCGGCTCACATTCCTCGATACTCCCGGCCACGAGGCGTTTACGCTCATGCGCGCCCGTGGTGCGAATGTCACCGACATTGTCATTCTTGTTGTCGCCGCCGACGACGGTGTCATGCCGCAGACGCGCGAGGCGATCGATCACGCACGCGATGCGAAGGTTCCGATTATCGTTGCCGTCAACAAGATCGACCTTCCGGCGGCGAATCCGGACCGTGTCAAACAGCAGCTCTCCGAGCTCGGGCTCATGCCGGAAGAGTGGGGTGGCGACGCACTGTTCTGTGAGGTTTCGGCACTCAAGCGCGAGGGAGTGATAGAGCTCCTCGAAACCGTGGCGCTTCAGTCGGACGTTCTCGAGCTGCAGGCGAATTACGGTTGTGCGGCGGAAGGGAAGATTATCGAGACCCGGATCGATCCGGGGCGCGGCACCGTTTCCACAGTGCTCATTCAGCGTGGAACGCTGCGGGTCGGCGACGCATTCGTCGCCGGTGTCTATCCCGGACGTGTGCGTGCGATGTTCAACGACCGCGGCGAACGCGTGAATGAAGCAACGCCGAGCATGCCCGTGGAAATTCTCGGTTTGACCGGGATTCCGGAGGCGGGCGATCCGTTCCAGGTTACGCGCGACGACAAGCACGCACGACAGGTCGGCGACAAGCGGCAGGAGCTGCGAAGGCTCGAAGACGCGCGGAACGTCAAGAAGATTACCCTCGATAACTTGTACGATACGATCCAGGAAGGAAACATCCAGGAGCTGAAAGTTGTCATAAAGGGCGACGTGCACGGCTCGGTGGAGGCACTGAAGAGTGCGCTCGAAGGATTGACAACCGAAGAAATACGGCTTACCGCCATTCGTGCGGCCGCCGGTGCGATTAACGAAAACGATGTGATGCTTGCCAGCGCGTCGAATGCGATTATCGTCGGTTTTCATGTCCGGCCGACGCCGCGGGCGGCCGAACTCGCCGAGCGAGAGAAGGTCGAGATCAGGAAGTACGGCATTATCTATGACGCCGTCGACGATATCCGCCAGGCGATGGAAGGAATGCTCGCACCCGAGCTGCGGGAAGAGACTGTCGGATCGGTCGAAGTGCGAGAGGTATTCAAGGTGCCGAAGATCGGCCAGATTGCCGGCTGCTACGTTAAGAGCGGAAAGGTGACCCGAAACGCGCGGGTACATGTTTACCGAGAGGGTGTGGAGATTCACACCGGAAAGATCACCTCGCTCAAGCGCTTCAAGGATGATGTTCGCGAAGTCGAAAACGGCTACGAATGCGGGATCGGCATCGAACGCTATGACGATCTGAAAGTGGGCGATGAGATCGAGGTGTTCGAGATCCGGGAGATCGCGAAGAAACTCGGCGAGACCGTTGCATCGAAAAAACGCGAAGAGGGAACCGGCAATACCGGCGAAGCCTGATTGAGGCATGGCTATGGACAGGATTCCCAGGGCGTCCCGGCTGATCGGCGAGATTGTCAGCGCGGCTATCGTGGGACGCGATATCAAAGATCCGCGTGTAAGCTCGCTCTGTTCGGTTGTGGACGTCGATGTTTCGCGCGATTTGCGGTACGCGACGATACGGATTTCCGGGTATCTCGAACGTTCGGAGCTTGAGAAGTCGGTCAAGGGGCTGAATGCAGCAGCGGGATTCCTCCAGTCGCGAATTGCTGCAAAGGTTCACTGGAAGGCAACGCCGCGCTTGCGTTTTGTCGTCGATACCACGATTCGGGACGGTCAGCGGGTAATCGAGACGATCGAGAGGGAGCGTGGCGATTGAGCTTCGCCGATGGTGCAATCTTTCTCGACAAGGCGAATGGGATTTCGTCGCATAGCGCTCTCGGTGCTGTAAAGCGGGCATTTTTCGGGGCAAAGGTAGGACACAGCGGAACCCTCGACCCGTTCGCCTCGGGGCTGTTGGTCGTGCTGGTCGGAAGGCTCACAAAGCTCTCCGATTGGATTACGCAACTCGACAAGACATACGAAGCAATCTTCCGCTTCGGTACGCAGACCGATACCCTCGATCCCGAAGGCGAGGTTATCGCGTCGGCAGCCGTACCTTCTCTCGCGACGATTGAGCGTTCGGTGTGCGGTTTTCTGGGAACAATCCGGCAGACGGTACCCGCATATTCGGCTGTCCATGTCGACGGCGAGCGTGCGTATCGACGTGCGCGGGCCGGTGAGCGGGTTGCATTGCCGGAACGTACGGTACACATTCGAGATTTCACTATCCTTGATTGGACGCCTCCGGATCTATCCGCACGTATTCAGGCGTCCTCAGGCACGTATATTCGTGCGATCGCCCGCGATCTCGGCAGAGAATGCGATTCCGTAGCCCACGTCGTCGCACTTCGCAGAACCGCGGTCGGTCCGTTCACCGTTGAACAGGCGGTCCCGGGAGGGGATGGTCTCGGTAGCGAACACCTGTTGCCGGCATATGATTTCCTGTCACAGCTTTCCCGTTTTTCTCGGACGATCGTCGGTCCGGCCGATGCGACGACGATACGAAACGGAGGATTGTTGATGCGCACCAGCATCCGCTTCGAGGACGGAGCCGACCCCGCGGATGGAGAGCCCGTTGCCGTATTCAGCGACGAAAGACGGCTCCTGGCAGTGGGGTCGTTCGAGTCCGGCAGGTTCCGATACAGATTTGTCTGCGGTTGACACAGCTGTAGCTCTCATCGATAATTGTGCGACAAAAGAACCGGAGTCGGTGATCGATTTTTCGTGGACGCGTCTGTACACATGCCATTGGAGTCTCAGACGGACGCTTTCGAGTATCGAGGCGGGGTTCAGTGAACTCAGCGGATAGCCGAAAGCGTCTGTATCTTCAGTGCTGTTGTACCGGCGCGTTCTCCCGATCGACCGTATCCATTATGCCAAGCTGCAACGTAAGGAGTAACAGGAAGCATGCCTCTGACTAAGGAAGAGACGCAGGAGATCGTGGAGCAGTTCGGCCAGGGGCCGAGCGACACCGGAAATACGGAGGTGCAGATCGCTCTGTTGACCCGGCGGATCGAGCAGCTCACCGAGCACTTTAAGAATCATAAGCACGACCATAATTCGCGACGAGGACTGCTGCAGCTCGTCGGGCGCCGCAGACGTCTGCTACGCTACCTCAGTGATAACGATCTCGACCGCTATCGCGCCCTCCTCGGAAGGCTCGGGCTGCGGAAGTAGGTGCAAACCCCGGTATTCATGTTCGAGTTAGTGTCGTTTTCAACAAGGATACTCGAACGCTTGACAGCACAAGGAAAAGACTCATGGAACAGGTTAAGGTTCAAGTCGGCGCGCAGGAGTTGACTCTCGAAAGCGGCCGTTTGGCAAAGCAGGCAAACGGCGCGGTTTTCGCACGGTATGGCGGGAGCGCGGTTATAGCTACCGTCTGTTGCTCGAGCAAAGAGCTCGATGTCGACTTTCTGCCGCTTTCGGTCGACTATAACGAGAAGTACTATGCCGCCGGTAAGATTCCGGGCGGTTTCATCAAGCGCGAGGGGCGACCGAAGGACCGCGAAATATTAGTTTCACGGCTCATCGATCGTCCCATGCGGCCGTTGTTTAACAAGAAGTTCAAGCGCGATATTCAGATCGTACCAACGACAATCTCCGCCGATCAGGAGAATCCACCCGACGTTATCGGGATGGTTGCTGCTTCTGCAGCGGTTACGATGAGCGATATCCCTTTCGACGGGCCGACGGGTGCCGTTCGCGTGTCACTGGTTGACGGCGAGTATGTGATTAACCCTACATTGGAGCAACTCAACCGTGGAACGCTCGACATTGTCGTTGCCGGTACAGAAGAGGGTATTACGATGGTCGAAGGTGGCGGCGCTCAAGTATCGGAGGGGTTGCTTGCCGACGCCATCGATGCAGCGCGTGAACCGATCGCCGCCCTCTGCCGTGCACAAGTTGAGCTGCGCGAGAAAGCCGGGAAGGAGAAGCTTCCGGTACCCGAGGATCCTCCCGAGTTCGAGCTTGCCTCCGAGTTGCGTGATTTCGCGCGGCCGAAACTCGAAGAGGCGTGTTTCGTGAAGGGCAAAATGGCGCGACGGCACGCCATCGATGCCGTGATAGAGCAGGCAAACGAGGAGTTCGCCGACCGTATCCCGGAGGGAGAGGAGAAGCGCTTCAACGCGGTGCTCGATGATCTCGAAAAAGAGATCCTGCGCGAGTCTGTTCTCAAGCGAAAAATACGCACCGACGGGCGGGGACCGGAAGACATCAGGAATGTCACCTGTGAGATCGGTGTGCTTCCGCGTGCACACGGCTCGGCGCTGTTTACCCGCGGAGAAACGCAGGCGTTGGCAGTTACCACGCTCGGGACGGTCCAGGACGAACAGATTTTCGATGATATCGAAGGCGATCGGCGAGAACACTTCATGTTGCACTACAATTTCCCGCCGTTTTCGGTCGGAGAAACCGGACGGCTCGGCACCGGAAGGCGCGAGGTCGGCCACGGTCATCTCGCACAGCGGGCCGTTCAAGCTGTTCTCCCCGATAAGAGCGATTTCCCCTATACGATCCGGATCGTATCGGAGATTCTCGAGTCGAACGGCTCGAGCTCAATGGCGACGGTGTGCGGCAGCTCGCTCAGCCTCATGGATGCCGGTATCAAGATCGATAAACCCGTGGCAGGTATTGCAATGGGGCTTGTTCACGATAGCGAAGCCGATGTGGTCATAAGCGATATAACCGGTGAAGAAGATGCTCTCGGTGACATGGACTTCAAGGTAGCCGGTACGGAGGACGGAATCACCGCCTTCCAGATGGATATAAAGATTTCTAATGTCGATCCACACGTTATGAGGCAAGCTCTCGAGCAGGCACGGCGGGGGCGCTTGTACATTCTCAATGTCATGTCGGAAACGATCGAGGCGCCTCGAAGTAACCTCAGCGAGTTTGCTCCACGAATACTGAGTTTCGTCGTGGATCAGGAAAAGATCGGACTGCTCATCGGACCGAGCGGCAAGACGATCAAATCGATCTCAGAGAAGCACGATGTTACGACGAACATCGACAATGACGGAACGGTGACCATTTACTCTCAGGACAAAGCCGGAGCCGAAGCGGCAAAAGCTGCGTTTATGTCGTTACTCGAGGAGCCGGAGGTCGGGAAGACGTACGACGGTGTTGTGCGGCGTATCGTCGATTTTGGCGCTTTCATTGAGTTCTTGCCGGGTCGTGAAGGGTTGTGCCATATCTCGAAGATGGCCGACCATCGTGTAGAGTCGGTCGAGGACGTGCTGCAGCTCGGGCAGGAAGTTCCCGTTAAGATCATGGAGATCGACAAAATGGGGCGCTTCAACCTGAAGCTCATTTACGAAGAAGAGAACAGGGACAAGGTGGCGCCGCGAGGGGACGCGGCTTCCGACGAGAAAAGGTCCCAAGATACGCATCGTGAGCCGCGCGATGGGGGTGGCTCGGGCGGACGCCGTGGCGGCCGTAATCGCCGCTGAGGCGGGCGGTCTTCAACTTCGCTGCACGCGACGATCGGAATCGCGCTGCACGCGACGATCGGAATCGCGCTGCACGCGACGATCGGAATCGCGCTGCGTTCGCGCCGGAAAGCGGTTCAGCCGTTCCCACCGGTCTTCGAGGTGAAGGCCGGTGGGAAGCGGCAGGTCGCATAACCACTACCGCCGGGGTCAACGATGGTTTTTCGAAGGCGGCGGATCGAATGGTACGTGGCGGGCGAGGTGTTTTTCTCGTTTGTCGTCGCGTTCCTCTTCTTTTTCTGCATCTTTCTCATTAACCAGCTTCTGCTGCTCGCGGAGGATATTCTCGAGAAGCAGGTGCCGGTACTCGATGTACTCGAGCTTCTATGGTACTCGCTTCCGAGCATTGTCGCGCTTGCGGTGCCGTTCGGCAGTCTCGTCGGTTGTCTGATGGCGATCGGCAGATTGAACAGTGATAACGAGATTATCGCGATGCGGGCGAGCGGTGTAAGCATTACCAGACTATTCACGCCGGTGCTCATCATAGGGGTACTCTTCTCACTTGCGACCTTCCTCACGAACGACTACCTGTTACCTGTTGGGAATCTGAATCTGGTTCGTCGTTATCGAGAGCTCGTCCTCTCGAATCCCGACCTGGAGTTCGAGGCGTATGCGGCTCGTGAGTTCCAGGATCTGGTGCTGGTGAGCGGGGAGGTAGAAGATGGTGTTATTCGGGACCTTCTGATCGTCGAAACCGGCCGACGGTCGCGTGAACGCGTTATAAGCGCACGTCAAGCGTTTCTCGAAGAAGATGCCGATCGTAGCGGCGTTATTTCTTTGCGCCTCGCGGACGTGTCGCTGCACGATCCGGTCGGCGGTAATGCCGAGGACTTTGACTACGCGACAACTCGTGAGATGACGTACAACATTCTACTGCGGGACATATCGATTACGCTTCAAAATCCGACGGCGCGAGAGATGAGTTCGGTCGATGTTTGGGCGATGGTGCAGGACCAGCGTCGTGACCTGGAGGAACGGCTCGCTGCGAGAGACTCGAGGGTTAAGTCGATCGAACGTCGACTCGTCGATCGGTATCACGAGCTCGAGCGGGAAGTTGTTGCCGGGCGGACTACGTCCGACGGAGCGCTCGGTTCTTTGTCCGCCCTCGTTCGCGACCTTCGCGAAGAACGCGAAAGGAGCATTACCAGCCGCAGCCTCCAGCTGAATCTGATCGAGTTTCATAAGAAGTTTTCGATTCCCGCTTCAACAATCGCGTTCGTGATATTCGCGTTTCCGGTCGGGCTCACCGCCCGAAAGAGTGGGCGCGCGATCGGATTCGGCGTTGGCCTGTTCGTGTCGTTTCTGTATTGGGCCTCCATCTTCGGTGGACAGACACTCGGGGTTCAACATCCGCAGATCCCGGCCTGGTTGACGATGTGGGCTCCCAATATCGTGGTCACCATCTTCGGGGTGTGGTTTCTTATCGTGAGGGCGCGTCGATGAAGTTCCGCCTCGATCGAATGCTTTTGCGTGAATTCATCCCCATCTTCATATACTCGTTTCTTTTCTGTGTTCTCTTGTTGCAGCTTGTGGAGCTGTTCGAGCATGTAGTGAGCTATGTGGATCGCAACATTCCCGCGCGCGCTATCGTTCGTCAACAGCTGCTCTATCTTCCTCAGTCAACGGTGTACGCGCTGCCGCTTTCGTTGCTTTTCTCAATAAGTTTCACGATGGGAAGCCTCTACTCGAACAACGAGCTTATCGCCGTATTCGGCGCCGGAAGGCGGCTCGGCCGATTTCTTATTCCAATATTGTTGATCGGCGTGCTCTCGGGTGGCTTTCTGTTCTGGTTCGAGGACACGGTCGTGATCGAGACGAGAAGGGTCAAGGAAGCCGAGCAACGGAACCTTTTGGGGAGTGGATTTGTCGGTAGGACGAACACGACGGTCTCGAGCGACGGCGGTCGGCTCGTTTTCTTCACTGAGTACTATGCGAGAGCGAGCAATACCATGGACCGTGTGACCGTAGTTGAACGCGGTGAAGAGGGCACGTTGGAACGTCGCGTGACCGCGAGGCGCGGAGTTTGGAACGGTTCCTCCTGGGATCTCGACGACGCGATTATTTTCGAGTGGATCGAGAACGGGGAGGTCGAAAGCAGGCGCCTGTCATTCTACGAGAACCCCGACTATTCGGTGGAGCCGGAGGTATTTCGACGAGGAAGCCAGAACGTGGAGGATATGCGACGGGAGGAGGCGCGCGAGTTTGTGCGTCGACGTATTGAATCCGGCTTACCGTACCGCCAGGCCCGAACCGAATACTTGAACCGCTACGCTTTCGCTATGACGCCGCTCATCGTCAGTCTAATTGCGGGTGCCGTCGGAAGTCGTCTAAAGAAGAGCATTCTTCTTCTCAGCATACTGATTGCCATGTCACTCGCGGTCTTCTACTATGGGTTTCAATTCGTCAGTAATATGCTCGCACGTTTCGGATACATCGAGCCTGAAGTCGGCGCTTTCCTGCCGGTCGGACTGTTTCTGATTTGCGCGATCGCGTTGCTCCAGCGGGCGCGGAGCTGATTTTCTCTGTAATTCTGGAGTAGCGGAGTTGAAGATTTGACGTTCACCATTAACCATAGCGACGGCACAAGCATGGCGCGAGCTGGTACGATTCAACTGCCGCACGGAAGTGTGCAGACTCCGGCTTTCATGCCGGTCGGGACCGCAGGGTCGGTAAAAGGTGCATTTCACTCCGATATCTACGACCTCGGCTACCGCTTGCTGCTCGCGAATACGTATCATCTCTACTTGCGACCCGGGACGGACGTGATCGGAGAGGCCGGCGGGTTGCATCGGTTCAGCGGATGGCATGGAAATCTGCTTACCGATTCGGGAGGATATCAGGTCTTCTCGCTCTCGGACTTTCGGAAACTTCGTGATAACGGAGTCGAGTTCCGCAGTCATATTGACGGGTCGTACCATACGCTGACACCGGAATCGGTCGTCGGAATTCAAGAAGTTCTGGGCAGCGACATTCAAATGGTGCTGGATGTGTGTACCGGATACGACGCTTCGCGTTCGGAAGCCGAACAGGCTGTTGAGTTGACCACGAAGTGGGCCGGACGTGCACGTCGAGCATGGGAACAGTGCGGATCAGACTATGCCGGGGTGGCGTTTGGTATCGTGCAGGGTCACTTCCATCCCGACCTCCGGCGCAGGAGCGCATTAGAAATCGTTGAACTCGATTTCCCGGGATATGCTATCGGTGGTCTCTCGGTTGGCGAGCCGTTTAATCTGTTCCGTGAAACGATGGTAGAGACGGCCCGGTTCTTGCCATGGGATCGACCAAGATACGTTATGGGTATCGGAACTCCGGAATATGTACTCGAGGCGATCGGTTCGGGCATCGACATGTTCGACTGTGTCTTTCCCACCCGAATCGCACGGAACGGAACGGTGTTCACCCGGGACGGACGGATTGCGTTGAAAAACGAGCGTTTCCGTAACGACTTCGGACCGCTCGATCCCGAGTGGAGCGCCGATTCTGTACGGGAGTATTCACGCGCGTATGTCAGGCATATGTTGATGAGCCGTGAGATGATCGGTCCGATGATTTGCACTCTGCACAATCTCGGGTTTCTTGAGCGGCTGATCTCCGAAGCGCGTGCGGCGATAGCGCACGGAGATTTCGATGAGTTTCGAACGGATTTCCTTCGACGATACACAGGCTCCGTCGATGAATGAAGCGTCGCGTTCCATGCGTCGGAGTGCACGCGACGCCGCTGTCGTTATGGGCGCCACCTTTGCATCGCGCCTGCTGGGCTTTGTGAAGATGGCGGTGATCGGAGCAGTATTCGGTGCCGGCGCGCGCGCTGATGTCCTGCATCTTGTCTTTGTGATTCCGAACAATCTTCGGAAACTACTCGCCGAAGGGGCGCTCTCATCTGCGTTTATACCGGTTCTCTCGGAACGAATTGTTCGCGACCGGGAGACGGACGGAGCTCGACGACTGATCCGCACGATAATCACGATGCAGGGAATAATACTGGTTCCGCTGGTCGTTGCATCGATTATCTGGAGCGGGCCGATTATCTCGGTCATACTCGACTTTCCGGATGCCCCTCGGGCCGAGCTTGCCGCTTCGCTCTTTCGCTATATCATCCCGTATCTGTTTTTCATCAGTGTAGCGGCAGTTCTTGTAGGGGCGTTGAACAGCCACGAACGTTTCCTGGTACCGGCACTGGCGCCGCTCGCATTCAGCATCTGTGTTATCGGAGCACTGGTTTTGCTAAGCGGCCGTCTGGATGTGTATGCGATGGCAGCCGGTGTACTGGCCGGGGGAGCACTCCAGCTCTTCATTCTCGTTCCACAGTTTCGCAGACTCGGCTATCGGTTCACACCGTCGTTTCGTTTTCGCGATCCTGATATGGTTCGGGTTATAAAGCAATGGTTGCCCGTTGTCGCAACAGCCAGCATCTACACGATAAACCAGCAGGTTGCCGTTCGATTCGCGAGCGGCCTTGAACCGGGCAGCGG
>SLIN01000129.1 GCA_007135605.1 Spirochaetales bacterium | reverse complement strand
GCGCTTGTCGCTTAAGGGAGCGCCATCCTCTCGATAGGCAAAGACCAGGTCCCACCTCCCCGGATCGGTCCGCTTGGCTGCAAGCGCCCTTATGTGTTCTTCCACCTTCTTGGGGATCGGTACCTGCCGACTCTGGTGCGTCTTGGTACCCCCCAGGCCGAACTCCGTACCGTTCCAGGAATGCTTAACCTCGAGCTCGCCCTTCTTGATGGCGGCCGGAGTCAGCGCGAGGATCTCCCAAGCCGCATCCCCGTATGTGCCGCCGTGAGGTTCAGTACGTAGTTGTAGTAGCTACCGTCCCAGACCTTGTCGATAGTCCGTTCGTCCAGGAGCTTAATCGCTTCCTTCTGGGTGAGCGTACCTTCGGTTTAGCGTCTTCTTTGAGTATGCCCACGTCGGCGGCGGGATTCGTCTGAAGGTAACCAAGCTTCATCGCCTCCTTCAGCATCACCTTGAGCGTGGCCAATGCCCGGTTGATCGTCGCCGCGCTGAGCTTCCGACCCGTCTCGGGGTCTCCCTTCTCATGGAGTTGGTGCTTCCAGTTGATGATGTCCTCCGGTCGGATGCTGGTGAGCTTCCTAAGTCCGAAGTAGGGGAGGAGCCGATTTTCCAGATTGCGGCGGGATTCTGCTATGTATTTGGGCGACTTCTTGTAGCCGGAGGCTTCCTGTTCTTTCAGATAGAGGCAATCCCCGGGTATCCACCAGTTGGCGGCAAACTTGGCAAACGTGTTCCCCCGGTGGGTCGGAACATTGCCCCTGCGCAGATACTCCATCGTCCAGGCGCGGGCTGCGCCTTCGGAGCTCTCGCCAGTACTAACGGCCGAGGTGTAGTTTCCTTGCTGATCGCGAAACTGAGCGTAGTACACGAAGCGGTACTTCTTACCGCGGCGCTTCTTCTCCGCTTCCTTCTTGGAGGCGGGTCGCTTCTGAAGGCTGAAAGGTGCTTGACCACGGGGCATGTCGTTCTTCCTATAATCTCAGACTTAATCTCAGACCAACAGTCCGAAGATCAAGGAAGAATGATAGCACATAACCTAAATGCTTTCAGCATTTGCAGTTAAAAATGCCGGCGGGGAGACTCGAACTCCCACACCCTTGCGGGCGGCAGATTTTGAGTCTGCTGCGTCTACCAGTTCCGCCACGCCGGCTGCTTTCGACTCTACGGACGGCGCTACAGTAGCAGGCGACACAGAGTGGTGCAAGCGGCGGGCGCGCCGGAAACATCTATCTCCGCGCACCTCGGTTGGCCGTCCGTCAATGTCAATGGACGCGAATCCCCGTTCATTGACCGCGCGGGGGGATTCATCTACCATCGATTTTCGGAACATCCATGCTACGGTCGCTTCACATTACCGCTTTTCTGCTAATGCTGATACTTCTGATTCAGTGTGCGACCGCTCCGGACGACGAGCCGGCGGATCTTGCCGTGGAAGGAGACGTAGACAGCGCTCTTGCAGTCGCTCTGCGTACGTCCGGAGAAGTTGACGACATCTTCTCCCGAGTCTTTCTGCACACGCGGATTGCCGAGGTCTATAACGAGGTCGGGCTTCTTCTCCCCGCATCGGAGGTGCTTTCTCGCGCGGTGCGGCTGTCCCAAGCCGAGCAGGTCGGTGCGGCACGAGCCGAGATCCTCGTCCAGGTCGCGGTTCAGTATCACGAGATCGATTTAACCGATCGTTCGCGAGCGCTCTTGCGCGAAGCGCTCGATCTCGCGCGCGCGATAGGGGACGAGCGGGTGCGAGTCGTTGTACTACAGGAGGTCGCCAACGCATCGTTTATCGCCGGCGAAGAGCTCTTCGATATTCTTATCGACGCACTGAATCAGATCTATATCGTGAGCGATCTCCGTGCCCGTGTGGGCCTGCTCGTGGAAGTCGCCCGGCAGTATCAGGAATCCGGCCTCGGTCAGCAGGTCGACACACTCGTACAACACGCGATCTCGGCGGCAACCGCTATCGAGAACCCGTGGCAGAAGGCGTCGGCGTACTCCAGTATCGCGCGTCGGTTCGCGGTTGCCGGCAATGAGGAGCAGAGCGCGCTCTTTGTACGGCGGACGCTGCGCGAGATCGACGGAGTCGAGGTGCTTACGCGGTCGGAAGGCGAGGCGGCCGAGCTCCTCACGGTCGTCGACAATCTTGCGGCGATCGGAGCCTTCGATGAAGCCGAGCGGGTGCTTGCTACGATCGAGTTTCCTTCCATTCGCGCCCGCGGTCTCACCGAGCTCGGCTCGCGCCATCTTGCCGATGAGCGCTACGACGAAGGCGATCAGCTCTTCGACGATGCGGTGAATGTGGTAGCAGCTGAAGGTACCGAGGCGCAGTTCACCGACATTGTGAGTGAAGTCGCCGCCCGGCTCGCCGGCGCCGAACGGCACGAAACCGCGACGGCGAACGCAGAAATTGCGTTATTCATCGTCGATGATGTGCCGGACGATTTCACGCGCATCCAGATACTTCAACGGCTGGCAAGCGTCTTCATCCGGGTCGACCGGATAGATCTGGCGCTCGAGGCGACGGAAGCGCTTTCGGACAGTGGCCAGCGCGCTCTGCTTTACGTTGCGCTGTCGAAGGAGTTGCTTGACCTGCAGCAGCCCGATGATGCGCTTCGCTTCGTCGAACCGGCCCAGCGTGCCGCCGACTATGCGGATGGCGGGCGTGACGAGGTATTCGTGGAACTGGCATCACTCTACTCACGCATCGGTCGATATGCGGAAGCGATCGAGCAGATCGATCGGGTGGAGTCGCCGTTTGCCCGCGGACTCGCGCTCGTGGAGCTCGGCAGGTATAGCTTACTGGCCGGGGGACTCACCGGCGAGGAGCGGGACCTGCTGTCGAATCTCAATCCGGGCCGATGACGGTGCCTTCGAACGGTTCGTCGCGAAGGATGGCATCGACGGTATCGAGGTTCCGGCCCGAAGCCACGATAACGCGTAGTTTCAGCTCCCGCGCCTTCCCGGCGGCAACCGGGTCGAACGGCGAGTTCGCCCCGGGAGTCCACTTCTCGCCGACCATCTCGCGATAGGCGGCCCAACTGATCGTGTCGAGCGGCTTCGCGGACGGATTGCCGGCCGGATCGGCATCGTACACCTTTCGGATGTTCGACAGGTTGATGACGCTCGCGGCGCCGAATCGTTCGGCGAGGCAGACAGCGTCAAAATCGGTCGAGAAGCCCGGTTTCCAACCGGCGCCGATCAGCATGCGTCCGGTGAACTCGAAGTCGGCGGTGGGATCGGTAACCAGCGGATCGTGCACGTAGGCGATGAACACACCACGGAGAAGCTCCCCGTTGAGCCGTGTTGCCGCGATACCGACCTGGTCGGCCTGCTCGGGCGGAGCATCGGCGGCGAGTGCGGCGAGTGCATTCTGGTAACGCCGTGCCGGCGCCCCTCCGCCGATCACCATTATCAGGCGGCGCGAACCATCCTCCTCCAGATACTCACCAATGCGCTCCTTGAGCAGTTTCAAAAAGTCGATGTCGACGTTGTCCGGAGCCACAATCGACCCGCCGAGTGAAAGCACCTTCGTGTCCATATGTGCGCGATAATAGCAGGCATTTGGTCCTTTGTCGTTGTGGCTCAGGTGCTGTACATTATAAGTGCGATGAACAGAGACCTGACGCGGTTACTCGCCGAGTGGCCGTACGATTCCGAGAGCACAACCCGCGTGATCGAGGCCGACGACGGGCGCAGTGTTCTCCAGGTCCGACTTCCGCTCGGAATCGAGCAGTATGAGCTCATCGGACGACCGGACGGTGAGCGCCCGTTCGGGAAGGAATCGGTACTCGAAGAGATGGAATCGCGGGTGACCGAACACATAATGAAGCACGGCACCGACGACGGGTTCGAGCTGTCGCATGAGGAATGCGATCTGCTGCACAGCGAGGCCATCCTCTTCTACTATCGCTATCTCCTCCTCTTCCAGATGAACGACTACGACCGGGTCGCCGCCGATACGCTGCACAATCTGCGCATGTGCCGGCTGTTCGAGAGCTATTGCTACAGCGATGAGGATCGCGACGCGGTGGTACAATACAAACCTTACATCGTGCGCATGAATGCAATGGCGCGCGCGATGAAGGCGATGAAAGGTCAGGAGAAGCAGTCGGCGGCATCGATTATCGAAGAGGCGATCGAGGATATCGAGTCGATGGAGGACCTCGAAAGCCCGGCGTTTCAGTTCGAGCGCATACGATCGGTGAACTATCTCAAGGCGGCGCTCAAGCAGCTGGGACCGAGCGATGCACCGGTTGAAACGGTACTCAAGGAAGAGCTCGACAAGGCGGTTCGCGAAGAAAACTACGAGCGGGCAGCCGAGCTCCGTGACCGGATTCGGACGATCCGGTCAGAAGGCTCGTAAACGAGAGTGATCGAAGCTTATATTGACACAGGCGCGCGGGGTCATACTACACTAAGCGCCGGAATCAGTGGGGCTAATACGCGTATGAAATCAACTTTGAAGATTCTGACGGTGACACTTTGCCTGTTTCTTCTCGGGGCGCCGGTATTCGGTCAGGATATCCGTACCGCTTCGGAGCTCTTACGGCGTGTTGCCGAGGAATATGCGGGTTTCGATGATTATGTCGCCGAAATTGTCATGACCACCGAGGACGACCGCATGGAAGGCACGCTGTACCACAAGGCGCCGAATCGCCTCTACATCGAGTTCAGTGAGCCGGAAGAACAGTTTATCCTCAGCGATGGTGAGTACCTTCGCGTCCACGTGCCTTCGCTCAATACAACACTGAGTCAGCGACTCCACCGGCAGGCGGATGCAACACCGGGCGGTGTTGCCACCGGGGAAGGGCTCGCTCTCATGCGGAGGAACTTCTCGGTTGCGTATCAGGAGTCGCCGGACCGGGTTCGCCTCAGTGCTACCAGTGGAAGTCTCGAATCGGTCGGCCCCGACGCGGAGGTAGTGAATCTGCGCCTCGATACCAGCGCGCCGAACGAGGGCTACCGGCAGCTTATTCTCAGCATAGATGAGGATTACCGTATTCGGCGCATACTCGGAACAACTACCGACTACGATACGATTCAGTTCGACTTCATCGACATTCAGGCGAATGTTTCACTGCCGGATACTCGGTTCGAGTACGAGTCGCCCCCGGCCTCGAGCACCTTCGAGGACTTCCTCTTCGAGAGCGGCGGCTGAAGGACGATATGGAATCGATTGCGGAGAAGCTTCGCACTGCTCGCGAAGAGAAAGGGTATAGCCTCGAGCAGGTCGCCCGCGATACGCACATCGCGAAGCGCTATATTACCGCAATGGAGAGCGAAGACTTCTCGGTTTTCCCCGGCGAGCCGTATCTGATCGGTTTTCTCAAGAACTACTCGGCGTATCTCGGGCTGAACCCGAACGAAGTCGTGCATCTATACCGCAACATTCAGCTTCAGGAGCAGCCGGCACCGATCGACGAGCTGCTCGATCGGCGCGGCTATTCGGGCGTCGGCCGAATCGTGTTGATCGTACTGGTGGTGCTCGTCCTTGCGGTTGGCGGCATATTCCTGTTCACCGATTGGTTTACCGGTGTCTCCGGGCAATCGACCGACGCGCCGGTAATCGCCGAGGCCGTGCCCGACGTCGCACCCCGGTAAGCGGCGCCTCCGGAAGTACTCCGCATGGCGCGTTCGGCATCCGATCCCGACTATCTGACGAACCTCAACGAGGCACAGCGCCGTGCGGTGACGCATTGGGGCGAGCCGCTGCTCATTCTTGCCGGCGCCGGAAGTGGAAAGACCCGGGTCATCATCCACAAGATCGCGTGGCTCATCGCCGAACGCGGCCTCGACCCGCGCTCGATTCTCGCGGTGACCTTTACGAACAAGGCTGCCGGCGAGATGCGATCGCGGGCGGCCGAGCTCGTCGAAGGCGGCTCGCAGGCGATGATCCGCACCTTTCACAGCTTCGGCGCCTGGATGCTGCGCCGGAATCACGAGGCGGCCGGACTTCCCGCCGGCTTCACGATCTACGATGACGACGATTCGGTCTCGCTGTTACGTTCGCTCTATCCGGACGAGCACAAGGGCGCGCTCACCCGGTGGGCGCGCGCGATCGGCCGGGCGAAGGACTACGCGCTCGGACCCGATGACAATCTCGACGAAGTCGATCCCACCGGAGATCTCGCGGAGATCTACCAGGTGTACGACGCGCGCATGCGCGAGATCGGGAATGTGGATTTCGGCGATCTGATTATGCGGCCGCTGCAGCTTCTGCGGGACGACGAGACGGTGCGCCGGCGCTTCCATCAACGCTACCGGGCAATCCTCGTGGATGAGTATCAGGATTCCAACGTCGCCCAGTTCCTGCTGCTCTCCGAGCTCGCATCTCCGGAGACCTTTATTTGCGTAGTCGGCGACGACGACCAGAGCATATACCGATTTCGCGGTGCGGAGGTCCGCAACATCCTCACCTTCCACGAACACTTCCCCGGTACCCGCATCGTTCGCCTCGAGCAGAACTACCGATCGACCGCACCGATTCTCGACGTGGCCGGCCACGTGGTCGCTCGCAACGAAGGGAGACTCGGCAAGAAACTGTGGACCGACCGCGACCACGGGCCGAAGCCGATGCTCGCGCTGCTGCAGAGCGCCGAGGATGAGGTCGAGCTGTGCCTCGACCTCATCCGCAGATACGAGCGACCCGGCGATACCGCAATTCTCTACCGAACCAACGCGCAGAGCAGACTCTTCGAGACCGCTCTCATGGGCGCCGGAATTCCGTACCGCATCGTCGGCACGGTGCGTTTCTACGAGCGCGAGGAGGTGAAGGATGTGCTGGCTATCCTTCGCTTCATCGCGAATCCGCGCGATGAGGTGAGCTTTCGCCGCATTATCAACAAGCCGGCGCGGGGGCTCGGAGCGAAATCGGTTGGACGGATCGTGCATTCGGCGCTCGAGCGCGGGCAGTCGCTGCTCGACGCGGTCTCGCACGATGTAGCCGGGTTGACGTCGAAAGCGCAGGCTGCCCGCGAGACGTTTGCCGGCATCATCTCGAATCTCACAGAAGAGCTGGAGCGCGAGTCGCTTGCCGCGTTCGTCGATCGGGTCGCCGAAGAGAGCGGGCTGAAGCGCTACCATGCCGAGCAGGACGAGTACGCGGGCACGCAGAAGCTTGCCAATATCGATGAGCTGGTGAATGCTGCAGGCATCTACGGTGGCGGGCGCCACGGGCTGGTCGAGTTTCTCGAGATGATCGAGCTCGACGGTGCGAGGGAGGCGGATGCCGCCGAGGACGCCGATGCGGTGACCCTGATTACAATGCACAACACGAAGGGGCTCGAATTTCCGCGCGTTATTATCACCGGCCTGGAGGACGGACTGTTCCCGCGGGGAGGCGAGGAGAGTGCGGAGGATCTCGAAGAGGAACGAAGGCTCTTCTACGTGGCGGTCACCCGGGCGCAGGACGAGCTCTACCTTACAAGTTGCCGCTATCGACGGCTCTACGGCCGGCTGACCGAGTTTCCACCGTCACGCTTTCTCGGAGAGATACCCTCCGAGCTGCTCGAGCTCGCCTCCGAGTCGGTATCCGGTGGGGGCTTCGCTGCTGCCGGTCGCGATCGAGGCGACGGCGGCGCAATCGGCGGATCGGAGATGTCGGACGCCGGAGGTGACCGCGGCGGGTACGGGGAGACTTCAGGCGATCGTGACGGTGACTGGGGTGCGGCCGAAGACCTTACGGTAGGTGCCGGCGTGTTTCACGACGACTACGGAGTCGGCGTTATCCAGAAGCGCTGGAGGCACGGGCGTAATGTCATGGTGCGCGTTCGCTTTGAGAACGGTACCTCCGCGACCTTTATTCCGCGTTATACGCCGCTGGAGCGAGTATCGCTGGGCGATTAGAGACCGAAACGATGAATGTGCGTGCCCCGTCTCTACTCGATGAGATTCCGCTCATCCGCCGTGCCGCCGGATACCGACTGTATACCGGTGACGGGAGGCGATATCTCGATGCGTGGCAGGCCGGGGGAGCAGCCCTCCTCGGTCATCGGGCCGGCCGGTATCGCGAGGCGTTCGCCAACAAGGCGCAGCGGGGGTTGACCGTGCCGCTTCCCGCACCCGAGGTGCGCAAGCTCAAGCGGGCTCTGGCGACCTGGTTGCCGGAGACCCGACCGGTGCGGCTGTTCGAGAACAGTGACCGGATGTTCGCGACGATTCGCGCTCGTCTCGGGGCGCTCGAGGTCGTAGATCCGGCAATGGGCGATGTCGACGCCGCGGCGCAGGTCGCCGGATCGTCCCGGATCGTGCTCGCCCGCCCCTTCCTGTTGCAGGATGCATCACCGGCCGACTGGGTCGTGCCGGTGCTCCCCCTTCCGTCGCCGTTCGCCTGTGCGGTGCTTCTCGGGCAGGAGCTCGAAGAGGCGGCCGGGGCCGGGCCCGGCAGCGAACACATGCGACAGCTGCCGGATGGCGAGCTCGTTGCCGTCGCACCGATATCGTCTGTGACCCGCGCAGTGTACGACCTCTTCCGGGTCGTTCGTGCCGGGGGCCACAGCGGCGTCGGTGTAGCCGGAGAGCTCGCGAAAACGGGGGTGTGGCGGGCCCGTGGACCGTACCTCGAAGCGAGCGTGGCCGCGGATGCGGAGCGGTACCGCCGCCTATTCCGGCTCTTTCGCGATGAGGGGGTCATCATAAACCCCGACCGATTGCAGCCGAGTATCGTTCCCGCCGATATGTCGAAGGGAGAGCGAGCGCATTTGATGGCAGCGACGGAACGCGCGCGCGAGGAGGGGCTGACGCTATGAACGCAGAGGTTGTAGCACTCGGAGCGGAGATGGTCGTCGGAGCGGTTGCTACCTTTCTCGCAATTCTGCTCTGGTCGAGAACGCGTGATGTTGCATGGATGCTCATCGTCACCGGGACGGTCGTCTACTACTCGACGCTCGTATTCGAGGCGCTTGCAATACTCGGAACGGTGGACCTCGATGCGGTAATGATAGGCACCGTGAGCGTCGGCCGGGTTGTGATCGCCGTTGCGCCGATGACCTTCTTCGCGATCGCGTTCGCAGTTATGCTCGCCCGCAAAGTCACGTAGCCGGTGCTCTCTGAAATCGGGAGACCGTTCGTCGCGATTGCCGCGACCGCCGCGTAGCAATCGTACCGGAAAGCTTGACAGCGTCGGGAAAATACCCGATTGTAGGGCGCGATATAATGAACACTGGAGGCCACCGTACATGGTAGCATTGATAGTCGGCATCATATTCATATTGTTTGCGGTCTATACCGTCCTTCCGTTTCCGTGGGCGCTCGGCTGGTGGGAACCGGTTCTCGAGTTCCTGATGGGCGGAGTGCCGATTCTCGCGCTGTTTATCGGTTTGATCGCCGTGTTCATCGGTATTGCCGATATAAAGGACAAGATCGAAGCGAAGAAGGAAGAAGCCGAGGAAGCGGCGGAGGCGATCAAGCAGTCGTAATCGACAGCAGGCGTGGTGCCGGGGCCTTCCCCTGACACCTCGCCACACCCCGAACCGGTACCCGACGGGGCCGGATTTCGGTCCCGGCGAGCCGCCGACGAATCGTCTTGCAGACTCCCACGATCGTCGTTGACACGTCACCACCGGTTGTGGCAATCTTGCCCTCCACGCTGTGGCCGGCCACCGGCCGCGCTTTGAAAGGTTGAAACAGCTATGAAAACCATTTTTGCGAAAACTCAGGACGTGGACCGAACGTGGTACGTGATTGACGCAGAGGGGGAGGTGCTCGGACGCGTGGCCGCGAGGGTTGCCTCGATCCTGCAGGGCAAGCACAAGCCGGTCTACTC
>SLIN01000265.1 GCA_007135605.1 Spirochaetales bacterium | reverse complement strand
TGGAGGACCCCGCCCGGCGAAAGGATGTTGTGTCGCTCGGATACGTGACCTCGGTCGAAACCTCCGACAACGCGATCGAAGTGCGCATGACGCTGACCGCGCCGCCGACGCCGCTGAAGCGCGATCTTCGAGATGATTGCGAGAAGGCGTTGCGTGCCGCCTTTCCGGATGTCGAGGACATCGAGGTCGAGCTTGCCTATCGCTCGGCCGAGGGGAGCGATACGGCGGAGTCGGGCGCGGCCGCCGCCGGACCCTCGAGCACCGCCGCCGGTGCCGGGACGACCGGAGGCACGGGTGGCCGCGGGAGCACCGCGAGACAGGGTGCCGCCGCAGAGGGCGGCACCCCCGACTCCATGAAAGCGGTCAAGTACACGATTGCCGTGGCGAGCGGGAAGGGCGGCGTCGGCAAGTCGACGGTCGCCGTAAACCTTGCGGCAGCCCTCGCGCGTGACGGCGCGAGAGTCGGCATACTCGACGCCGACGTCTATGGTCCGAGCCTGCCGATCATGCTTCATGTGAACGAGCAGCCGCGCGTCAACGAGGAGCAGCAGATTCTCCCTCTCTCGGCTCACGGTCTCTCGGTCATGTCTATCGGATTTCTCGCCGAGGAGAACGCACCGTTCATCTGGCGCGGTCCTATGGCCAGCGGTGCGGTCGGGCAGTTCATTAAGGAAGTGGCGTGGGGCGAGCTCGACTATCTCGTATTCGACCTCCCTCCCGGTACCGGCGACGTTCAGCTGACTCTCGTACAGACGCTACCGATATCCGGGGCTGTGATTGTCACGACGCCGCAAAATCTCGCGCTCGCCGACGCGAACCGCGCCCAGCAGATGTTCAAGAAGGTAAATGTGCCGATCACCGGACTCGTCGAGAACATGAGTTACTACGTTTGTCCGAACTGCGGTCACCGGGAAGATATCTTCGACACCGGCGGCGGAGAGCGCGCGGCCGCGGATCTCGGCGTGCCGTTTCTCGGAGCGATACCGCTGTTCGCCGGAATCCGGCAATGGGGGGATGCCGGTACCCCCTTCGTGCTCGCCGAGCCGGACAGCGAGCAGGCTGCCGCCATAAATGCGGTCGCCGATGCGGTGCGGGCACGGCATCCGCTGTAAGTGGAATGACACGCGCGCATGACAGGCCGCGACGATGAGTGCTCCGATCCGGTGCTCGTGCACCGCGTACCGTTGATGGGGTTGTTCAACGTCTGCCGGGTGGGTAAGGATAGAGGTAGTTACGGAGGAATCGATGTCCGACTCGACAATTACTGACACGAACGCCGGGAATGTCTCAACACCGACCGAACGCTCCGCGCTCGAGGAGGTTGCGGCGCAATACGCGGATGCCATCGCCGCCGGTGCTGCATATCGCGAGTATCAGGCGGCTTACGAAGCGTTGCAACAAGACGCGAATGCAAAGGCGCTTTTCGCCGAATACCAGCGCCGCAGCAACTACGTACAGGCTGCCGGCCAGTGGGGCGGTGTCCGCGAGCAGGACGGAGCGGAGCTCGAGCGTCTCGAACGCGAAATGAGCGAACATAGTACGATCGCTCGATACCGCGCCTCGCAGACGGCGCTCGTCGAGGAGTTACGAGAGCTGAACGCAATCATGGGCGAAGAGCTCGGCATAGACTTTGCAGCAATGGTCCGCCCGTCTTCGTGCGGATGCCACTGAGAAGGACTACAACGTATGGAAGCAGCACTGAAAGAAGCGGTTAATAAGTTCGCCGGCACGGTTCGCGAAGAGCCCGTCACCCGCAGCTTTTTCGAGGCGCGGCAGGCGTTCGAGAGCAACAGCGAGCTGTACGCGTTGCGGCTGGAGTACACGCGACTGGTTCACGAACTGCGGACGAAGCAGAGCGAAGGCACGCTTGTTGAGGAAGATGTTGCAGAGCTGCGAACACTCGAGCACACGGTGAACGACCACGAGGTTACGAAAGAGCTCTCCGAGGCACAGATACGAATGGTCGAAGTGCTGCAGCGCTGCAATACGGTGATCAGCGAACGGCTCGGCTTCGACTACGCTTCGTCGGCCGCGACACAGCGGAGTTGCGGCTGTTAACGGGCGTCGAAGCTGCCGGACGGAAACACACGCACGTGAAACCATGCTTACGACGGAGGCGCTTCGATCTCGTCGGCGACGCTGGTCAGCCACGGATTGCGGGGGAAGATCTGTGCGGCTTCCCGGTATGATTCGTGAGCCCGCCTCCGATCGTCGAGCTCGTCGTAACCGAGGGCGAGAAAACCGTAGGCGAGGAAGCGTTCGATCTGGTTCGATCTGCGATCGGCGATCACATTCGCGAGGATAGTGGTAGCGTATTCGACATCGCCGCCGGCGACTTCGGGAGCGTTCAGGTAATACGCTCCAACGCTGACGTGTGCGCGCAGGTTGCTCCAGTCCAGCTCGAGGGCCATGATGGCAGCATCCCTTGCGCGCAAGCCGTTCGACAGCTGAAACAGGATCCCACGAAGAGTCAGGAGCTGGCCGAGCGAGTCAGCGAGTATGCGAAAACCGTCGCTGAACTCGCGCCGGGCGAGCGCCTCCTCGGCGAAGTGTAGCGAGCGCTGAAATAACGCGTCGGCGCCGCGTCGATCGCCGATCGAGCGCGTCAACCCGCCGAGCAGGAATTCCGCACGCGCCATCCAGTACGACTGCTCGAGCGGATCGTGAAAGAAGGAGAGCTCTCGCCGGAGGTTGAGCAACGTTTCCTGCATGTACGTATACCCGGCCTCGTAGCGCAGTACCATCTGTTCGGCGCGGTTCACCGCCTCGCCGGGCGAGTTTCGCGCTGAGGTGACCCACGGTAGTCCTGCCATCCAGCCTAGTATGCTTGACTACTCATGAACTCTGCAATCTGTTTTTCAAGTGCACGAGATAGAAGAGGTTTTCGATTTCCAGACTGATGTTTACGTTGTGCACCACACATTCGTGTTCGCAGACGCTGTCGGGACACCTGCCGGCGCACTTCAGCTCTACGGTTGTAAAATTGAGAAAACCCCGGATACCCGCCTGCATCATCGACTCGAACACGGCCGCGGCGGCGCTGTCGGGAACGCTTATGATGCCCACGCGGATCTGGTTCTCCACGACGAAGTCGGGCAACCGCGAGATGTCGAGCACGGGAATGTCGCCTTCGGGCTCCAGCCGTTCAGGGTCGGAGTCGAAACCGGCGACGATTTGAATACCCTCTTTTGAGAACTCGGTGTATTCCATGAGAGCCGTACCGATACGGCCGCACCCGGCGATTACGACCGGCTGGTCGGAGCGCTTGCCGAGAATCCGCGAGATCTCTTCGATAAGATGATCTATAGCGTATCCCCCACGCTTGTTTCCGTGGATCTGGATCGTCGAGAAGTCTTTCCTGACTACCGCGGGGGTGACCCCGATTGCGTCACCGAGGTTATTGGAGAACACCTTGACGAATCCGAGGGAGCGAAGCTTATTGAGAACGCGGAGATAGCGAGCCAGCCGAAGTATCGTATTTTCCGATATATGATCGGTCATGCTGTTAATACCTCTACCCGTGTTTTTCGTTATCTTAATATACATTGTCCGCAATAATCCAGAGAAAAATGGAACGTAATCACATAAAATTCGACGATTACGAGTCGCGGCCCACGATCAGGTAGGATGGTTTGTCGTTTCCAACAGCATTGTGACACGCGCTCGCAACTTTCGCTTGCACAGACGCGAACGCCTCTGATACCCTCTGTTTACAACCACTGTATTCCGTCAGGGAGGAAATAAATGAGAAAGCTTACGCTGCTGTCGGCAGTGCCGGCACTGTTGCTGGTACCTGCCGTTCTGTTTGCGGGCGGGGCGCCCGAGGAACCGGACGTTATCGACGTCGATGAAGAGGGAGCCGTTTCACAGTTCGAAGGGCTCGTAGCCGTCGATCACGATGCCGGCTGGGATCTCGGTGAGCAGGGCGGCAGCATGGTGCTGGCCACCACCACCGACCCGCGTACCTTTAACGCATGGATCGCCGCCGAGACATCGTCTACGGTTATCACAGACAACTTGAATTCGGGACTGCTGCGCAGAAACCAGCACTCGCTCGAGTTCGAGCCGGCAATGGCCGAGGGGTGGGAGGTCGCCGATGACGACCTTTCGGTAACGTTCACGCTGCGCGAAGGCCTGCGCTGGAGCGACGGTGAACCGGTTACCGCGCATGACTTCGTGTTCAGCTCGGAGATCGTCACACACCCGGATGTCGAGAGCAATATGACCGCCGGACAGATGGTCGGCGACGAGTTTGCCGAATGGGAAGCGCTCGACGATCGCACCGTGCGCGTCTCGGTCACCGAGGTGTATGCCGGTCTGCTCACGCTCAGCAGCCTCCCACCGGCCCCCCGCCACGTGCTCGAGCCGATTCTGGAAGACGAGGGGTTCGAAGCGATGAATGCGCACTGGGGCGTAGATACCGACGTCGACTCGATCGTCAGCAGCGGTCCGTTCGTGGTCGCCGATTACGTTCCCGGTCAGCGCGTGATTCTCGAGCGCAACGAGTACTATTGGGAGAGCGACGAAGCCGGCACCCAGCTGCCGTACCTCGACGAGGTCGAGTTCACGGTTGTGCCCGACAACGACACCGCGCTGCAGCGCTTCCTCGCCGGTGAGATCGACGCCTACGGTTCGGGAAGCTCGTCGTTCCGCGGCGAAGACTATGCGGTACTCGTCGACCGCCAGGATGAGCTCGGGGTAACGCTGCTCGACATCGGTCCGGCCGCTTCGACCCAGTTCATTACCTTCAACCAGAACCCGGATTCGCCGGTGGACGATCACGTCATCGAGTGGATGAACACTCTTGAATTCCGCCAGGCCATGGCGCACCTCGTCGACCGCGAGACGCTTATTAACAACATCGCGTTCGGGTTCGGCTATCCGCAGTACAGTTTCGTGCCGCAGTTCAGCCCCTTCTACTGGGAAGGCTCGCCGGAAGCTGCGTACGAGTACAACCCCGACCGGGCTGCCGACCTGCTTGACGAGATCGACTACGTCGACCGCAACGGCGACGGGTGGCGGCAAGATCCGGACGGCAACCGCATCAGCTTCCGTCTGCAGACGAACTCCGACAACAGCCAGCGCGTCGGCATCGGTGAAGCATTCGCCCAGGAGGCCGCTGAAGTCGGCGTAGAGGTAAATTTCCAGCCGGGCGACTTTAACGCGATCGTCGGACAGCTCGTCGGAGGATTCGACTGGGACGCCATTATCATCGGTCTGACCGGCTCGGTCGACCCGATCAGCGGCGCCAACGTCTATCCGAGCTCCGGTAACCTGCACATGATCGAGCCGCTGCAGGAAGAGCCGCGACGTGAGTGGGAGCGCGAAGTCGACGACGTGTGGTTCGGACGGCACGCTGATTACAATGCCAACTATACGCTCGATGACGATGAGCGTGCGGCCGGATATCAGCGCCTGCAGGAGATCTGGATCGAGCAGGTACCCTGGGTGTATACGTACAATCCGGCAGTCATGGCGGGCGTAGGCAGCGAGTTTGGTAACGTCATGCCGCAGCCGATCAACGGTTACGAGATCACCGACATTCTGCAGCGGATTTACACGCAGTAAGAATCGTCGGGGTTCGTTTCCGTAGCGATTCAGACAGTACGTACGGCAGCGTGTCCGGTTTCCCGGGCGCGCTGCCGGCGTTTACGTTCCTCCGCTCCGTAGTCGGGGCGGGCGAGCGTTAACGCGATTTGAAGGTCACATCGATGAATCCTCTGAAGCAGTTCAACTGGCGTTTTACCGTACCTGTCGACCTCGTGCTGATTGTTGTGCTCGTATCGCGCGGTTCGGGCGTATTCTTTTCAATAGCCGTGGTCGAGGCGCTCATGTGGATGGTTCGCCTGCTGTGGATCAGCCCGGCGATGCTCATGTACATTATCCGGCGCCTCGTCCAGGCGATTCCGGTTCTGCTTGCGGTGCTCGCGATCGGGTTTGCGCTCATTCAACTCGCACCGGGCGACATGTTCACCCAGATGGAGCTCAGCGACAACATTCGCCCCGAGCAGCTCGATCGCTTTCGCGAGCAGTTCCGACTCGATCAGCCGTGGTACATGCAGTTCTACCAGTATGTGATAAACGCCGTTCAGGGTGAGTTCGGTTTCTCCCGTACCTATCGAGCCCCGGTATTTGCCGTTGTCAGTCAGCGGGCAGCGAATACCATCTTGCTTTCGCTCACCTCGCTCGCATTCGCCTGGGTTCTGAGCATTCCCGCCGGAGTGTTCGCAGCCACCAACCAGTACAACATAAAGGATCAGTTCGTATCGATTTTTGCGTTCGTCGGGCTGGCGATACCGAATTTCTTTCTCGCCTTTCTCCTGCTCTATCTCGTCTCATCGACCGGGAACTGGCTGCCGCTCGGCGGAATGACCTCCAGCGGGTTCCGCCACATGACGGCCACCCAGCAATTCTTCGATATCGCGCGACACATGGTTATACCCGTTGTGGTCATCGGCACGAGCATCATGGCCACGCTGACCAGGGTTATGCGCGGCGAAATGCTCAAGATCATGAACGAGCAGTACGTCGTAACCGCGCGCGCAAAGGGCCAGACCGAGAACAAGGTCGTGTATATGCACGCCCTGCGGAATGCCATTAACCCCATGATCACTATCCTCGGATTTCAGCTCGGGAACGTCATGAGCGGCGCTGCGCTCGTGGAAATCGTTGTAGCGTGGCCGGGACTGGGCAGCGTGTTGCTGGAGGCGCTGCTCAGCCAGGATCTGTATCTTGTGGTAGGCAGTCTGATCTACGGCGTCGGACTGCTGGTCATCGGAAACCTTCTCGCCGATATTGCACTTGCACTTGTTGATCCGAGAGTGAGGGTAGGTTGATGTCGGATAACACGAACGATAACGCGAACATGGGCGGAGCTCCCTTCGGAGCGGCGAGTGATCCTGAGACCGACCTCGAAGCGCTGACCGTATCAGACGAGCAGTGGGACATTCAGGGGTACGATCACGGCGAGTCGATCTGGACGATATACGTGCGCCGATTCCGCAAGCATACACTCGGACGGCTCGGATTGGCCATTCTCCTGTTTCTGTACTTCGCCGTCGTGTTCGCCGACTTTCTGAGTCCGTACGACATGGTATGGGCGAACAGCAGCAAGCCGTTCCATCCGCCGAGTAACATACACTGGTTCTATTACAACGAGGATGGATCCCGCGAGTTCCGGCCGTTCTCGTATGAGTATATGCAGACCGATATCGCCCGCCGGCAGTATCGTGTAATTCCGCAGCACAGCATTCGAGCGGTTACCGTTCCGTTGCAGCCGGGGCGCAGACAGTACAACTGGGCGGCTATCGGCAGCGACCCGCAGGTACGTGAGGACGAGATCGTCTCCAACGTGCAGCGGCAGTATCGCCTGCCGGACGGCCATGAGGCGATCGATAGATTGCGAGAGCGGATCGGGGCGCTTGAAGCCAATCCGGAGCAGGACGTCGTCGAGACCTTCGTTATCGACACCGTTGAGATCGACGGGCGAGAGCTCGAACGCAAGCTGCACCTGGCAAAGGGCAACAAGAACTTCGTTCGTCTTTTCGAGCAGGGGACTCCGTACAGCTTCCTCGGTCTGTTCGAGGCACGAACGCGCCTTTTCACCTCACGCACCAGCGGCTTTTTCTGGTTCGGCGCCGATCGCAACGGGCGCGATCTGTTCTCGCGACTTCTGCACGGCGGACGCGTGTCGATGACCGTCGGCTTAATCGGTGCGGGGCTCACTTTTGCCCTCGGTCTCTTTTTCGGTGGAATCGCGGGCTATGCCGGAGGAAAGACCGACAACGTTATCATGCGGCTTTGTGAGGTCATTATCGCGATTCCCGCACTCTATCTGTTGCTCTCGCTGCGGGCGGCGTTTCCGCCCGGGCTCGATTCGGTGCAGATCTATATGCTGATCGTCGCGATTACCTCCCTCGTTGCGTGGGCGAGTTTCGCGAGAATAATTCGCGGTCTGGTGCTCGCAATCCGCTCACAGGATTACGTTATGAGTGCCCGCACGATCGGCTTGAGTCATTGGCAGATCATACGCAAACACGTGCTGCCGAATACGTTCTCGTATTCGATCGTTCAGGTCACGCTGCTCATTCCGTCGTTCATCCTCGGCGAGGCGGCTCTGAGTCTCCTCGGGCTCGGAATCACCGAACCACAGGCGAGCTGGGGGAATATGCTGAGTGTCGCGCGAAACTACCGCGTGGTTCGCGATTTTCCGTGGATTCTGTGGCCGGGGTTTCTCATCTTCCTGGCGATATTGGCGTGGAACTTCTTCGGCGATGGTGTCCGTGACGCCGTGGACCCGCGCAGCAAACACTGAGGTCAGGAGTTCGACACACTCTCGGGGCGACTGAACACGAGTACGGATACTCTCAGATTTCGCCATAGGAGCGATCACCGTATGGAATATGTCCTTGAAGTCAACGACCTCGCTACGTACTTCTTCATGCACGACTATATCATTCGGGCCGTTGACGGCGTCGATTTCACGCTCGCGAAGGGAGAAACGCTCGGCATCGTCGGAGAATCGGGCTGCGGGAAATCAATAACCTCGATGTCGCTCATGCGACTTATCCCGGACCCGCCGGGAAAGATAGTCGACGGAGAGGTAAACCTGAAGGGCACCGATCTGGTTAAGCTACCGGAAGAGAAGATGCGCGGATTTCGCGGCAATGAAATATCGATGATCTTTCAGGAGCCGATGACGAGCCTCAATCCGGTGTACACAATCGGTTTTCAGATATCGGAGGTTCTGCGTCTCCACCGTGACATCGAGAAAAGAGAGGCGCTCAGCGAAGCAGCACGGTTGCTCAAAATGGTCGGGATGTCGGATCCTGACCAGCGCGTGCACGAGTATCCGTTCCAGCTCTCGGGCGGCCTGCGACAACGTGCGATGATCGCTATCGCGATGGCGTGCGAGCCGTCGGTCATGATCGCCGATGAGCCGACGACGGCACTCGATGTTACGATTCAGGCGCAGATCCTGCGGTTGATGGGTGAGCTTAAAGACGCGAAGGACACGAGTATCGCCTTCATTACACACGATCTCGCGGTGATCGCCGGGTTCACCGACCGCGTCATGGTCATGTATGCCGGCGTTGCGGTCGAGGACGCTCCGGTTAAGGAGGTATTCAAGAATCCGTTGCACCCGTACACACAAGGCCTGCTTGGTTCTGTGCCGGTTCTCGGCGTGGGGAAATTGAACGAGGACGGTACAAGGCGTCTTCTTCAGGCGATTCCCGGTACATTGCCGGATGCGCGTCGCTTCCCCCGTGGGTGCCGATTTGCACCGCGTTGTCCGCACGCCATGAAGCGCTGTTGGGAAGCCGAACCGAACATGGTCGAAGTCGCGCCCGGCCACAAAGTGCGCTGCTATCTGCATCACGAAGAGGTCCGGGAACGAAAGATGCGTAATCTCGGCGCTGCCGGACGCCGGATTGCGAAGCTTCAGGAGCACGATCGCAAGAAGCGAGAGTCGAAGCGGGCCCGTGAAGAGCGCAAGGAGAGTAAACGGGACGGGGTGAGTTGAACGTGACTGACAAGAGTCTGCTCGATATTAGGAAACTGCGGAAAACATTTCCGGTCAAGGCAAATGTGTTCTCGACCAAGTCGATTCCGCTCAAGGCGGTCGACGGGGTGAACCTCCAGATTCGCAAGGGAGAAACGCTCGGGCTCGTCGGGGAGTCCGGGTGCGGCAAGACGACCGTCGGCCGCTGTCTGCTTCGTCTCTACCAGCCGGACAGCGGCCGTATCTGGCTGGAAGCTGATCCGGACGTCGTCGCCGAGGTAGAGGCACGCGATGCAGAGCGCGAGGAGATCGAGGCCGAACTGCAGAGCGTTTTCGAGAACGGCAGTGCCCGCGGACAGTCCCGCAAGATCCGCGAGCTCAAACAGAAGATACGCACGATAAGAGCGGTGGCGGATCGGAAGGCGGCCGAGTATGATCTTCTGAGTATGCCCGCCGCGCGTATGCAGCAGGCGCGGAAAGAGATCCAGATGGTCTTTCAGGACCCATGGGCGAGCCTGAACCCGCAGATGGTCGTCAAGGACTTGATCGGTGAGGGGCCGTATACGTTTGGAACCCACCGTGGTAGAACGCTCGATCGGTGGGTAAATGAGCTCCTGGACAAAGTCGGATTACCGAAGAACGCGGCGAATCGCTATCCGCACGAGTTCTCCGGCGGACAGAGGCAGCGCATAGGAATTGCCCGCGCGCTTGCTCTCACACCAAAGCTGATCGTGTGCGACGAGCCGGTAAGCGCACTCGACGTATCCGTCCAGGCACAGGTGCTGAATCTTCTGATTTCGCTCCAGGATGATTTCGACCTGGCATACCTCTTCATTGCGCATGACTTGAGTGTGGTTCAGTACGTCTCCGATCGTGTGGCGGTAATGTATCTGGGTAAGGTCGTGGAGCTCGCCGACTCCAAACAGCTGTACCAGTCTCCGCGACATCCCTATACCATCAGCCTGCTCAGCTCGATTCCGGTAGCCGATCCGGATATCCGGGTCGAGGGGCAGATACTCGAAGGTGACGTGCCGAGTCCGATAAATCCTCCTTCGGGTTGCGCATTCCATCCTCGCTGTCCACACAGGATCGATCCATGTGATAAAATACTGCCCGAGCTCGGTCGGGATCGGGCTGGGCACCGAATAGCGTGTCATAACCCGCCGAACGACTAGGGGGTACGAAGTATGACTTCGGTTCGTTCACGGTTGTCGGTCAATCGAGTTTCTCCAGATTGCTTGCGGATTCAGATAAGTCCGTTGCGACGCGCATTCTACGGCGTCATTTCAGGGGTGCTCCTTGCAGGTCTTTTCAGTGGTGGTGTGGAACCGTTATTCGCTGCCGGTTTGCACGCCGGTACGGTATTCTACCTTGTCGTTGTTGCCATTGCGCTCGGCGCCGCGGGCTGGAACGTACAGACGGTGCTCGACCGACATGCCGGTGTCGTTACGCGGGTCAAACGGTTCTTCGGCCTTATCCTTTCGCGACGAGAGTACCGGTTCCCCGATCTGACCGGTATGCTCGTGCGTCGCATAGTGCTCTTTCGAGGCGCACGCACTACGCCGGCGAACCAGAGACCGAATCTGGTCGGATTCGGACGCGGCGGGCTCGGGATGCGACGCAGGGAGCTCGGCAGACTCTACCTCGAATCGGAGCAGACGCGTCCGGAACTGATAGAGGAATCCACCGACCTGGCGGAGCTATGGGTAGTTGCCGAGCAGATGAGTGAGTTCACCGGGTTGAGTGTTCGCAGCGAAGAGGTGTAGCACACGCAGCTCGTTGTGTACTGCGGGTACAGCCTGTATAGTGGCTACATCAAAAAGAACCGTCGGAAGTGGTAGTTTGTGGATTTCGAGAACCGCTCAGCCTCTGAAACCGAAGTCGCGCGTTTGCGTTCGCAGCTCGAAGGGCTGACACGCGAGAACCGCGAGCTCCGGGACAAATGCACTAAGCTCGAAACCCGGTTGGAGGAATTCGAGGAACTGATGAGCCTCGATCCACAGACCGGTCTACCGATTCGGCGCCGCTTCGTCCGCGCTCTCAGCGCCCTGCTGCAATCGAGCACATCGAATGGATCCGGCTTCACCGTTATCGGAGTTATTCGTCTGGACAGCCAGTATCGACACATCCGCATTAGCAGAGACCGGAGCAACGCGCTGCTTTTCAAGTCCACGCTGAGAATTCGGGCGGTTATCGGTGACGATCTCTTTCAGTCCGATCGGTTCGATGAGTTCCTCTTTTTCCGTCACGGTGTTCGTTCGGAAGCCGAAGCGCTGGAAGTCGGTCGGCAGGTGAACGCGCGGGTGTCGATGGCGCACGATCCGCCGGCGGAGGATATCGTATTCGGCTGTACCGTCGGTCTCAGCCTCTATCCACGCGACGGCAAGTCGCTCGATCAGCTTCTGGAGGCAGCGTTTATCGCAGTCGATCGCGCCGAAGAAACCGGCGAGACGGCGGTAACCTACTCCTCGGCGATGGGGAGTCTCGTGCGTGAGCGACGGCAGATCGAGCGCGCAATCGGCCGATCCATGCAGAACGGCTTTCGCGGCTTCTTCATCGAGTATCAGCCGATTGTGGACAGGGAATTCCGGATAGTCGGTGCGGAGGCGTTACTTCGGCTTCGCACGAGAGAGCTCGGCACGATATCTCCCAGTCGTTTTGTTCCGATTGCCGAAGAAAACGGCGATATCAGGGTTATCGGACAGTGGATGATGTTCCAGGCGTGTCTGCAGCTGGCAACCTGGAGGAGTGCCGGTCACGACGATTTCCGCCTCTCGGTAAATATTTCGCCCCTGCAGTTCAAACAGCGCGATCTTGCATCGCGTATCAAGGGAGTGCTAGCGGCTACCGGACTTGCTCCGGAGGCACTGAAGATCGAGCTGACCGAGAGTCTGATCATGGCGGATCCCGAGCTTGCTGTTCATAATATGCGCGCGTTACGGAATCTCGGTATATCGCTGTTGATCGATGACTTCGGCACCGGTTACAGCTCGCTGGCATATCTGAGGAACTTCCCCGTAGATGTCCTGAAAATCGATAAGAGCTTCGTTGATGGTATTTGTGACGACGAAAGTGACCGGCAGATCGTGAAAGCGATCATATCGATGAGTCGCAATCTCGGTCTCGAGGCACTCGCCGAAGGCACCGAGCGGCAATGTCAGGTTGATGTACTGCGGGATTTCGGATGCGACCTGATGCAGGGTTTCTATTTCTCGAAGCCGATCGGGGGGGAAGCTCTCGAACGCGTGTTGAGAACGAACAATCTCAAGTCCGGTGTCACCGAACCAACCGGGAGATCGGACGGTCAAGTCGGAGTCGAGAAGAAGCAATGAGCAATGCAGTACGGGTTCTGACGTTGGCTGCATTCGCAGCGATCGCGATTGGCACGTCCGTGTACCCGGATGTATCTCTGCTGGGCCTCGAACCAACAGAGGTAATCGAGGAGCTCGGCGGTCCCGCTCGTGTCTATGTCGCGCGCTCGAAGAGAGTTGAGCTTGCTTCCGTAGTCTTCTTTTATGATGATTTCCGCTACATCTATTTTCACGATAACCGGGTCTGGCAGGTGCGTTACGACGAGCGTAGCGAGGAATATGTGCTCGGTTTACCTCCGAACAGCTCGAGGCGCGACGTTCTGTACGAGCTTGGGCCTGCGGTCTACGAGAACGGTGAAAGTGCCGTCTTCGAGCTCGGGGACCACGGATTTCCGGTTCGAGTGCGTGCGTTCTTCGAGAGCGACCGCCTTGTTGACACGTACATTTATCGAGCCGACTATTAGCGGCGAACGTTTCGGGAGTACGAGCCGTTGATCTGTCTCTGTTTGACCGGGAAGACAATCGAAGAGAATCGGGAATATGTTCGCCGTTACCGCGACTGCATCGACCTGGTGGAGCTCCGGCTCGATCTTCTTTCCGCCGCAGCGCTCGACGCGGTATGCAGCAATCCGGCCCGGCTTGCGGAGATGCTGCCCGGCGTTCAACTGATCGTAACGTGTCGGAGGCCCTCCGATGGAGGTGCATGGAGCGGCGATGAGCGCGAGCGGCGAAGAGTTCTCCGTGATATGCTCGACGGTGCATCCGACTGGATTGATCTCGAAGACGATCTCTCCGATGAGCTGGAGATTGCCGCGCGTGAACGCGGGGTCGGCATAATCCGCAGCATTCACTGTTTCGAGTCGCTCCCGGACAATATGGGTCGGATCCTCGATCGTCTCTCGCGTGGCGGAGCCCTGGCAAAGCTCGCTGTGGCGGTTTCGGGCATGGAGGACGTAGCCCGTCTCGTCGAAAGTGTGGCTCACCGCGCTCCGGGCAGACACATTGTCCTCGGTATGGGCGAATACGGGCTGATGACGAGGCTTCTTGCCGGCCGGTTGGGAAGCGCCTGGACATACACCTCCGCTCGAGGCGCGGTGCAGGCCGCGCCGGGACAAGTGGACCCCCGCACGCTCGTTGAACGATTCGGCTTCCGACGAATCGGCGAACAGACCGCGCTGTTCGGAGTGGTCGGTGATCCGATCGCGCATTCGCGCTCGCCGGAGTACCATAATTCGCGCTTTCAACGCGACAATCTCGACGCCGTGTATCTGCCGTTTCGTGTCGACGATCTCGGACATTTCATGTCGATTGCACGCACCCTTCCGCTCCACGGAATCTCGGTTACGGTGCCACACAAGGCGGCGGCCGCAGAACTCGCCGATCGCACCGACGATGCGGTGCAGGAAACCGGCGCCTGCAATACGCTCATTCGGGAGCACGGCTTATATCTGGGAACGAACACCGACATACCCGGGTTTCTGCAGCCGCTGAGACCGTACCTCGATGCGATCGACGCTGCAACGATCGTGGGAGCCGGAGGAGCGGCACGTGCGGTTGCGTATGCGCTCGTCTCGCGTGGAATGGACGTACTGATCGTGAATCGAACCGTCTTGCGCGCCGAGGCGCTTGCGTCCGACATGAATCGTGCCGCCGAGCGCATCGAGTCGACGCGGGCAGGGGTGCGTCCGGGGCGCGCGAGCTCCGGCGCACTTCCGGAGTCGAGCTCCGATATCGCCGGGTTCCGGAGTTTGATCGTGCAAACAACCTCTTGCGGCATGGAGCCGAACGAGAAGTGTGATCCGATTCCGCACTATCGATTCGACGGTAGCGAAGTGGTGTACGATATCGTGTATACTCCGGCAACCACAATGCTTATGAGCCGGGCGGAGCGCGCCGGTTGCCGCGTTATATCCGGAGCACTCATGTTCGAGCAACAGGCGGCGGTTCAATACGATCTGTTCCGTCGCTCATACTGGTCGTATCAACGAAGTCGCGACGACGGAACCAGATCGTACGATGGCGTGCGCCGCGATATCGGTCGTGCACCGTGGTCTCGACCGTCGGAGGGATAGCTCATGGCGCGCCACGTGCATAAGTGCTTTGTAATCGACACAAATGTGTTCATTCATCGTTCCGACGCGATGTTCAGTTTTCGCAATCATGAGGTCGTGATCCCGCTCTGGGTTCTCGAGGAGCTCGATCGTCTGAAGACCTACTCCGACGAACGGGGTCGAAACGCCCGCCGAGCGATTCGGCTCATGGACAGCATCGCACGTCACGGGAATCTGCAAAACGGCGTCAAGATGGACAACGGATCGGTGCTCCGCGTCGTTCTGACGAACTCGGCGACTCCACCTGCGGACCTCGATCCGGAGAAGGCCGACAACCGCATAATCCTGACAGCGTACCAGCTGCAACAGGAAGGTAACCAGGTATTCTTCGTCTCGAAGGATATCAACGCCCGTATAAAGGCGACGGCAATCGGCATTAAGGCGGTTGATTATGAGAAGCAGAAGGTCAATGTCGACAAGCTTTACTCCGGTTCCACCGATCTCGATGTACGCGAGGAACTGCTCGACGAGCTGCGAAGCGAGGGCAGCGTAGCCTGGAATGATGAATGTACCCCGAACCACTTCTTTCAGCTCCATCGGAGCGGTAGCGAGGACGTTGCGATTGCCCGATACGACTCCGAGGAGCACCGATTGCGCTTTGTCGACTACAAGATGCCTGCTGTAGCCGGAGTCCGACCGTTGAACCCCGAGCAACGTATGGCGTTCGATCTCCTCCTCGACGAATCGGTAAGCCTCGTTACGCTGATCGGGAAGGCCGGTACGGGAAAGACGCTCCTTGCCATTGCCGCGGGGCTGAGGATGACCCTCGATGACAAGCGGTACAACAGGGTTCTCGTCAGCCGACCCGTGATTCCCCTCGGGAAGGATATTGGATATCTTCCCGGCGCGAAGAACGAAAAGCTGTCCCATTGGATGCAGCCGCTTTTCGACAACCTGGAGTTCATTACGAGTGTTCACAAGCGACAGACGCTGAAAACGGTGGATCAGCTCATTTCCAACCGCGTTATCGAGCTGGAAGCGCTCTCCTACATTCGAGGTCGGAGTTTGCCGGGGCAGTACATCATTATCGATGAAGCACAGAACCTCTCACCTCACGAAATAAAGACGATCGTGAGCCGGGCCGGAGACGGCACGAAGGTCGTGCTGACCGGCGATCCGTACCAGATCGATAGCCCGTACCTCGACGCGAGCTCGAACGGGCTTTCTTTCCTGATCGAGGCGTTCAAAGGTCAGGATCTGTTCGGACATGTCACGCTTCACCGCAGCGAGCGCAGTCGCCTCGCCGAGCTCGCCGCGGAGCTGCTCTGAAAGCCGGCAGCCGGGAGTTCGGCAAACAAGCACGAGAAGCGTTTGCCCGTACCTCCGCGGCATGAGGCACTGTTTCAGACGCCGCGTGGCACGCTAAGCACTAATCAACCCGGTTTCGCCGTTCACCGTCGAGAAACGCCCGGATATTGGCGGCAACTTCCCCGATTAGACGGACACGTGCCTCGTAACTTGCCCACGCGGTGTGCGGGGTCAATGCGAGGCGTTCCGGTCTGCGAGCGTTGAGCAACGGCGAGGATGCCGGGGGAGGCTCGGTCTCGTACACGTCGACGGCAGCGCCCGCGATTCGACCGGCGTCTACCGCCGCCACGAGGGCAGCTTCATCGATTATTCCCCCGCGGGCCAGATTGAGGATGACGGCTTCCGGTTTCATCCGCTCGAGCTCATTGGGCCCGATCAATCCGCGTGTGCGGTCGGTGAGAGGACAGTGCACCGATACGATGTCGCTGCGTCCGAGAAGTGCGGGGAGATCGAGTCGCTGATAGCGCGGCTCGTCGGTCCTACCGGATGCGCTGAAGTAGCTCACCGCACATCCGAACGCCTCCGCCCGCTGCGCAACGGCGCGGCCGATAGCACCGAGGCCGATTATCCCCCAGCGCTTTTTCTCGATTTCGGTGAAGGGAGCGTCGAGGTGTGTGAAGAGCTCCGAGCTGCTGTAGTCGCCGTTCTTCACAAAGGAGTCGTGGTACGCGATGCGACCGAGTAACGACAGGAGCAGGGCGAAGGTATGCTGCGCCACGCTTGAGGTCGAGTAACCGGCTACATTCGCCACCGCAATACCGAGCCGGCGGGCCGCATCAATATCGACATTGTTCACCCCGGTCGCCGTCAGTGCGATGAGCTTCAAGGAGGGAGCGGCGTCCATCTCCTCCGCTCCGATTACCACTTTGTTCGTTACGACTATTTCGGCCGTTGCGATGCGATCGGTGGTCTGATCGCGCTTCGTTCGTCCATAGCATTTGAGCGGACCGGACGCTTCGAGCTGTTCGAGGGAGATATCCGCTCCAATCGTATCGGTATCGAGGAAGACTACATTCATTTCGTATTCCGATGGGGCCATCTCGGCCTTGCTGACTATCGTGTGCGTCCATATAGTTTATAGAAGAACGCCATGGAACGCACGTGCCCTGCCGAATTCGATCTTCTTCTCGACGAGCCGTTCACCGAGATTGAGCGGATGGTCGCTCACGGACCTCTCGCCCGTTACGAACGCATGCTCGAGCGCCTCGATCGTCTCGATGCCGAGCTCACGCAGCTCCTGGCCGGCGCCGTTTCCGGTTCTCCGGCCGAAAAGGGATAAAGGAACGGGCCCGGGGACCGACATTCTAGGGAAGACGATGTCGAAGAAGCTCAAGTGCGCCATTCACGGTCTACTCGTGCTCGCTCTCGCGGCAGTTGCACCGGCTGCCGAGGTAGTGTTCTCCGACCTCGACCTCGGCCCGCACTCCGATCTTGTGTTTCAGGTGAGCACGGATGCGGCCGAACTCGGCCGCTATAGAACCGCCGTACGCGCTGATCTGGATGCCCGAACCGTTCGCCCGCTTACCTTCTTCCCCGAGGACGTCGTATATCTGCCCGCTCTCGGTCAGGTTCAGGTCCGTAACCGCCTGACGACGGTCCGTGTCGACCCGCGAACAGGCTCGTTTACCGAGCTCGAGCAGATGTCGCCGCTGGCGTCGGGCGAGGAAATCCGAACCGGTCTGCTCACCCCGACAGTGGCGTCGCCGGACGGCCGGTATGTGGTCACGCAGATCAAATCATCGCCCGGCTATGCTTCGCTCGTGCTCCGCGATACTACCAGCGGCGAGGAACACGTTGTCGCCGAACGTGTCGAACGTAGCTATCGAGACCGACCGGCACGCTTCTCTCCCGACGGCCGGCACTTCGTGTACTCGCACGGAGGGAAGCTCTTTTCCTTTCAGGTGGAGCGATTCCGGGAAGGCCGGTTGCTCGACGAGTCGTATCGCCAGATCGGTCACGGGTCGATACGAAACGCCCGATGGTCCGACGATAACCGGCTTTATGTCGTGCAGGGACGGCTCGTACACCGCCTGGAGACCAGCGAGCTGTTCACACGAAGTCTCTATCGCAACGTGATCGATCAGGCCGAGGTTGTCGGAAGATTGCCGATGAGCTTCGATGCGGCATTCGACCAGTTCTGGGTCGGGCCGAACTCGGATCTGATCCTGATCGACCGCGGCAGCCGACAGCTCTTTCTCTCGATGATCGGCGGTCGACGCACCGACGAACCGGCGCGTGGGTTACCGATGCTGCATCTTCCGTCGGAGAGTAGCGTCGAAACGGTTCTGTGGTCACGCGACAATGTCATTACCGTACTCGTTTCTACTGAGCGCGAGGGGAAGACGATCGGAAGCGTCCGGCGGATCGTCGTCGACGAATCTCTTGAGGATCTGACGTTCACCAGGCTCGAGGCGGACGCGGAGACACGCGAAATATCCCGGTCGCCCGACGGAGCTCATATTGCATTGCGTACCGATGACCGTGTGATCGTTCGCCGGCATGACGATTGGCGTAGCGCGGGTGAGTTCCCGGCCGATCGTCCGATCACGACTCGGTGGATTGACAACGAACAGCTTTTTATGGCCGACCGTTCGGTACTGAGCGTGCTGTCCCTTACACGCGGCGACAGGCGCATTCTCGGATTCACCCAGGCAGACCGCGTCGGATTCGACCCCGAACGGCGGCGAATCCAATTGGTGCGAAACGAGCTATCTGCGACGGTGAATGAGGACGAGTTCGATATTCGTGATTCCGGTGCACAATTCGCCGAACCGGCGACCGTTGACGATCGCTATCGCGTCTATCTCGATACACTCTCCTCGCGCAGTTACCGGAATCATATACTCGTGCGCAGACTCGAGGCGGTTGAGACGTCTCCGCTGCTCGCGTTCCCGGAGCAGCGCTACGAGCCGTTCCCCGAAGAGGACGAGCCGGTGAGTTTCCGGACCTTCTCCCACGGCTCACGAGTACGCGGGCGGCAAGTGGCGCTGGTGGTCAATGCTGTGCATGGAAGTGATGGGCTCACGGATGTGCTCCGGGCACTCGACCGGTATTCGTTCGAAGCGACGTTCTTCGTGAACGGTGATTTTCTGCGGCGCAATCCGGATGCCGCACAAGCTATTGCGGAATCGGGGCACGAGGTGGGAAATCTCTTCTCGTCATACCTCGATCTCACGGATGCTGCGATCGGCGTCACCGAACGATTCGTGCGACAGGGGCTTGCGGATGCCGAAGACCTGTATTTCGGGATCACCGGTGACGAGCTGAGCCTGCTCTGGCACGCACCGTACTATAACACGAGTGGAATGGTACTGGATGTCGCCGAGGACGCCGGATACCAGTACGTCGGTCGAGATGTCGATTCACTCGATCGCGCCGCGCGCTTTGTCACTGAAGGAATCGATCCGCTCTATCGTCCGACCGCGGAGCTCATCGAGCGCATTATCGACCGAAAGAAGCCCGGTTCGATCGTCGATGTTACCCTCGGAGTTCCCGGAGAGGATACACCGGTCGGAGGGAGACCGGATTATCTCTTTCAGAGACTCGATGTGCTGTTCAACTCGCTTGTTTCCCGAGGGTACTCGGTCGTACCGGTGTCAACACTGATCGAACGGGCGAGATAGGAATGTATTGGAGGGGTAGAGATCGTTATGAGCTATGATGCACGCAGCAGTCAGTTGAATGCCTATCGGGAGACTCGCATCCGTACCGCGGGACAGGGCCAGATGATCGTAATGCTCTACGATGAGGTGATTAAGCAACTGGACGAAGCGGTATCGCTGCTCGACCAGGATACCAGGAAGCTCGACACGGTACATAACGCGATTGTAAAGTCTCAGGAGTGTATAACCGAGTTGACCGTCGGCCTCGATCTCGAAAAGGGTGGACAGCTCGCGCAGACACTCTTCGACCTGTACCGTTACTTCCATAGCGAGCTCACGGATGCAAACATGCAGAAGGATCCTGCCCGCTTGAGAGCGGTACGTCGAATGATGAACGAGCTTCGAACCGCCTGGGTCCAGATCGTTACGACTCACTCGGCTCCCTCCGAGGAAGGGCTGCAGGGACGCCCGGCCTCCGGCGGTGGTGTGAATTTCGCCGGCTGAGGGGGCCCCGGCGGCGGGACTCCAACCGGCTGATGCACACCCCGAAACGACGCTATAATGCGGTATGAAGTCCGAACCGCTTTATCTCCTCGACGGCTACAGCCTCGTATACCGAAGCTATTTCGCATTTATCAGACGCCCGCTGCGCAATCCCAAAGGTGAGAACTCTTCGGCTATATTCGGGTTTTTCCGCTCGCTCTTCCAGTTTCTGCAGTCGTATGAGCCGAGACACTTCGCTGTCGTGCTCGACTCGAAAGGACCGACGTTTCGACACGAGCAGTTCGCCGACTACAAAGCGACGCGAGACAGTACTCCCGAAGAGCTTACGGCGCAGATTCCGGTGATCGAATCGATCCTCGAGGCGCTCGGCGTACCGATGGTGCGTGCGGAGGGCTATGAGGCCGACGACGTAATCGCCACGCTGTGCACCCGATGCCGTGATGCGGGACGGCACGCCGCGGTGCTCTCCGGCGACAAGGACCTGCTTCAGCTCGTCGGAGGCCCGGTGACGGTACTCAAGCCCGAGAACAGCGGATTCAGCGAGCTCGACCGGGAGGCGGTACACGCGAAGTGGGGTGTCTGGCCGGAGCAGATCGTCGACTACCTTGCCCTCGTCGGCGACAGTTCCGATAACGTGCCCGGCGTATCGGGTATCGGGCCGAAATCAGCGGCGAAACTCCTCTCAGAGTACGAGACACTCGACGGCATATACGAGCATCTCGACGACATTACAAGCGATAGTCAGCGCAGAAAGCTGACCGAAGGACGCGACAGCGCCTACGAGAGCAGACGGTTGGTGACGCTCGCCCTGGACGCCCCCGTAGGCGACGGCCTCGAACAGTTCGACGTGCCGTCCACACTCGATTACCGGCGCGCGATTCCGTTCTTCGAAGAGCAGGGCATGTCGAGCATTGTGCGGGAACTGCGAGCGCGGATCGATACGAGCGGTCGCGGTCGGGGTGGTACCAGCGGGGGCGGTAGCGGAAGCGCCGGCGCCGATGAAACCGCGTCGAGCGAGTCCGAGGCATCTCCTACCGACGTATCTCGCACCGGCGCGGTTTCCACCGATCGCGAATCCGACCGTCTCGCCGCCCGGCTCGGTGCGATCGACGGCGAATATGAGTGTGTGCTCGATCTCGACGCGCTCGACCGGTGGGTCGAGGCGGCGCGTTCGGCAAAACGGTTCGCGTTCGACTCGGAGACCGACGGCTTGGATGCAATGGTCGCCGAGCCGGTCGGCTTCTCGCTTTCCACCGAGCCCGGTAACGGCTGCTATATTCCGGTACGCGGCCCCGGCGGCGCCGCGCTCGACGAAGCGGAGGTGCGGCAGCGATTGCAGCGGCTCCTCGGCGACGAGAGTGTCACCATCATCGGCCAGAATCTTCAATACGACTACAAGGTCCTCGCGCGGTGGGGCGTAGAAATGCGGGGAACGCTGTTCGATACGCTGGTCGCCGCCTGGCTTATCGATGCGACGGCGAGCAGCTACGGCATGGACAAACTCGCGCTCAATTTCCTCGGCTATACTACGATCCATTACGATGATGTGGTGCCGAAAGCGCCGCGTGGTGGCGAGCGCGAAACCTTCGAGAGCGTCGATCTCGACACGGCGACGCGGTACGCCGCCGAGGACTCCGACATCACGCTCCGGCTTGCCGATGTATTCGAAGCGCGGTTGCATGAGGACGGGCTGAGCCCGCTCGCCGATGAGCTGGAGATGCCGCTGGTTCGTGTCGTGGCCGAGATGGAGCGCGAAGGTATTGGCGTCGATACGGAGGCGCTCGAGCGGTATTCGGATGAGCTTGTCGAGGAGCTCGGGAGAATCGAGCAGGAGATATACCGTCTCTGCGGGCGCGAGTTCAATATCAACTCGACGCAACAGCTGCAGAACGTGCTCTTCGAAGAACGTGGGCTGAAGCCGATTCGTAAGACGAAGACCGGCTATTCGACCGATACGTCCGTGCTCGAAGAGCTCTCCGCCGAGGATCCGGTTCCGGAGCGTGTCCTGCGTCATCGAACGCTGAACAAGCTGAAGAACACCTATGTCGACGCCCTGCCGAAACTTGTCAACGAGGAGACCGGGAGGATTCATACGAGCTTCAGTCTGACCGGAACCGCAACCGGGCGGCTGTCGAGTCGATACCCGAATCTACAGAACATCCCGATTCGCGAAGAAGAGGGACGGCGTATTCGCAGCGCGTTCGTGCCGGCGAAGGGAAATGTGTTCGTGAGCGCGGATTATGCGCAGATAGAGCTCGTAGTACTCGGTCACCTGTCGGGTGATCCCGGACTGGCGGCCGCCTTCCGCGAGGGACGGGATGTCCACAGTGCCACCGGTGCGATGATTTTCGGCGTCGATCCCGAAGCGGTAACCGCCGAGCAACGTCGTATCGCAAAAACAATCAATTTCGGGGTGATGTACGGTATGTCCGCCTTCCGCCTGAGTCGCGAGCTGCGCATTCCGCGTAAAGACGCCGATCAGTTCATACAGAAGTACTTCGCGACGTACAGCCGGATCAAGGAGTTCGTTGAGGAGTGTGTCGAACGGGCCAAAGAGCGCGGCTATACCGAAACAATGCTCGGGCATCGGCGCTCGCTCCCGGAGCTCAACAGCCGGAATCGCGCTGAGCGTCAGGGGGCCGAGCGCGTTGCGGTCAACACGCCGATTCAGGGCAGTGCGGCGGATATCGTAAAGCGGGCCATGCTGCGGGTCGACGGTCGACTCCGGCGTGAGCGGTTGCGTGCGCGCCTCATCCTCCAGGTGCACGACGAGCTCATGGTCGAGTGCCCTGTTGACGAAGAGGCCGCAGTGCGCTCGATCCTCGAAGAGGAGATGCCGAACGCAGTCGAGCTCGACCTGCCGTTGCGGGTGAGTATCGAGAGCGGATACAGCTGGGGGGACTTCCACTGATGGTGGTCGGTATCGCAGGCCCATACTGCTCCGGCAAGAACGAAGTGGCCGGGCGCCTCGTCGAGCGGTACGGTTTCTCGGATATTGACGTCGACCGCGTCGGACATGAAGCGCTCATTCGACGCAAGGAGGATGTAGTAGTTGAGTTCGGCTCCGGAATCGTTGGCGGCGGCGGGGAAATCGATCGACAGGCGCTCGGCCGAATTGTGTTCGGTGACAGAGAACGTCTGGAAGCGCTGGAGCGGATCGTGCACCCCGAGATGGTGCGGATCGTTTCCGCGGAGGTGAAAGCGCGCCCTGGTGAGCGTTTGCTGATAAACGCTGCGTTGCTCGTGTACATGCGACTCGACGAGCTGTGCGACGCGGTTATCGCCGTTCACGCGCCTGCGATCGTTCGTGTATTTCGTGCGCTTCGAAGGGACGGCCACTCGTTCGGTGCGATTCGCCGGCGTATGCGTCGCCAGAGAGGACTCAAATTCCACTCCGATCGTGTCGATACATGTACTGTGCGAAACGTGGGAACACGCAGATTGCTCGACAGGCGCGTGAACCGGATCGCCCGCAGTCTCGGCCTCGCCGAATGCCGAACGGAGTTTAAGCAGGACAATGGATCATCGTAAGCTACTGATAATTATCCTCTCGGTTGCGCTGTTTGTAGCACTGATTCTCGGTATTGCGCTGCTCGCGTACTACCCCGGTGACGAGGACGAGCACGTGGCGCAGCGGGAGCGGCAGGAGTTCGATCCCATCGAGTTCGTACGCCGCTCCGAGGATCCGGAACCCGAGCTGACCGATGAGGATGACGACGACGAATTCGTGATCATCTACGGGACGCGGGAACCGGATGACGAGATCGCCGTTCGACCGGGGCCCGAGGAACGTGAGGTTCGAGAGCCGGCGAGGCCCGAGCCGGAGCCGACCGAGCGACCGGAGCGTGAGCCGGAGCCACCCAGGCCTGAACCTGAACCCGAGCCTGAACCGAGGGAGGAGCCCGAACCGGCCGAACCGGAGGTTCGGCAGCCGGCTGCACGACCCGCACCCGAGCGACCGAGCCGCGAGTACTGGATTCAGGTGATTTCCTCGTCGAGCCGCGACTCCGCCGAAGCGGCGAAAGCACGCCTTCGCGATCAGAGCCTCGGAAGTGTCATATTCCCGGTTACGGTTGACGGCAGGAACTACTACCGCGTTCGCGTCGGCCCCTACGATAGCAGGGGCGAAGCTGATAAGTTCCTCGAATGGGTGCAGAACCTGGACGGATTCGAGCAGAGCTACGTGTCGCTTGTTACGCGTTCATAGCGCTACCGGCCGTATCAAACGACGCTCAGATCTGGAAATCGTGAACCGCTCCCCCGTCCCGCTTCCGGGTGATATACTCGGAAGGACGGTTGTAGACCTTGCTTCCCGGAGGGACCGAGCTCGTGATCCAGACGTTTCCGCCGATCACCGAGCCCGCGCCGACGGTCGTCTCGCCGCCGAGAATGGTCGCTCCCGCATAAATGGTGACGTCGTCTTCGATCGTCGGATGACGCTTCGTGTTCGCCTCCTCTTTCTTCACGCTGAGAGCGCCGAGCGTGACGCCCTGGTATATCTTGACGTTTTGCCCGATCACCGTGGTCTCGCCGACGACCACGCCGGTGGCGTGATCGATGAAGAAGTAGTCTCCGATTGATGCTCCCGGGTGAATGTCGATGCCCGTGCGTCCGTGCAGACTCTCACTCATCATGCGCGGCAGCAGCGGTACGTTCCGAGTCCACAGCTCATGCGCGATGCGATGAATCATGATCGCCTCGACACCGGGATAGGCGAGGATGACCTCTTCATGCGACTTGCTTGCGGGGTCGCCGCGGAATGCCGCCTCGACATCCATCTGAACGCGCCGGCGAATACCCGGAAGTGCCTCGAGCAGCTCGAACACTACTCGCTCGGCTTCGTCGCGGGAGCTTTCGAGCTCTTCTCGCTCGCTCAACGTGTCGCACGGTACCGTTCCCTTCATCCGCCGGCGAAAACAGATGCTGCGCTGTGTCTCGACGATGAGGTTGCGACAAACCCGATTTATCGATTCGGAGATCGAATAGCGTAGATCGGTCCAGTGGTGTGCGTCACTCTCCTGGAACCCGGGAAATACGATCGACTCGAGGTCGCGAATTATGCTCTCAACCCCGTCGCGAGAAGGCAGGTTCGGCCCGTCGAGGTGGTTGATCCCCCCGACCTTCTGATACGAGTCGAGCATACTTGAGACGATGGTGTCGATCCTGGAATGCATAACGGGGAAAGTATGCGCAGCACCATATAATAGGGTCAACCTCGGAACGTGCCGATCTCGAATGTGCATGAGCCGGGTCCACGGTTTTTGCACGAACCGGGGAAATTGGTTAGCATGCGGGCATGCCCGACAAGAGCGATCCGGAAAATTCTCACCTCGACTGGACCGAGCAGTCGCGCGAACCGCTGCTCAACGCGAAGATCTTCGATCTCGTACGATCGCGACGGACAAGTCGTGACGGGCGAACCGCAGATTTTGTGCTCGTCGATTGTGCCGATTGGGTGAACATAGTCGCGATCACGGAAAACGATGCCGGAGAGGACTGCTTTATACTCGTGCGTCAGTATCGGCCCGGTGGTGAGCGGCAGACGCTCGAGTTCCCCGGCGGTATGGTGGATCCCGGCGAGCAACCGATAGAGTCCGCCGCACGCGAGCTCGCGGAGGAAGCCGGATACCGCGCGAAATGGCTCGAGCAAATCGGAAAGACAAACCCTAACCCGGCCTTCATGACGAACACCGTGCACACCTTCCTGGCTCACGATATCTCACCGATCGACGGGCGCCGCAATCTGGACCGGAACGAAATAGTGGATGTGGAGATGGTCCCGGTGGAGCGACTTGCAAAGCAATTGGAGCCCGACTTTTTCGCACACGGTATCGTGATCATCGCGCTGTACTGGTACGAGAACCATGTCGATTTATGTTGACATCGACCGGCTGATATACGGAACCGCCGTCGCCGTAAGCGTTGCGCTCACCGTCGCCATCGGAGCGTTCGTGATCGAAGCGCTGCACAATGTCTACTACGTCGGCGACTGGCACATCGGACCGGTTGCGCGCGTACTCGTCGTTCCGGTGGGCGTGATCACTTTCGCGTTCGCGATGTTCGTGCCGCTGATCTATTCACGGGCTCGGGAGAAATTGCGTATGGGGGAGATGTTCTTCTGGATCAGCAGCGTACAGTGCTTTGTGCTCGGGGCTGCACTGATCGGGCGAAGCTATATCATAGCAGCGGTGGTTGACGCCGAGGTAGATATCGTCGTTGAGCTGCTCGGCGAGCGTGAGTCGACGATCGCGACTGTGCTACTCGCAATTGCCGCGGTAATGGCGGTGTCGGGTGTCATAGCTCGCCGGCGTACTCATTCGTTCATGCGATAAAGGCGCCGGTGGGAGAAAGCTACGCTTCCCCCACTTGCAGCGATGGCCCTTTCGCAGAAGGGTATAGAGGCGCCGGTGGGATTCGAACCCACGAGTGGAGGTTTTGCAGACCTCTCCCTTAACCACTTGGGCACGGCGCCAGACTGAAATATTGAACGCTTATTACAATAAAGCAATCGACGGTCGGAGTGCAAGCGGCTGCGTCCGGGGTCGGCCCTCACGATTGCGTCTTCTCGTACTCGGCGATATGTCGCTCGATTACCGAAATGCCGCGGCGCCAGAAATCAGGCGAGGAGATGTCGAATCCGGCGCCCGCGGTGACCTTCTCCGCCGACGTACTGCCGGTCATCTCGAGCAGCCCGCGGTAGCGGTTCGGGAACTCGTCGCCTTCCCGTTCGTAGAGGCCGTACAGGCCGATACCGAACAGCGCTCCGAATGCGTACGGAAAGTTGTAGTACGACAGAGACGGGATGTAGTAGTGCACTTTGACCGCCCACATATACGGATGCCGGGCGTGATCGTACAGGCTGTCGCCGTATGTCTTTCGCTGTGCATCGAGCATGAGACGATTCAGATCGTCGGGCGAAAGCTCGCCGTGCGGCCGTTGCTCGAAGAGCGCCTGCTCGAAGTAGTAGCGACTGAGAATATCGACGATGACCTGTGTGCAATCCTGCAGAAAGGTCTCGAGGATTGCGAGCTTCTCGGCGCCCCCGGTTTCGCTGAGCGCCCGGTTGAATGTCAGTTGCTCACAGAAGATCGACGCGGTCTCCGCAAGGGTCATAGGATAATCGCGCAGAAGCGCCGGGTAATCCTTCAGGACTTCGTGGTGATAAGCATGTCCCAGCTCGTGTGCGAGCGTGCTGACTCCCCCGAAGGTCCCGTCATAGTTTGCGAGCACACGGCTCTGCTTTGCCAACGGAAGCGATGTGCAATACGCGCCACCGACCTTGCCCTTCCTCGGTCGCGCGTCGATCCACCCGTGATCGAAGGCGGTTCGCGCGAATGCTCCCAGCTCGTCGGAGAAATCGCCGAATACCTCCACGATCGTCGTACGGGCATCCTCATAACTCCAGTTGCGACGACTTGTTCCGACCGGCGCAAACAGGTCGTAGAAAGCCAATCGGTCGAGCCCGAGCTTCTTCGCCTTCGCGCTTAGGTAGCGCCGGAACACGGGCAGGCTCTCTTCCATGACCGAGATCAGTGTCTGCAACGTCTCGCGTGTGATCCGCGCGTCGGCGACTGCGGCCTCTATCGCATCCGCATAGCCGCGTCTGTCGTTCAGCGCTACCGACGTACCCTTGACTCCGTTCAATGCGAAGGCGATCGGCGTTTCCATGCGTTTCCACGCGTCGAGCTCGAGTTCGTACGCCTTCTGCCGGACCTCCCGGTCGGGATCGTGCGCGAGGCTTCGAAGCTCCACCACCGTCTTCGATTCGCCGGTTTCCGGATTCCACTCGTTCGAGAGCGTCGAGGAAATCGCGTCCTGGAGACGTGACCACGCGTCGGCTCCGCTCCGTGCGAGGTCGGCGGCAAGGTCTTCTTCTTCGGGGCTCATCTGGTGTCGTTGTCGATGCAGCTCCTCGGCGAGGACAAAACGGTAGCGGTCGAGCTCATCATCATCACTCAAAATCGAATCGAGCTTCGACTCGAGCATCCGCAATCCGTTTCGAAAGTGGACCCTGGCTGACGCGGCGGGCAGCACATCGCGTTCAATTCCGTTGATTTCGCGAAGCGCCCGCGCATCGGTGGTGTCGCAGCTGTAGATGCAGTATGCGTACGAGGCGAGGTTCTCCTCCAGGTCGGAGACTTCGTTAATAAGGTTGATGCATGCACGAAGCCAGGCGACCGGCTCGTCGTTACGTCTGCTCTCGTCCCGGCTCTCACGGCGGAGCTCCTGCGCTTTCTCGCGTAGCGCAGCCCGATGCTTCGTGTAGTCGGCGGCATCGAAGCCGCCGTACAGATTCGAGAGATCCCACGTCGGAGTCGAGCCGGCCTCGTGTCCGTCGGAAGCCATTAATAGACCCAGTGCGTGTTGCCGGCGTCGTATTCGATGATCTCGTCCTCCTCGAAGAATATGCCGATCTCCCGCTCGGCGGTATCCGGTGCGTCGGAGGCGTGAATCACGTTCTTGGTGGTCGCACCGGCGAAATCGCCGCGGATGGTTCCCGGCAGCGCTTCTTCGACCTTTGTGGCGCCGCACATCGCTCGGACACTGCGTACTGCATCCTCCCCGGCGATGATCATCGCTACGACCGGTCCGGAGGTGATGTAACCGATCAGATCGGCGAAAAACGGCTTGTCCTTGTGTTCGCCGTAGTGATGCTCGGCTGTCTCCTTCGGAATGCTCATCATTTTCATGGCCTGAATGGTCAGACCTTTCTTCTCGAAGCGGGAGATGATTTCTCCGACGATTCGGCGCTGGAGAGCGCCCGGCTTCAGCATTACGTAGCTTCGCTCCATCGAGTATGCTCCTTATGGTTCACTTAATTGATCGCGATTGTGGCCATAAACGGGCAGAGGTGCAAGCGGAC
>SLIN01000351.1 GCA_007135605.1 Spirochaetales bacterium | reverse complement strand
TCGAAGCGTGCTTCCTTCACGTGCGGGGTCCAGCCGGTCACGACAACCCACTCCTCGTTCGCGTAGGCACTCTCAAGGGCGGCCACCATGGTGGCATCGCTTCCTTCGAGCAGCTCCATCGAATCGAGGTCGTAGACGTCGAGAGCATTTTCGGTTGCGGCCATGAGTCCCGCGCCCGGATCGATACCGACGATCTGGTTATTGAACCGATCGGCGTACTCTTCGAGCTCCGCGACAGTGTCGATGTCGACGTAGGTCGGAACCATGAGCCCGATTCGCGCTCCGGTCATAACCTCGCTGAGTACTTCGACTCGATCCTCGGTCTGCGAGAGGTACTCCCCGTGGGTCCCCGGAAGCCAGGCTGCGAGCATACCGTCGCCGTCGCCGGCGGCGATACCTTCCCACATCGCCGCAGCACTCACTGCGGTGGTGGTCACATTATAGCCCATCTCCTCGAGTACTACTTTTGCAACATACGTAGCCTGGATCTCTCCGATCCATTCCACGTAGAGCAGCTCGACCTCCTGCGGTGCCTCTTCGCCCTGTCCAGCGGCGAAAGCATTGCCTGCGCCGAAGGAAAGAACCAGAAGGGCGGCGATAAGAATCGTCATAAATTTCTTCATAGAAGTGTCCTCCTTCCCTTTTCGTGGTGTTGTCCATGACTCCGAAACACCGCCAACGACGGCTGACGGAGCCTTACCGTACTATTTGTTCTGCGTATTGCTCACTTTCTATCGCGTGCAGCGATTCTCTGCGTAATTCGGTCGAGAATGATCGCCATGATAACGACCGCTATACCCGCCTCGAATCCATCGCCGGGTCGCAGACGCTGAATCGCCCGCCAGACCTCGCCACCGAGGCCGCCGGCGCCGATCATTGCCGCGATAACGACCATCGACAGCGCAAGCATAATCGTCTGGTTAATACCGGCCATTACCGTCGGAAGCGACAGCGGCAGCTGTACCTTCAAGAGCTTCTGCATGGTCGTGCTTCCGAATGAATCGGACGCCTCAATCAGCTCGTGATCTATCTGACGGATCCCGAGCGACGTTAGTCGAATAACCGGCGGAATTGAGAAGATTACCGTCGACATGATCGCGGAAACCGAGCCGAGGCCGAAGAACGGTATCGCCGGTATCAGGTACACGAACGCCGGCATCGTCTGCATGAAGTCGAGAATCGGCTTGATCACGATATAGAAACGATCGCTCAACCCACCGATAATTCCGAGCGGAATTCCGAACACAATCGCGATAAATGTCGCCAGGAGCACGAGCACGAGCGTCGAAACCATCGGGTCCCAGAGACCGATATTCCAGATGAAGAACAAGCCTATCGCCGAACCGATAGCAACCTTACGATCGGCGAGCACAAAAGCGAGTCCCACCAGGATCAGCAGCAGAAGCCACCACGGCATACCGCCGAGCCCGTTCACAAAGCTGCGAATACCGGTCTGCATGACCGCCGAAATCGCACGCGTCAAACCTGCGAGCGCGTCGGTCAGCACGTCGAGTAATGACTCAATCCACTGTGCAAGTGGTAATCTCGGGATCCATTCCATTACGCGTTCGCCTCCTTTTCCTCGGCAGCGTCTGCCGATAATTCAGCGGGCGCGTCGGCGGCACTGACGGCGACGCCGTCCTCGGTGCCGCTCAGATCCGAGCCGGCCGAATTGCTCGCGTCCGCAGGGGCCGACTCGTCACTGCCGTGGTAGTCCTGATTTGCCTCGGACAGGGCGGCGATAATCGAACCGCGCACCACGATGCCTTTGAGGATCTGGTTCTCGTCGACAACCGCGACCGGATTTCCGCTCGTGCACAACGAAAAGAGCTGGCGAACCGGATAGTCGAGCGGCACCGACGACACATGTTCGCGGTCGGTAACCTCGTCGACCCACTTATCCTCTTTCCTGGCTGCGTCCGCCGCTCGCTCCGCTGAAAGGTGTCCGACAAGCTCACCGCTCTGGCGAACAACGAAAATGCCGCTCAGACCGGATTCGCGCATTTTCCGCAGCGCGACCCTCGGACCGTCCTTCACGTACGCGACCGGTCGCGGTCGCTTCATGACATCCTCGGCGGTGAGAACCTTCGTGATATCGACGTTGGCAACGAACCGTTCGACGTATTCGGTTGCCGGCCGCGTAAGAATCTCTTCCGGTGTGCCGACCTGCACGACTTCGCCGTCCTTCATGAGCACGATACGATCGCCCATTTTCAGCGCTTCATCGAGATCGTGCGTAATGAACATAATCGTCTTCTGGACACGGTCGTTCAGCGCGATCAGCTCATCCTGCATATCGGTGCGGATGAGCGGGTCGAGCGCGCTGAACGCCTCGTCCATGAGCAGGACGTCCGGATCGACGGTGAGTGCACGGGCAAGTCCGACACGCTGTTTCATGCCACCGCTCAGGTTTGCGGGATAGTGATCTCCCCATCCGTCGAGGCCCACGAGCTTCAGCGAGTTCAGCGCTCTCTCGCGCCGTTCCTCAGGCTCCACGCCCTGGATCTCCAGTCCGTACTCGACGTTTTCCACGACCGTACGATGGGGAAAGAGCGCAAAACTCTGAAACACCATGGAGAACTTCTTGCGCCGGAAATCGCGAAGCTCGTCATGGTTGAGCTTCGTTACATCGACTCCGTCGACAATCACCTGCCCGGCGGTCGGCTCCATGAGTCGGTTTACGCAACGAATGAGGGTGCTCTTCCCGGAACCGGAAAGCCCCATGACCACCACCGTCTCGCCCTCGAAAATATCGAACGATACATCCGATACCCCGACCACGAGCTTGGCCTTGTTGAGAATCTCGTCTTTCGACAGCCCTTTATTGAGCAGATCGATTCCCCGTTGCGGATTCTTTCCAAAGATCTTGTATATATTCCGCAGCTGAATTCTGGCTTTTGACTGCGTTTCGGTTCCATCAGACATAACGTTTCGATATGCCCCCTTTTGAAATATTTCCAACCCAACGCACACCCTCGCAACTCATTGCAGGGCGACAAGGAAACGAACGGGCTACACACGCAGCGCCGGAAACTCCGGCAGCACCGACCCGCCGCACATGTCGATTCCGACTACACGACCGTTGTTGACTGACGAATGACTCTGCAAGCCGGACTGAATGAAACTCTGATAGGCGTGTAGTCGGCAGAAAACCTGCGGAAATCCTTGCTCACGTCCGCTTAAGCGTAGTAAAAGGAGTACAGATTCGTCAACATGGATGGGTAGGTTTTTGCCGTTTCAACAGCAAATATCGCGACTCAAAGCAGCGTAACTGCAATTTTTTCGATCGAATCGAACAATTTTTCGCGTGTAACACGCTTTTCTCAGCTTTTTTGCGAGGATAGTAGCTGAACTATGACCGAGAACGCCCTGCGCGTCGTCTGCCTCGATCTCGAAGGAGTGCTTTTCCCCGAAGTATGGATCGCACTCGCCGACAAAACCGGCATAGCCGAACTGAGGCTCACCACGCGCGACATCGCCGACTACAACGAGCTCATGCGCAATCGAATCTCGGTACTCGATTCTGCCGGAATCGCGTTCTCGTATGTCTCCGAGTTGATCGGGACGCTCCAGCCGCTGCCGGGAGCCGTTGCCTTTCTCGACCACCTGCGTCGAAGACGCCAGGTGATCATCGTTTCGGACACATTTTATCAGTTCCTGCCACCGATAACCGAGAAACTCGGCTATCCCACCATCTTCTGTAATACACTGCTGATCGAGAACGATCGGATCGTCGATTTTCGGCTCCGGCAACAGAACGGGAAGCTCCGCGTCGTCAAGGCGCTTCAGGAGCTCGGCTTTACCGTGGCCGCGGCCGGAGACAGCCACAACGACCTCGAGATGATATACGCCGCCGACTATGGCGCGCTTTTTCGCGCCCCGGATCCGATTCGCGCGGCCCACGGCGCTCTTCCCGCCTATTCGACGTACGAGGAGCTGGACGCATGGGAAGGCGGACTCCGGTAGGGGCGGCGACTGTGGGGTACGCGATCTCGAGTAGAGGCCCGGCGGCTGTCCGGAGTGCAGCACTTCGCGCCGGCAGGATCACTGGAGGCGGCGTTCCGGTTCGTGACCGTCTCGAAAGACTTCGCCGAGAATATGCCGGGTTATCGCATAGAGCGGCGGGACCCCCTCGGAAAGCTGGAGTCGGCTCGAGAGGGACCCGTGCGGCGAAAGCGGCAGGTCGGAGACATAATAGAAGAAGCGCATGGCGACATCGGGTCGAATAACACCGAGTTGTGTCGATTCGAGAACCTGCCGGTAGTAGAACGTGCCTTCCATTTCCAGCCCGGTACACCCCCAGATTCGACGGTAGAAGTGGAGCATTAACCGGTTCTGCAGCAGTGTCCCTTCCACCGTCAACATCGGCCCGCTGTGTAGTTGACGACTACCGAGACGTCTTTCGAGCCGCCGGTGGCTTTCCTCTTCCGACGGAATCGGCTGAAAAAGATCCGACGACTGCTCGATAAAGGCGGTCGGCCGGAGCACATCCCCCCGTCGGCCGACCAGCGCGCCCGCCTTGCCGAGAAAGTTGATACTCGCCACGTTCCGACCGAAGAGCATGAGCAGATTGCGCATGATGTGCTCGGCCTGCTCGCCGAACGCATAGTCGATATTGACGATAACGCAACTCCGCCCGCCTCGCACCGGCGGACGTATCCCCGGATCGAGCCCTTCCGCGCTCAGCCGCGTCGCGTCGATAAGCTGAACCTGGATACCGGTCGACGCGGTCGACTCGAGTCGCAGAATCCCGTGCTCGGCACCGAGTCGCCGGCTCTCCTCGGCCGCCTTCGGATTGTCCGTAAAATAGTCACGTGCAAGTGAGTACCGCAGATCGTCGTCGTTTTCCCAGCCGGTTTCAACGATGTCCGCCCGCTGCGCACGCCCCCAGTCGAGCAACTCCGCTCCGTGCTGCCGATACCATGGGTTGAGACAGTTGGTGACCGAGTGGGTGTTACTGGAGATGATGTGAACCTCCACGTCATCCGGCAGGCACGACGGATCGTACCCGATGTGCCGCCGCGTTGCCGCCGCCACCTGAGCCGTCCACAGCTCCGCCCGCCTGCTATTGTACGTATTGACGCGCCGCCGTACATCGACTGAAAACATCTCCCGGTGGCGCAGCACATCGAACACTCGCTTCACCGCCTCGCCCGGCCAGAGGCGGCACAGTCCGTCGACCTCCTCCTCCGAAAACGGCAGCTGTGCGAGGAACGCACGGTCATCGCTCTCCTCTTCTCTCAGATATCGAGAAATCCGCTTCAAATTGGCCGAAGTATTCAACCGTTTGCGCAGCTTCTCCGCCTCGATCGAGTACGTGCACAGGCAGGTGACGAGGTCAAACAGATCGGACAGCCCGTTACGAATGAGCACCAGGTTCTTACCCGGAAGCATCTCCCAGATCTCCCGCCGGCGCGCCGCGCTCGGGACGGAAGGGAAGTACGCATCGGGGTCGGCGTATGCACCGGTGAGCTCGTCGGTGAAAAGGAGCGCAAACGTACGGGTGATGTTCTCCGGAAGCCTGCGTACCGAATACGACAGCGCAGCGATATCGAGGCGGGTTTCATCCATAATACCGGCGTGCAACGCCGGCTCGAGATTGCGATAGAGCCTGAGTAGTTTCTCTATGATGATGTGTCCCTGCGTGACTTCCCGGACGAGCTCGGCCTTGAATCGGTCGAACGCCGCAAAGATACCCTGCCGGTCACGCAGCAGCGTTCCCAGTCCCTGTGCCAGCGCCGGCGAGCTGCCCACCAGCTCGAGGAAATAGTCGCCGGGGACACAGAACGCTTCCACTTCACCGTCGGCGCGCACATCGTACGTTCGTCCGGTATCGAACAGCGGCTCCCACTCACCGAAGTAGTGTCCCGGATCGACCGAGGTAATGCGGCGCGGAGCTCCATTCTGCTGCGGCTCTCGAGGCGATACGATTGAAACGGTACCACGCTCGAGGAGGTACACCTCGCGATCCCGATCCCCCTGTCGGATGATCACATCTCCGGGAGCAAATCTACGGTACTCGAGGCGCTCGGCGAGTGCGCGGCGTTCGGACTCGCCGAGAAAGCGAAAGGGAATCACCCGCTCGATCAACGCGAGCGCTCGCTCGACGTCGCTCATGCAGCCGACCCCGAGGCCATCGGACTCCACGGCACCAGCAGGCGCTGCCCGACGGCTTCTTCGAGGCGAGAGAGCGCATCGGGGTACGAGCAATGCTCGGTCTCGCCGTAGATGTCGTGCTCGTAGCGTTCGCCGTCCGGCGACCGCCAGAGAAACATCGGATGGCGCAGAATCCCCCGGATACACCGGACGGGCACTCCGTGCCGGTCGAGATAGCGGGCGAACGTCAGGTCGTCGATCTTCGCGGGCGATCCGTCGGAACGGACAAGATATCCGGTCCCGTCGAGTATCTGCTCGAACGGGCTGCGGGAGTAGTGAAAGAGCCTGCTGCGCGGAATGCGCCGATCGACGAGCCCATCATCAATGATATCTTCGTACATTCGCTCGACCAGCTCGACGAAGTAGGGATAGCCGACCCTCGAGCGAAAGAGCATAACCGCGATATCGGTATTGCGCGTATTCCTGTGAAGGAGAGCCGGAATATCGGAGCCGATCACCCAGTAGTTCTCGATACGTTTGAGCGTCTGTCCGGCGACAGCGATCATCGAATCGTCATCGACCCACGTCCCGAAAAGCTCCTCGGGTGTCATACAGAGGATCTTCAACGCCTGATAGCCACCGAGCACGCAGTCGGAGCGGAACGGGCTTCGCGTCCGCCGCTCGAACTCCTCGCGCATCTCGGGTGTGAACGACGCGGCGCCGTGTACCGCGAAAAAGAGTTTATGCGCGTAGTGCCGTTCAACGATGTGTCGATCGATGATGTATTCGCCCGGCAGGTTCGCCATGTACACGAGATCGAGGCCGTTGCGGTACGCGGGACAGTGCTTGATCACGCGCAGCAGGCGGCTCTCTATCTCGACGTTATTCGTTTCCGGGCGCACGTAGACGAAGATATCTTCGACGGCAGGGTCGTCATCGACTCCCGAATAGTCCAACAGAACTGTCGGCCGGCCTCGATCGTCGATCATACTCTCAGTGTAGCGCGCAAGCGCACACGTTGCCAGAGTGAAAGGCTCGCGCACCGCCGTTCATCTCTCCACAGATGGCCGACGGTACCGATACGGTGGTGATGACAACAGCCGTCCGCCGCACCACCGTCTACGAAGCCGCCAGCGACCCCACGTCCAGCTCGCAACCGGCGCACGGCATCTCCACCCCCCAGTTCTCGAGCACCTGAGGATGCACTTCTCCGAACACGCCGATAGTCTCCCCGTTCACCCGTATCGCCGCGCGGCGCCCGGGCAGAAACCGCGCATCGTCGGACTCGGCGAGCTCGTAGTCGACGTTGAGGAAGAAGAGCACACAGTGCACCTGATCGCGCATCGTGTTGAACGAGACTTCCGCGTCGGAGGCGAGCATGCCGAGCACGTCGTCGGTGCGCGTGCCGGTGACATCGCTCTCGTCGCGCACGGCGACCTTGCCGATCTCGAAGGTCAGGTGCGGGTAGACGGCGTTCGCCGAGACCGCCTCGACGCTGAGAAGCGACGGAAGCACGCTCGAGCGCACGAACTCGTAGTTCTCGCTCATCGGGTTGGCGGTCCGCACCAAGTCGGAGGTATCGGCGGAGCCTTCCGTATCGAGCTGCCGCGGCAGCATGCGCTCACGGTAGTCACGCCGCGAACCGAGATAGTTGAACACGAACTCCTGGTAGCCGAGCCCGATCAGGATCGATTTCACCTCGCGGGCGAAGCTCTCCACCGGACCGAGCCGCCCGACGGTGAAGTCGTGCAGCGCCTCCGGCTCGAAACTGCTCATCCCGCGGCCGATCATGATGTCCTCGGCGATGTCGACCGGGTGCAGGAAGTCGTTGCGGTACGGCGGCGGCGCCACACGCACCGTCTTCGCGTCGAGCTTCTCCGGCGCGCACCCCATGCGCTCGAGCGATTCGATAACTTCGTCCGCATCGAGCTCAGCGCCGAGCCAACGCGATACAAAAGCGGTCTCGACCTCGACCGGAATCTGGAAATAAAGCGGCGAGGTAACGCTGCGGCCGAACGGTGTCTCGTACGGGTATTCGGTTCGCACCGGCTCTATCGTAAACCCGGCGTCGGCAAGGTCGCACGCGACGATCGAGGTGGCATGCATGAGCAGCCGGTAGTCGGTACCGGTCATCTCCACGAAGAGATTGGAGTCGCCGGTTTCCACCGCGCCGATTCGCGCGCTGTTAATGACCGGCGGAAAGCTCAGCGCCTCACCCTCTCTGTCGCAGATATACGGCATGCGCTCGAAATCGGCGACAATGTGCCCGAACTCCTTTCCTTTCGGGTGATCGGCGATCATCTGCCGCAGCGACTGCTCGCTCGCTTCCTCCCCGAGCGGCACGAAGCGGGTCTCATCGGGGTCTGCCGCACGGTATTGAACGGGAAAGCGAATGAGATCGCTTCGGTAGATGCCCATCGCGATGGCGCGGCGCTTCTGTCCGTAGTTCCAGCAGAGCTTCTCCTGGGTCTGGATGATGTCGTCGAGCGTCGCCTCGTCCACCGCCGGACCGCGTGCGACGAACGCGCAGATATACGGCCGGATCGTCTCGAGCTTCGCATCGACCTGAATAATGTGGTCGCCGGCATCTCGTGCCTGCTCCGGCGTGCTGAAGAAAGCGTACTCCGGCCGCGTTCCGCCGCGATACATGCGCAGCTGCCGGCCGAGCCCGGCGGTCGACCAGAGGTCGGGGCGGTTTGTGTCGTTCAGCTCGATCTTGACGATGCCGTTCTCATCTTCCCACTCGTCGATCTCCGCCTTGGCAACGGTAAGTTGCTCCTCCAGCGGATCGCGCTCGAGCCGCTCGCCGACATACGCGTCGAGAGCGGCGCGGTGCATTTCTATCTTGGGCATAGCGTTACTTCCTTCTCCGGGCGCGTACGCGCTCGAGGTCGGTCGAAAAGAGCTCGCGCAGGTCGTTGAGCCCGAGGTGCATGAGCGCCATCCGGTCGATACCGAGCCCCCAGGCGAGCACCGGCACATCGATGCCGAGCGGTCGGGTGACCTCAGGCCGGAAAATCCCGGAGCCGCCGAGCTCGAACCAGCCGAGCTCCGGGTGCTTGATGTGCACTTCCACCGACGGCTCGGTAAACGGAAAGTAGCCGGGCACGTACTTCACATCGCTCGCCCCGGCGACCTCCTCCGCGAAAAGCTGCAGCATTCCGAGCAGCGTCCTGAGGTTCACGTGCTCGCCGAGTACGATCCCTTCGGTCTGGTAGAAGTCGCTGAGGTGCGTCGCATCGACCTGATCGTAGCGGAAGCAGCGCACGATGCCGAAGTATCGCCCCGGCACCTTCGCCTTCGGCAGCTGTTTCGCGCTCAGCACCGTTCCCTGACTTCGCAGAATGAGCCGGCGGGTGAAGTCGCGATCGAAGTCGTAGCCCCAGCCGCGGCTGCCGGTCTTCCAGCCGTCTTCGTGGGCGGCGGCGATCTGATCGAGGTACGGCTGTTCGATCTCGCGCGCGTGCGTCGGTTCGGCAACGTAATATACGTCGTGGATATCGCGAGCGGCGTGAAACTGCGGCATGAAGAGCGCGTCGGAGTTCCAGAACTCGGTTTCCACGAGCGGCCCGTCGAACTCCTCGAACCCGAGCCCGACGAGCTTGTCCTTCACCGATTCGATGTACTCCGCGTACGGGTTGCGCCGTCCGGGTATGAGCCGCGCCGGCGGGGTATCGATGCTGTACTCCCGGAACGACTTCGATTTCCACGTTCGGTCGCGAAGCATTTCGGGGGTGATGCTTCCGACCTCCTCGCCGGTGAGTCCCGCATTCGCGGCCGCGTCCTTCACGCGAAGACCGGCTTCGGTCAGGCGATAGGTCGCGCGCGAGCGATCCGAGATTTTGAAGGTGACTCCCGCCGCCCCGCGCTTCTTCGCAACGCCGGCTATCGCCTGCCGCTCTTCATCG
>SLIN01000363.1 GCA_007135605.1 Spirochaetales bacterium | reverse complement strand
TCCGACGCACGCTTCTGCTGCATCCGGCGTTCCCACTGCTCCAGAATATCACCGAAATCACTCATATCGCGCACTCCTACCAGTCGTCGACATCGTCCGGAGGAACGTATTCATCGCGCACACGTCGCCGCTCCTGCTCACGGTCACGAAGTTGCTCGAGAATATCCTCGAAATCGCCTTCTATCTCGCGCTCGCCGGGCTGGGCCACGGAGCCGGCGGCTTCCGCGCTCCCTGCACGCTGCCATCGATCGAACGCAAGCTCCAGATTGGCCTTGGCTCCCTCCCGTTCCGCTTGTACCAGCAACGCTTCCCGAAAGGCGTAATAGGCGCTTTCGTAGCGTCCCTGTTCGTAGTTCAGCACTCCCGTATTGTATTTCGCACGGTACCGCACGTCCTCGTCGGAGGTGGCGGTCGCTTCCTCCCAACGCTGGAGCGCATCTTCAATTTCTCCTACCGCGTAGTCCACGGTGCCGAGGTTATAGCTGCGAAGCGCGTGCAGCGCACGGTCATCCGGTTCATCACTCACCGGGATGCCCTCATACAGCTCACGCGCCCGATCGAATCTGCCCTGACTGAACTCAAAGTTCCCGTACGCAAGGCGTCCGTGCTGCTCCACAAACTCGCACCCGGGCAGTAAGACGACCGCGAGGACGATCAGAACATATCGCGCCATCGTACGATCCTCGCGAGTAATTGTATCACAGCGAAACATAATGCAAACGCGGCAAAGAGGCTATAGCGACGTACTTCCCTCGCGCGAAAGCCGGCTGCGCCGTCCTCGTAGGCGGCCAACTCCGACTCCATCGCAGCGATCGCTCCCGAATCCGAGAGATTCACATATCGTCCCCGGGTCAGTGTAGCTACTCGCTGGAGCCTCTCCTCATCGAGACGGGAGACGACCGCGTTCCCCTCCGAATCCTCGACAAGCGATCCGTCCGGCAAACGGATCCTGCTCCCCTCACGGCTTCCGACGCCGATCACAAATACCGGTACATTCAAGGCTGCAGCCTCTTCCGCTGCCGCAAGATCGTTTCCGCTCAGCGCCTCGCCGTCGGATACGAGCAGTATCGCCCGGTTTCGATTGCTGCCGGAAGGCAGCGAGTCCAGCGCGGTTCGTAAGCCGGCGGCTATGTCGGTACCCGGCGTGGTAATCATCGAAGGAGACACGACGCTCATCGCGTAGTCGAACGCCGCCCGATCTTCGGTCATGGGAAGAACCCTCGAGGCGTCGCCGCGGAAGAGCGAGAGGCTGATACGAGCGCCGGGAACGCCGTCCACGATTGCGGCCACTGCCTGCCCGGCAGCTTCGAGTCGTGTCGGATCGACATCATCGGCGTACATGCTGCGACTGACATCGAAGGAGATTGCCACATCCAGCTTCTCCCGGACGTCATCTTCGGTTTCCTCCCCCCAAACCGGATCGGCAAGCGCAAAAATGAGAGCGACAAACATGAGTAATGAGGCGGCCGTGGATATCGCCCATTTCACCGTAATGAGCCTTTCGAGGTCGCTGCGATCGACGTTGACCATAAGCCGTCGCACATCCCGGATCCCGAACAGATACCCGCGTACCGAAAGCAGCATCAGAGGAAGAATACCGAGCAAGGCCCACAGAACCGGGGGATTTTGAAAGCTCATAGCACTTCCCTGAGAATCACAATGCGGACGAGAAACTCGAAAAACAGAAGCATGAGCGCAATCCAGAGCACGGTGTCGTGTACCGGCTCCAGACGTACCGAAATACGGCTCCGTCGCTCGGTGCTTTCGAGGGTATCGATATTGTCCAAAATCTGGCCGAGGGTTCGTTCGCTCGATGCGTGGTAATACACCCCTCCTGTCTCGGCGGCAATACCGCGCAGCTCATCCTCGTCGAATCCTTCCTGCATAAGGGCTTGATAGCGGCGGCCGGTGTTCGGATCGACGAAATCGAGCCCTACTTCTTCCTGTGTCCCGATTCCGATCGAGTAAACCCGCACCCTCAGATCGGCCGCTAACTCGGCAGCCGCATCGGGCATAATAATCCCGGTGTTATTGACCCCGTCACTGAGCAGAATCAGAACTCGCTGCTGCGCCTGAGACTCGCGAAGATGCATTGCAGCCACGGCGATTCCATCACCGATTGCCGTTCCGTCACCGAGCTCCATGATCCGCAACTCGCTCATTCGATCGAGCAGCATGTCGTGGTCGGTTGTCGGCGGCATGCGAAGCGCGGCCTCTCGCGCGAACGTCACCAGTCCGATCGCATCGTTGGGTCGATTGCGAACGAAATCGGAGATGATCCGCCGTGCTCCGTCGTAGCGTCGCACACCACCGAAGTCGGTCGCAGCCATGGTCGGCGACTCATCCAGCACGATCATAATGTCGATCCCGCGATCGAGATAGATGCGTTCGCGATGAACTCGTGCCGGTCCGGCAACGGCAATCACTACCAGCGCGATTCCGGCCCAGAACGCAATTATGGAGATGAAGCGAAGGACGGCGTACCAGGTCAGGCCGGGCGCGAACCCTC
>SLIN01000361.1 GCA_007135605.1 Spirochaetales bacterium | reverse complement strand
GACCTGAGCCTGAACGATGCATCGACACTCGAAATTCTCGAGAAGCTGCTCGCCTCCGGAGATCCGTGGCAGGTCAGAAGTGGACTGAATCTCCTCGAGGAGGCAGGACACGATAGCTACGGGGATCGTTTACGTGACCTTGTCGGTCACGACAACCCGGAGATACGCCGCGACGTGCTGGAGCGTATCGAACGGGTGAAACCGCAATGGGCACCGGACCTTGTAATGAAGCTGCTCGAACACGAACGTGACAACGCAGTGGTTGCTGCGGCGATACGATCGATCTGCGCGCTCGTCGACGAACCGGTAACAACCGTCGGTGAATATCTCGACGCCGACTCGCGACAGTTACGCTCGGCGGCGGTAGCCGGGCTCTTTCTCTACGGGGGTATCAACGGCATTCTGGAGGCCGGCAATGTCTTCAATCGCCTGGCGAGCTCGCCGAACGCCGGCGAACGCATCGACGCCGCCAACATCCTCGAGCGCGTGGCGATTCGCAACTTCTACCATCCGCTGGTAGATCTTCTGAATGATGATGACGAGCGGGTGGTGCTTGCCGCGCTTCGTGCGGCGCGAGAGGTCGCGCATCCGGCACTCCTGCCGGAGGTGATCCGCCATGTCGACCCGGTCAATAGGCGGGCGGAGGCGCTATCGACCCTGATCGCCTTCGGCGATGATGTGACCCGGCTTTTGCACGACTGCCTTGCGGGAACCGCCGATCTGCGACGCAGAACCATCTTCCGCATTATCCGCGCGAGCGCCCGCATTCCGGGAGGCGGCATTACCGCGGAACTCGAAGCCGCGCTCGAACACGAACATCGCGATATCGCCGAAGTTGTCTACGAGGTGTTGTCCCAGCGTGGGTATCGAGCCGGCGTCGTGACACGTCCCATTGTCCGGCGGTTGCTCGACCGGTATACCGAGGAAACCGCACGGATCGTCATGGCGCTCTGGGAGGTTTCTCAGGCGAACGGTATCGAGCCACTTGTCGGTGCGCTCGACGACTCGTACCGCCGCCACCTCGAAAGCATCTTCCTTCTGCTTACCTTCATATACGACGCCGACGATGTGCTCGGCATTCGCCGGCGGATTGTCGAGGGAACCAACAAGGAGCGCGCACTCGGTCTCGAGCTGCTCGACGTCATGCTCACCGGTGAGTTGAAACAGCGTGTCCTCGCCGTCGCTGAACACCCGGTCGACTCTCCGCCGAGCACCGACAGCTACGGCGAGCTGTTCGGCCTCCGTCGCATGTCACCGGAACAGCGCGTGACCGAGATACTCGAGGACCGCCGGAAGTGGCCCGAACCGTGGATGCGTGTCTGCGCCCATCATGCCGCCTGGGCACTCGGATTACAGGACGAAAAACCGGAGGAAACCGTGCTCACAACGATCGAACGCGTACTGGCCCTGAAAGCTGCCGACATCTTTGCCGGTATACCCGACAACGTGCTCGCACACATTGCTTCCATCGGAGAAGACGTGGATGTGCCGGCGAAGGAGACCTTCATCCGGAAGGGAGAGATCGGTAACTCGATGTATATCATCCGTGAGGGGCGGGTGGCGATCCATGACGATACCACTCGCTTTGCCGAGCTTTCCGCCGGGGAGGTCGTCGGAGAGATGGCGGTACTCGATCCCGAACCGCGCTCGGCCTCGGTCACCGCGCTGGAAGAGACGATGCTGCTGAAGATAGAAAAGGAGGCGTTCGATTCGGTAATGGTCGACCACCCGGGAATCGCACGCGGGGTAATCCAGGTACTCTGCCGCCGCCTACGCCACACGATCCAGAAGGCCGGCTGACTCGTCTCGTACCGTCGCCTCGCGCCGCACGCGGCGTGTTTCACATGAGATCGCGATTCACGATAGACAGATCTTCGTCACCGGCAAGGAACCGTACCGCACTTTCGGCGGTCGTGCGCTGCAAGTCGACCTGGCTCTGGACCGAGTACCAGGCACAATGATCGGTAACGACAGCCGTCGGAAGACGAAATACTCGAAGGTCACCCGGAGGCTCGGTTGGAAAAACATCGAGACCGGCACTGTGCAGTTGCCCGCTTTCCAGCGCATCGGCCACAGCATCCACATCCATAAGCCCTCCTCGGGAGGTATTCAAGAGGCATGTGCCGCGCTTCATCCGCGCGAGCGATTCGGCATTGATCATGTTCCTGGTCTCATCGTTTAACACTGTATGGAGGCTTACCGTCGATGAACGGGAGAGCAGGTCGTCGAGGGTTGCCGAAACGCACCCGTGCCGGCGAATGACCTCGTCGTCGACGTACGGATCGTAGACCAGGATCTCCTCCGGCTCAAACGGTGATACCTTGCGCGCCACCGCTCGTCCGATAAGACCGAAACCGACAATACCGAAGACCGTACCGTGCAATCGCCGCGTAGCCGCAGGTGTCGGAGTATTCCATTCGCCACGTCGAACGGCCGCATCACGCGGCAAGATCTGACGCATACACGCGAGCCACAACGCGATCGTATGATCGCTGACCTCCTCGACGGTAACCG
>SLIN01000027.1 GCA_007135605.1 Spirochaetales bacterium | reverse complement strand
CGCCGAGCTCGATATATTCTAATGCCATGCGGATCGACCTGCTCGGCACCAGCTTCACCATTCAGAGCGACGAGGATCCTGCGTACGTGCGTAACCTCGTCGGATACTATCGGGACAAGCTAACCGAAGTGCGCGAATCCGTGTCGACGAACGACGAGCTGAAAATCGCTATACTCGGCGCACTCACGGTTGTCGACGAGCTTTTTAAGGAACGGCACCGGAATCAAGGCGCATCTGGTGCCGAAGGTTCAAGCGAGACCGACCTTCAGGTTATTACCCAGCGGCTCATAGATACCATAGATTCAGCTCTTGAGGACGACGAGGCGGCAGACGAGGTTTGACGCCGTGCGCCGCTGTGCGTACTATCCGGGGAAGGCGGTATGGCGTTTACTACCAGTCAGCAGATCTCCCGGTATTACGACACATTCTCCGATCAGGAAATTACTTTCACGAAAGAAGTGATCCACGCGATCATGCTCAATCCAAAAGACGTCTATCTGAAGTGTACCGGGTCCCAATGGCCGTGCGTCATCTATTCGAGCTCCATGCGAAGCTCGAAGGTTATCGTGAATATGCAGGAAAGCCTGAAAACTGCGTTGCGCAAGTCGAATAATCTGGTGTCACTTCGCTATAGCTTCGTCCAACCGGATAAAAGCGATCCGTTGAGTTTTCTCGTATCGTCGAAGATCTCTGCATTCACTCCCTACTCCCGCGAGAACAGCAATCTCTCGTTCATGAATCTGGAGTTCACTCAGCGCCCGCCCGACGGGCTTATCGACGTTCTCGGATCCCTGCTCGATGCGAACACCACCAGTCGAAACCGTAAAGACGTTCGGATCTCCATCACCGAAGAGATTGCCGGACAACTCGGACTGCAACTCCGCGGCATTCAGCTGTACATACAAGGGGTACCGCGAAAGTGCGTTCTCCGCGACATCAGTTTCGGAGGCGCAAAAGTGGTTATCATCGGGGTGCCGAAGCTCCTCCTGAACAAGGAGGCAATGATCCGGCTTCCGTTCGGTGACACCGGTGAGGTCATCGACGTGGAAGGTTCGGTTATCCGCTTCGAAGGCGTTGAGGGTCGAGACGATATCGCCGCTATAGCGATCAGGTTTGATGACGAGCGTGTCCCGGTGAGACTGAAACTGCGGCTTAACGAATACCTCAAACTACAGCAATCGCCAAAAGAAAGAGCGGCAGCGGAAGCGCGCAAACAGAACGAAGCCGCCGAGGCCGAAAAAGAACAGCACGCCCGACGCCTTCGCGAAGCAAGATCGCGTAGGACTAACCAATAGAACACACGGTACTTCTGGTAAGGACATGTCAGACCGAAAGAATCGCACCCTGGAAAACATTTATTTCATTGAACTACCGGAGGATTTGCATCGGCAAATCGGCGATTTCGCCGTGGATCCGAACCGCAAATTGCCGATCGAGTTTCCACCCGGCTCAGATCCGTCTGATCGAACGTCGTTAAGTTGGGAGATGATTGTTGCGGGCATGCTCAAGATTCTCGCGTACGTGCCCGAGCATGAGGACTCCGAGTATTTCCGTTCGTTCATTAATCACGTAAAGCCGGGCATAGTGGAAGAGCTCACGGAAACCGGAGTGCTGAAAGCGCGTAACGGCGATTTCGCGATCGCCGAGGAGATCTTTCTCGCGCTGCGAGGATTGCTCCCCGGCAATCCGTTGCCCATTCTGAATCTCGCCTTGCTCTATGAGCAGACAGCCGATGCCGAGCCGGAGGTGAGTGACCGTGCCGCCGAGCTGGAGGATCGCGCTTTCGCCTGCTACCGTGAGGTCCTCGCCCACGATCAGGCGCCGGCGGAAGCGAGCTTCAATGCCGGGTTCTTTTTTCTCAAACGGCACAATCACGAACGGGCGCTGGAGCTGTTTCGCCGCTTCCTGAATGAAAGCGAGAACGACGGCGACACAAGCGAAAGCGACGACGATACGGATCGAAAACGGGGCGAGGCACAACGCATCATCAATGAAATAGAATCGCGTAATCTCACCGACAGGCTGTTCAAGGAAGCGTACGATTATATCAAGCTCGGTCGGGAAGATGAGGCGATCGAGCGCATAACCCGATTTCTCGACACCCATCCGGATATCTGGAATGGGTGGTTCCTTCTCGGTTGGGCACAGAGACGAAAGGAAATGTACACTGAGGGCCGCTATTCCTTCGAGAAGGCGCTGGAGTTAGGCGGACGAAATCCGGATACACTCAATGAGCTCGCCATTTGCCTCATGGAGATCGGAGAGCTTGCCGAGAGCCTGCGCCGGCTACATGAAGCGCTCGCCGTCGAACCGGAGAACACGAAGGTCATGTCCAATATGGGGGTCGTGCATCTTAAGCAGGGCGAGCCTGCGGAAGCGCTCGCATACTTCCATGCCGTACTCGAGTATGATCCCGAAGACCCGGTAGCGCTCCATTTTCTACAAGAGCTCGAATCCGAGGGCTAAAGCGGTAGATCCCGCCACGCACGCAACCGGAGAGCGCCTACACTACCCGTTCCAGCCGTTATCAGGTCTCAGAACCGGAATTTTCGCCGAATTCTTTGATTTTTCCGCCGTTATGACTACAGTATAGAGGGAAGTGTGCCGATAACACGAGTAGCGAAGCGTGTGTTCGACCGTCGAGTGTGGCTCGACAGCGTTCCGCTTATCTACATGTATCGGGAGGTGACCGCGAGAACTTAACTCGATTCTTGAAAAACAGAGCGCGCCGGGACGGCGTTACCGTCTCGACCGCGGGCAGGGACGCCCGCACACAACGTATTCAGGGAGGAGATAGCTATGATCATTAACCACAATACCGGAGCAGCGTTCGCTCAACGGCAGCTCGGTATCACCCAACGCTCGGTCGAGGGCAGTATTGAACGTCTCTCGTCCGGAATGCGGATAAACCGCGCCGGCGACGATGCCTCCGGTCTGGCAGTGAGTGAGAAGCTGCGCAGTCAGATTCGCGGGCTGCAACGCGCTTCCACGAACGCCCAGGACGGCATATCCTTCATCCAGACCACCGAAGGATATCTTCAGAACTCACAGGATATTCTGCAACGCATTCGGGAATTGGCAGTCCAGTCCTCGAATGGCATCTACACGGCCGAAGACAGAATGCAGATTCAGGTCGAAGTCTCGCAACTCGTCGACGAGATCGATCGGATTGCCTCACACGCTCAATTCAACGGACTCAACATGCTCACCGGCCGATTCGCCGCCGAGACAGGCGACAACGTCGTGACCGCAAGTATGTATTTTCACATTGGTGCGAACATGGATCAGCGCATTCGCGTCCATGTCGGGACGATGACCGCCGAGGGTCTCGGCGTCCGTCAGATCGGAACCGGCGAGATGATCTCTCTATCGAGTCCGGACGGAGCCAACCGGGCAATCGGTACCGTGGACGACGCCCTGCAAGCGGTAAGCAAACAGCGTGCGGATCTGGGTGCATACCAGAATCGCCTCGAATATGCCGTTCGCGGGCTCGACGTAGGTGCCGAGAATCTGCAGGCGGCCGAAAGTCGAATCCGTGACTCCAATATGGCCGCTGAGATGGTCGACTTCACGCGTAACCAGATTCTGCAGCAGGCGGGAACTGCGATGCTCGCGCAAGCGAATATGGTGCCGCAGTCAATCTTGCAGTTGCTCCAGTAGGCAACTACGATATAGATAGCTGGACGCGTAGTCTTTCTCCACCGATTATTCGTCGGAGAAATGTCGCGAGTCCGATCGCTCTTTGAAATACCCTCCTCACCCGCGTAGCGGAGTGTCTGTCGGTCGACTCCACGGAACGGATGCCGTTGACGGCCAAACTCTCCGCTAAGCAGCGACATATCGGAGCGGAAGATGCGCGAGAGCTTCCGTGTCGTTCACTGCGGAACCCCGAAGCACGGATTGTTTCGGGAGATCAACACCAGGAGGGGCTTATGATCGTAAACCATAACACTGGTGCGGCGTTCGCGAATCGATCGCTGCAGAACCGACAGGCCGAAATGCAAACAAGCATCGAACGCCTGTCCTCGGGTCTGCGGATAAATCGTGCAGCAGACGACGCGTCAGGGTTGGCGGTATCTGAAAAGCTGCGAAGTCAGGTTCGAGGTTTGAACCAGGCCGAGCGCAATATTCAGAACGCCGTCTCCTTCATTCAGACGAGTGAAGGATACCTGCAGAATACGCAGGATATCATGCACCGAATCCGTGAACTGGCCGTGCAGTCCGCCAACGGGATTTACACCCCCGAGGACCGCGCGCTCATTCAGGTCGAGGTGTCGCAGCTCGTCGATGAGGTAAACCGTATCGCCTCGCATGCTCAGTTCAACGGACTGAACATGTTGACCGGGCGATTCGCTGAAGACGGGGACGCAGTTATGCAGTTCCAGATCGGCGCAAACATGGACCAGAATACGCGCGTCTATATCGGAACGATGACTGCCGCCGGTCTCGGTTTGACCGGTGTGGAAAACCAGGAAGAGATGATCTCCATCTCGACCCCCGAAGCAGCGAACCAGGCCATCGGAACGGTCGATGATGCACTACAGCAGATCTCGCGCCAACGTGCGGATCTCGGAGCTTACCAGAACCGTTTCGAAATGGCGCAGCGCGGAGTGGCTGTTGCTGCGGAGAATCTCCAGGCGGCGGAGTCGCAGATTCGCGACACGAATATGGCCACCGAAATGGTGGGCTTCGTGCGCAATCAGATTCTCATGCAGAGCAACACGGCGATGCTGGCTCAGGCCAACATCATGCCGCAGTCGGTGCTGCAGCTATTGGGATGATCGCCCGATGAAGGAAGCTGCTCCGAGCTCCTTCGGCATGACTTACGGGCAAGCGTTCGTCATGGACGCCGTGGAGATCGCTGGACGTCTTCTTCACGTGCGTGACGTACACGCGTAAAAGCTGAAGGTCGGATCATGGGAGGTCTCGCGCCCTCCCCCGACCACTTCTTACACGGAGGTAAGATGTATGGGAATGGAAATAGCAGGGAACCTGCCGTCCGGTCCTCGATTCGACCTCTACGGCTCGGTGGGGACTCCACGTAAAGCTCAGGGACGGGAACGCGTGGATTTTAGTGAGTTCGCACCGACTCGAGACGAGATCGAGAAGATGGTGCGCGAAATCCAGACGAGCACACAGGCAATCGACAAGCGACTGAAGTTCTCGGTCAACGAAGAGCTGAATCGCATCATCGTCAAGGTCATAGACGTGAAAACCGATAAAGTTATAAAGGAGCTTCCTCCTGATTCGCTTCAGCGTATACAGGCGCGCATGCGCGAGGCGATTGGCATGCTGTTGGACGAACAGATCTAATCGCATTTCGAGCGCTCGCGCCGCCGCTGAAGACCTCGAACGCTGGTCGAAGCTTCCTCCTGAGCGTGATATCCTTCTGACCGGGGCTTCTATGAGCCGAGTGCATCAGCGTTTGAACTTCACAATACGATTCATGGCCTTTGGCGTTCTGCCGCTCTTTGCCGGCATGGCGTTCGCCGAGCCGAATATACCCGGCGTATCAAGTCGGTATGATACGGAGGGCATGATCGAGGATATTCTCGAGGCCGAACGTGAGCCTATTCGCCGCCAGGAAGGCAGGATTGACGACCTGGAGGCCGAACGCGAGGCGTGGAACCGAATCGGCGGCTATCTGGCGAGTCTCGAAGAGGCGGCATCCGGACTGTTCGGCTTTCGCAACCCGTTCAGCGACCGCAGAGCGAGCAGCTCCGATTCCGATACCGTCACTGCCCGGGCCGACCGGGAAGCGGAACAGCGGCGCACTACCATTGAAGTCGAACAGATTGCGACCGCCGACGTTTTTCAGTCTCATCCACTACCGGAGGACTTCGAAGTGCCGTCGGGACGATATGAGTTCCGCGTCGGCGAGGAAACTGCCGCGTTCGATTTTCCGGGCGGAACGCTGCAGGAATTCGCCGAGGCAGCAAATCGACGTGCCGGGGATCTTATCGAGGTTCGCTCGATTCGAGATACCTCACGGACCCGCGTCCTCGTTTTCCGATCGCGACGCACCGGAGCCGAGAATCGACTTCAGTTCAAAGAAGATGCCCTTGATTTCGCACTCGAGAGCGGTGTTCTCGTGGAGGAGCTCGGCGTACGCTTCGACGTTTCGCCCACACCGGCGAACACGCTTCTCGACGACGGTGACCGGGGCGAGGCGGTGATCGTCGACGAAGAGCTGCGTGTCGGTCCGACCGCCTCGGCGGCGGTTCATACCGAAGAGATTGCGATTGAGGATAACTATCTTCTGGAAATCGAATTATCACTGATCAACTTCGGTAAGCCGGAGCACGAGGAACCGGAACCACCGGACGGCCCGGAGCTGCCCGATCTCGGTGCGGTCGAGCTTGACGACGTACGGGTACCGTTTGTCGATTCGTTGTTGGAGATTCCGGAATGGGTTCCTCCTGAACCTCCCGAGGAGATTGAGGATCTCGAGATTCTCTATGTTCTCTCGGATGGCCGCGAAATCGCCCTCCCCCAGCTCGACGATACCGACGATTTCGTGCGAATCGAGCTCCCCGTCGGCGATTTAGCCGAACAATTCGAGGGACTCGCGGTGCGCAACCGAAATACGTTTCGTGAGGTACGTATTCGCGATGCACGCATCATAGACCCCGACAGACCCGGGGAACATGTTCCGAACGTGGCGATCGAGGAAGCCGGGGATGCGGTGTTCACCGTCGACGGAGTACGCGCAACGCGCGACACAAACGAGATCGATGACGTCATCGACGATGTGACGCTTGAGCTGCACGGCCAAGGAACGGTGGCACTCGATGTAGAACCCGATTTCGAGCGAATCGAGGAGCGGGTCATCGAGTTCCTGGTGAACTACAACGATGTGATGACCGAGATCAACATTCTCACCAGGACCGATCGCTCGGTAATCGACCAGATCGGGTGGTTCGAGCCCGACGAGGTGGAGGCCGCTGAAGAACGCCTCGGCCTGCTGCAGGGTAATACAACGCTCAATCAGCTGCGTAGTCGCCTGCAAACCATCATGATGAACCCCTATGAGACGAGTGCCGGCAACCGCATTCGTCTCCTGGCACAGATCGGCGTTTCGACCGATAGCAGACAACCGGGAAGTGGGCTCGATTACAACCGGCTGAGGGGGTATCTCGAGCTCGATGACGATCTCTTCGAAGCAGCCGTCAGGAACGAACACCGTGCGCTTCGTGACCTCTTCGGTCGCGATTCGAGCGGCGATGGGGCGATCGATACCGGTGCAGCGTACGAAGTCGAGCGCTACGTTCGTGGCTTCACACAGACCGGCGGACTCCTCGCTACACGGCAGCAGAGCATACGCTCGAGTATCGATCGAGCCGAAACTGAAATCGACCGGCAGAGCGAGCGGTTGAGCCGGCGCGAAGACCAGCTTCGTCGCGAGTTCGGCGAAATGGAGCGCGCAATCGACAGCATGGAAGACATGCGACGGCGGCTCGAAGGATTGCAACAGAATCAGTAGTGACCGGGGAGAACGAACCGAATGCGTATTGTAGTGAACAAGCAGGAACTGAGTGTAACGCTCGAAAACGAACGAACCGTCGGAGATGTGGTCGAGCAGCTGCGAAGCTGGCTTGCCACATCGGGTATGCGGATATCTCGCCTTGCCATGGACGCAGCCGATGTATCCGAAACCGAACCGACAACGTGGCGGACACGCCCGCTCGACGATATCGACGAGCTTGAGATCGAGGCGACCCCGCCGGCGGATCAGGATCCGAATGCTATGCTGACGCTAATCGAATACCTCGAGCTTCTCGGGCGTGCACTCAAGAGCACCGATGCGGTTTCTCTGCGCGACGTGCTCGGAGAATATGGCTATGTTGCCTCGACACTCGAGCGTATTTTGCGGACCACGGGACAGTCACGAGAGATTCTCGCTCCGATCGAAACCGTGGCGGCCTCGCTAATGGACAACACGACCGGAGAGGCGGCTCCATCCGACGAAGACCTCGCGCTATTGAAGGCTGACGCCGGAAAGAGTGTCGATGCGGTCCTTTCGAACGTTCAATCGCGCCTGAGCGAGGTTCTGAGGCCCGAGGAGGAGCTGCGGGTGACCGCAGGGATGCTGTCGCGCACCCTGCCGGAGGTCGCCGAAGTAGCCATCCTTCTGCAGCAGGGACGGGATGAAGAGGCTATGCAGCGGATCGTTCGCTTCACCGAGCTTGCCGGAAAGTATATTCGGCTTCGCGGCGACGATGAAATTGAGGATCTTCACGGACCGTTGAACGAGCTCGTCGATGCGCTCGATAACAACGATACAGTTCTCATCGGAGACCTGCTCGAATACGAGGTCGCACCTCGTTTTGAAGGCTCACTGGCTCGGGTAATCGACGAGTCGGAGCAATGATTGCCCTGCAGGCCGCGGTGGACTTCTTCGCCGAGCCCGATCCGATCGAGATGGTCCTCGTTGGCGTCGTGTTCGTGGCGCTGATCGTACTCGGGATTATCGGTTCGAAGGTGAACACCAAACGGATCGACCGCCGGTCGGCGGCCACCTCGTCACCGCGCTTCAGCCGACTCTCGTTCCGTCGGGCCGCTCGACGCGCCGGCCTGGATCGACGCCAGATTGGTGTCCTCGAACGTGTGGCCAGACAGCAATCGCTTGCCGATCCGGCGCGCATGTTCTCCAGCCGCCACTTTCTCGATCGAACTATCGCCAAAGCGGTCCGTATGCTCGATGCCGAGGAAATTGGTGAGGCGGAACGAGAGGAACGGAAATACGAGTTGCTCTCCGTTCGCCGATCTCTCGACCAGGTTCAGACCGGAAACGTCGATCGTTTTGAGCGCAGCGGACAGCTTCGCTCAGGCACTCGATTGACGCTGATTACCGAAGACAAATCGCAGTATGAGTGCAAGTTGCTCGCCAACTCCGATTCGTTCCTCGCAGTCGAGGCGCCGACGACGTACGGAGGCGAGACACTCGTATGGGACAAGAGTACACCGCTGAAGGTAACGTTCCGGGCCGATGACGGTACTCTTTACGGGTTCCGCTCGTCGGTGCTCGGTTACCGAAAGCAACGCGCGCAGCACCAACTGTTCATCGCGCACAGTGACAAAATCCGTTCGGTCCAGAAACGGAAATCGCCTCGAAGAGAGTTTCGCCGGTCCGCCTACTTCTTCCCGGTGCGTGTCGTCCAAAGCGGATCAGGTCGTTCCGCGAAGCGCCAGGCCGTGGTGGATGCGAATCGGCGCGATCTCGGAAACATTGAAGACATTTCGGCCGGCGGCTGCGCACTTCGGGCACGCACGGCGCTAAAAAAGGGGGGCCTGATAAAAATCAGCTTCGAGATAGAACGTGGACGCCCGGTGACCGCATTCGGGAAGGTCCGCGGGACCGATAGGGGCTATCACGGGTCTCTCATGCACATAATGTTCACCCGAGTCAGTCGTGACCAGATGAACCGAATACTCTCTTACGTGTACGGCTATACGGACGAGTAGAGGTCATGGTCGGCGACGCGAAAGACCGGACCGCCCCTTGGGCCGCGTGACGAGTCGCCGCAGCTGCAGCCATTGACCACGCTCAATTCCATGGCCTACAGTCCGACGAGAGGATATGAAGGTCGTCGAGCTTCGCAATCTCAATCGGAAAGAGTTACCGCTCTCATATCGACGCTCGTTCACCGCCGACGCGGTGCTCACCGGCCGTAACAGCGGTTCGACTGTTCAGCCGGTGGAGTTCGATCTCGAAAATACCGCGGTCGGCACCGTCGAGATACGAGTGAGAGTCGTTGGATCTTCGAACTATCCGGTCATTCCGTTGATACGCGAGTTGCGCTCGCACATCAGTACACTCGATTCGAGAGGACGACTCTTCTGATAACGACGCGCTGCCCCGCGCCCGCGGATACCCGAGCAGTCGCTTATCGGCTCGCCCGCATACTCGCACCCGGTCACATTGTCGTACTGCGAGGCGATCTCGGTGCGGGCAAGACCGAGTTCGTCCGCGGGCTGGCAAGCGCGCTCTGTACCGGTATCCCGGTACGAAGCCCGTCGTTCGCTATCGTCAACGAATACCCGTGTGAACCACGTATGTACCATGCCGACCTCTATCGTGTTTCGAGCCGTGACGAGTTTGAGGAGCTCGACCTCCTCGCTGAGTCTTCCGATGGAGTTCTCGTCGTCGAATGGCCCGAACACGCTGGTGATGGTCTCGCCGAATACGACGTCGAGGTGTGGATTTCGCGTCCCGATCCGTACGACGATCTCCGGATGATCACGCTCGATTCGCCGGATCCGAGCTTGAGCAGAATCATTTCCACGCTCGAATAAGGAGTTTGTCGGACAGATAGGCAGAATTGAATATCGGAAGGGCTTAGCGCATATTATAGTGGAGACAAATGCATTCCGACGGCGCCATATACGTCCGATATTCAATACCGAAGTGAGGTCCGACAAACTCTTAGGCGGCACCGAAATATGAGTAGAGACCGTACCGACTGCTATCCTGCGCTCGCCCTGGACACATCCTCGACTGTGCTCGACGTCGTGCTTCATACGAGCGACGGTATCGATCGGGAAACGATTCGTGCCGGACGGAGGCATAACGAGCTGTTGGCGCCGATTCTTCGCCGTCTGTTCGACCGAAACGACTTCTCGCCTCGTGATCTTTCCATTATCGCCTGTACGATCGGGCCCGGGAGCTTTACCGGGCTCCGCATCGGCTTGAGTACGGCAAAAGGATTATATGCAACTGCCCGCCAATGTAGACTGGTCGGCGTGCCGACGCTGGACGCGTATGCTCGCGCAGCGTACCGGCCCGACGTCGAGGCAGGCGAAACGCTACCCTCGCCGGTGCTCTGCGCGATCGACGGAAGAAAACAACGGTACTTCGCCGCCCTCTACCGCAACGGTGAACGGATCTGGGGACCTGCCGACGTCCCGCCCGTCGAAATAGCGGCTCGAGTTCGTGAACAGTGTAGCGGAACGGTCATCGTCGTCGGTCCCGACAACGAGAGCGTGATCGCTGCAGTCACTGCCGCTGTGGAGGAGATCGAGGGTGATGTCTCCGACGCCTCGCCGACGTTTGAGCGGTCATCGGTGTACGAAGGCGGGGTCGCAACCGCGGTGCTCGATCTCGCGCTCTCCGACATAGAGAGTACGTTCGACCTTCGCGAGAACGCCGGCCCCGTTTACGTGCGCGGCAGCCAGGCTGACGAGTAAGGACAGACAGCGATTCGCTCCGCCGCCGGTTAAACGCGTGCACCGTGTGCTCGCGAACTCAGCAGCTGACGCCGGGCGAACGCGGATGGAACCTCCGTCGCCGGTCGAAGACCGACCGAGCTACCGGTCGTCGGAACTCTTATTGCGCTCGTCGCTTCGGCTGCTGCCGAACAGATCGTCCACGTCGGGGATTTCGCCTGCCGATTCGGCGGCAAGCCGGTTTTCGCGCTGGATCGATTCGTATACCTCGTGCCGATACACCTTCACGTCACGAGGCGCATTCACCCCGAGTTTGACCTGATCGCCCTTGATCTCGACGACCGAGATCTCGATGTCGTCACCGATGATGATTCGCTCGTTGACTTTGCGGGCGAGAATCAACATGCATCGGACCTCATCCGTGCCAGCTCTTCCTGGATATTGTGCCGCACCTGCCACTTCGGGTTATTGCTGATAAGTTGTCGCCCTTCACGCGTCTTACGGTTTATCACCACCGGACCTTGCAGATTCGCCGTCATGTGCTCCTGATCTACCGGAATGGTAACAATGCAGAATACGAGCAAGTCTTCGCTGTCGCTCGCCTCGAGTGTCGCGAGCTCCTCCGAGGGAACATCGAGGGTGTAGTCCGGTCGAAAGAGAAGCGGATTCAGCAGAACGAACGCGACCTTCGTTCGGTCCAGACTCTGTAGCCAGTAGAACGGTTGCCGGTGCGCATCGAGAAGAGCAAACCGCCGGAGCGCCTCGAAGCCGAACAGACCCTGAGGAAACTCAATAATCTGCTTCTCGTCGATCTCAACCTGTCCGTACGCCTTTGTTTCAATGGTCATATCAGTACTCTTGCTTCCCTTCGTAGTGTAGTGAGATCCGGCCCCGGTGTGCACCCGCCGGCACCGATTGTCATTCCCACCCCGATGATCAGCATCACCGATTTCAGTCCGTCACCGACTACCTGAGAAAATCCAGTAGCGTCTGCGGGAGTATGCGTCCGGCAACCGCGAGTGCGGATTGGTGCGTATACTCCATCATGCGCAGATCGGTAAGCGCTTCGGCCATATCTACGTCGACCCAGCGCGAGTGCATATTGTCGACTTCACCCTGCACGCGCATGGTCCGCTCGAGCGTGACCTCCAACCGGCTGTCCTGTGCGCCGAGCCGTGCGAGCCTGCCGAGCATATTGTCGAGCGCCTGGTCGATGCCTCCGAGTGACGCTCCACCGACGTCGAGCTGGTCGCCGGCGAGCAGCCTGTCGCGAAGATTGATCACCATGTCGAAGGCGCTGCCGCCGAATACCTGCGCTCCGGGCGCGATGTTCTGCGGCGGGCGGGCCGCCTGCGGATCGACGATACCGAGATCGGAGAGCACGCTCCCCTCCCCGTCCTCGAGCCAGATCTGGTGCGGTGTAGTGCTCTCCATGACCAGTCCGTCCTGAACCGGGTCGAGCCGGGCGCGGACGGCCGCATCGCTGTCGTTAATCCGGTCGATAACCGCAAATACGGAATCACCTTCGTTCACATCAACCCGCACTCCGTCTATGTAGAAGTTCGAGTCCTGCTGAACAACGTAATCGGTCGCATCGACATCGGAGTAGATAATCTGATCTTCGGCCCAGAAGTAAGAGTTTCCCGGGAAGTTGAGCTCGATGTGGGATCCGTCGCCGATCTCGGTCATGTTCCGGGTGATATCGCCGTTGTACATCACTTCGGTGATCCGCCTGCCGTCGGCACCCTCGACATTTCCGCGAAGTACCTGAAAGGCTTCGCTTCGCGAGCGTGCACCGGCAAACAGCGAGGCGCCGGTGGCGTTTCGTGCGTTCCCGATCTCTACAAGCTCTTCGAGCAGCTCGTCGACCTCCTGCGCCATGTAGCGCATTTCGTCGCGCGAGTACGTTCCGTGTGCACCCTGGATCGCGATCTCGCGAATACGCTGCATGATATCGACCGACTCACGCATATAGCCCTCGGTCACGCGATGATTGTCCTGCGCGTACTGGATGTTCTTCCCATACCGCTCGAGACGCACCGAGTGGCTCTCGAAGCGCGTGGCGTGTGCGGCGCCGACCGGGTCATCGCGCAGATTCTGGATCCGCTTTTGGCTGGAGATGCGGTTCTGCACCGTTCTCCGGTCAACTTCCTGTCGCCGCAGAAAGAACCGAGTATTGTCGTTCGGCAGATTAGTGCTGATACGGTTCATGCGTTAGACACCCATCTGGTTAATGATCGTATCGAGCATCCGATCGATCTCGGTCACGAAGCGCGACGCCGCGCGGTAACCGTGCTGAAATTTGATCATCTGTGAAAGCTCCTCGTCCATATTCACGCCGGAGATCGAATCGCGCCAATCGTGCAGCTCCTTCATCCGCAGCTCATGAGTCCGAAAGTGGTTTCGCGCCTGCTCGCCGCGTAACCCGATACTCGCTGCGGTGTCGGCGAAGTAGTCGTCGAACGTCGATATCTGACCGACCATGACCGGTTGATGCCGAAGCTCGGCGATCGCCTCTGCGGCGCCACCATCTCCGATCTCCCCGTCCCTTCCCTGGCGGGAGAGCGCCGCGGCGATCGTAGCCGGCTCCTGTTCGATTTCCGGGTTTATGCCGATCCAGGCTGATGGGTTTTCCTGCGGTGCCACAGCGAAGTCTGCATCGGCGTTCAGTCCGACCACTGCATCCGGCTCTTCCCACGTGAACACGCCGTCGGCGCCGCTCGCACCGAGTAATCCGGCGTATCCGACGAGAAACTCTCCGCTGTCTTCCACGTGCCGTATCACGAAGTCGCGATTCCCGGTCTCTTCGGCCGGGGTTCCTTTCAACGAAATGCGATTGTTGCGGTCGACTCGCGCGACGACCTCCGCCCCGCTGTTGTTGATTCTCGCGACTACCTGCCCGACGGTGTCGGTCGGGTTATATTCGATCTCGATCGGCTGACGCGCTCCGGCGAGCGTAATCGTACCGGACAGCCCGATCTGTTCGTCCTGATTCACTTCGTTGGCGCCGCTCAGGCGGAAGATCAGACTGGAGTCGAGCACTCCGTCGCCGCTGAGGTCATAATTTCCGAGCGTGTTCTCGACGAACGGCAGCTCGGTGAAGAAGTCACGCCCGGTTCGCCCGTTCCGGCCGAACCCTTCACGATGTATCTCGTTGACGAGGTCGGTGAAGTTAACCGCCATGTTGTCGAGGTTCTGGATTTCGCCGCGAACATCGTCATCCCGCAGTTCGAGAAACGCCGCGAGGCGACCTCCGCGGAACTGCACCTCTTCGCCGGTGTGCTCCCACAACACCCGCGAGTAGCCGGCGTTGTTCGGGTCCGGTTCGGTGACGAACTGTTTGGCGATCGTTCCCTGAATGAGATGGAATCCTCCGATGTTTACCCGGAACTCGTCCGGATCACGGCGGTCTGTGGAGATGTTTGCGTACTGTCCGAGCCGTTCAACGAGAAGATCGCGGCGGTCGTAGAGATCGTTGGGGTCGTCTCCGGCCGCTTCGGCGGATCGAATCTGTTCGTTCAAACCGGCAATTTCGTTTGCGAGATCGTTCACCTGTGAGACCGCGCCGGTAATCTCGTCCTCGAGCATGGTTCGAATGCGGTCGAGGTCGGTATAGCGCTCGTTGATGTTCTGAACGAGCGACTTGCCACGTTCGAGTACCGCCTCGCGCGGAGCCATCTGGTCGGGATGAATCGACAGCTCCTGCCATGCGTCCCAGAAACGGTCGAGATCGCCGCGGATCGATTGTTCGGTCGGCTCGTTGTAGATCTGCTCGAGCATGAGCATATACTGGTCGCGCTCTTCCCAGTACGCCTCTTTATGCGCTTCACCGACGATCCTGTCCTCGAGGATCAAGTCACGCACACGGGCAATCCGGGTCACTTCCACTCCCTGTCCGAGCTGTCCGGCACGTTCGGGGCGCGTCAGACCCGGCCTCGTAAGGGGATGGAACGCCGACATCTCGGCGCGCTGTCGGCTGTAGCCCTCGGTAGCGGAGTTCGTGACATTGTGCCCGACGGTGGTCAGTGCCCGGTTGTGGGCAAGCAGGCCGCGTTTGCCGATTTCGATTCCCGAAAAGGTCGACTGCATCTCCAGCTCCCTACAGAGTTCTATTCACGACGAAAGCACGGCTGTCTTTCGCGGTCGCTGCGCCTGAACGCCCGTAAATGGTTCCCTTGTGCTGCGGAAACAGCTCACCGAGAACCTGCTCGAGGGTCTCGCTGCTGGCGGCCACATACGATTCGAGATTTCCGTTCTGCCCGGCGAGACGCATGACGGCGACCTTGAGATTGCGATAGAGCTCGGCCAGACGTGAGCGTGGCCCATTATCAAGCCGGGTGAGCACCTCGTAAAAACCATCTCCGCTGTCGAGCCCAAGGTGCTCGCGGAGACTTCGATACGCGTCGTGTCTCTGACGCTCCAGTTCGCTCAGTTCGCCGGAGCGCACGTTCAGTCGTGACATGTACTCTTCGAGCGAGCGCCAGTCGCGGCCGACCACCGCACTTTGAAGCTCCCGATGCTCTACCGCGGTGCGTTCGAGCAGCTCGATTTGACTGTTGAGCACGTGCTCGAGCGAATCGACCGGTTGTTCTTCGTGACGTACCGTAGTGTCGGACATACTCGGTATACTCCTTACCGTGATTATCGGTTGCGAACACCCCGGGCATAAGCGCCACCGATCGCTGTCCGGCGCGATTCGATCGGGTACCGGGTACATACGAGCCGGGGGTACACGCCCACTGGTCGAGATAGACCGATTCGGGCTACCCTCCGGTGCTGACGATGGTTGGCGGTATATCGGATGGGGAGCCAATCGGCACGAAAGGCGGCATTGCCGGCCGTCGAGAACGAACCACCGGAGGGGTTTTACAGTAGTGGCGGTTCGAGCTTCGGGAACACTGTTACTCGGAGTGATGTTGTTCGCGGCACCACCGCGCGTTCACGCAGAAAGCGTGGAGTTGCGCTACGAGCGGATGACCACCGATGAGCGTATTGCACAGATGCTCTTGCTCGGATGGGAAGGTGCGGCGCCCAATGATCTCATCATGCGGTGGATATCCGAACGGGGTATCGGGGGCGTAAAAGTGTTCGGCCGGAATGCCGACGATCCGGTCGCACTCGCCGCGACGCTCGGAGAAATGCAGAAGGCGGCCACCGAACGCACGCAATCCATTCCCCTTTTTACCGCGACCGATCAGGAAGGGGGGATGGTTCGCCACGTGCGCGGAAGCACAAGCAGAGGTGCTGGAAACATGGCGATCGGTGCCACCGGTCTTCCCGCGGATGCGTACCAGGCCGGCCGACACATAGCGGCCGAAATGCGCGCGCTCGGCATCAACATGAACTTCGCTCCGACAGTCGACGTCTATCGAAATCCGCGTGCCGAGATAATCGGCTCGCGCTCCTTCAGCGACGATCCGGTCAAGACCGGGCTGCTCGGACTCGCACTCTTCCGCGGTCACGAAACCGAGCGGGTAATCTCTGCCGCAAAGCACTTTCCGGGACACGGAAATGCGGCCGGAGACAGCCATGTGCTGCTTCCGGAGCTCGGTTATTCGAAAGAGGAGCTGTACGACCATGACCTGGTCCCATATCGAATGCTCATTCGCGAAGGCGTTCCCGCGATTCTGAGTGCGCATCTTGCCTTTCCGAATATCACCGGCTCACGCATACCCGCTTCCCTCTCTTCGGAAATCATGACCGGCCTGCTTCGCGAAGAGCTCGGATTCGAGGGCCTTCTCGTAACCGACGATATGCACATGATCGGTGCCACGATACACGCACAGCGAGAGAACCTGAGTTTCGCCGAGTTGCTCGTGATGGCGGTAGAGGCGGGAAACGATATGATCATGCTGTCGGAGACACCGGCACTGAACGGGGAGGAGTGGCGGGCACTGAGAAACGCCTACGACGAGCGGCCGCACTTTCGCGAACGGGTGCGAGAATCGGTGTACCGGATCCTCGAGCTCAAGGAGAGATACCTCGAAACGGACGATTCCGTGCCGCTCTATCCGGAACCCGATCGACTCGCGCGCGACATTCCGAATCCCGGAAGCACCGATTTCTTTGCCGACCATGCCAAGCGTGCCGTCTCCGTCGTGCGAAACGGAGCACTTCCGGTCGACCCGGATTCCGCCGATCGGATACTGCTGACCGGGAACATCGGAGCGTTCTTCTCGGCGGCGCGTGCGTACTTCCCAGGGGCAGACGAGTTTCAATTCTCGTATACCCCGACAGGTCACAGCCGTGAGGTCGATCGCGAAGAGGTTCGTCGACGTGCCCGCGACGCCGATCTTATCATCTTCGCGCTCTCGAATCGAAACAGTCTCGAGGTACTCGAAGCACTCGAACCGTACACCGACCGCCTCGTGGTTATCTCAACTCATTCCCCCTTACTCCTCGCGAACGTCCATTTCGTGGATACGGCGATAGCCGTATACGGCTTCGAGCGGGCAAGCTTCCGGGCGGGGGTTGAAGTGCTACTCGGGAAACGATTGCAGCAGGGAACAGTGCCGCTGCGCGACCTGCGGGAACAAGATCGGTAGACATACGATGGTGCGGAACGGACGCGGTCATTGGTTGCATGCCAGGAGCTCGCACATCGAACCGTTGAAACGGTTCCTGCTGCCCCGTGAAGCCGGTTGCGTGACGGTTACCGAGGCGTTGCCGGGGAGTCCGGAGAAGACGGGACGACGGAATGGGCGCTTCACCGTTTTCGCCCGCGATGACTCGGTGGAAGCGACGGTTTTCCACACCGGCGGCGGTTTCGTTTTCCCGGTTCTGCCGGAGGATGGCACCCCCGATCCGAGAGCGCTATCACGCAAGCTGAGAGGGCTCCAGAGCCGGCTTTTCTGCGTAATGGGGCTCGACCGTGATGTTCGCGGCCTCCAGGGTCTGTTGAGCATCACGCCTGTCGACACCGTCAACTACTATCTCATGACGCGAACGTGCGCCACGCCGATCGACCCCGAACCGCTCCCGGAAGGAATGACGATGCGCAAGGCGAGCATGCGGGACGCTGAAACACTCTATCCCATTCAACGAGAGTATGAGATCGAAGAGGTGGTGCTCCGACCGGAGAGCTTCGATCCCGCTTCATGCATGCGCCACCTCAAGATGAGCCTGCGAAAACAACTGGTGTACGCGGTAGAGTACGATGGGAGAATGGTCGGAAAGGCGCAAACGAACGCCCGCGGCTTCTCCTGGGACCAAATCGGTGGAGTATACACCGAGCGTCCGCTACGCGGACGCGGTGTTGCCGGCGCTGTAATGTATCGACTTCTTCGTGACATAGAACGCGACGGACGGCATAGCAGCCTCTTTGTGAAACGGCACAACGAACCGGCTCTTCGCATGTACCGTCGTCTCGGCTACAGTGTGACTGATGAGTTCACAATCGCATACTATCGCGGTATCTGATGAACCGCCGCCCACACTGCCTCTGAGAATACTCCTGATCACGAGTGAGCTCATGCCGTTCGCCCGCGTCGGTGGACTCGGCGATATGGTCAGCGGACTTGCGGCAGGCCTTGCAGATCTGGGCGTGGATGTGCGCGTTCTCATGCCACGCTACGGATGGATCAACGCCTCCGGAATGTACCGCATTCCCCGCCCGGTCGCCTGTGAAATCGGCTCCACCGAGTTCTGGACCGCCGTCTACGAAGCATCTCTGCCGTCTCATTCGCGGGTTCCGGTTTACTTCGTGGACCGACTCGACATGTTCGATCGCGATTTCATCTACGGACCGAACAGCGGCGGTTACGAGGACAACGATCTGAGATTCGGTCTCCTGTCGTCGGCCGCGTTCGCCGTTTCGCGGACGCTGCGATGGACACCACATGTTTTTCACGCCCACGATTGGCCGACTGCACCTGTCGCCGAGCTGCTGCGGTACCGAGAACGGATCTCCGGGTTCGCCGAGTCGAAGAGTGTCCTGACCGTACACAACCCCGCACATCCCGGGCCGGATGGGAGAAGGGTGGCTCTGACGCCTCTCGAGCACCGCTCGAACGATACGGAGTCGATGCCGCGACCTCCCGTATCGGAACACGGTACCGGGCCAGTAATGCCGACCGACGGCGAGGCAACGCCGAGCAGGCCGTCGCTCGTGAGAGGAATCGCATCCAGCGACCGCATCGTATTCGTCTCGCCGTCGTTCGCCGATGAGGTCATGCGAGGCGGTCGCGGGTTCGGGCTCGAGCACACGCTCCGCGCTCGACGCGATGCGATACATGGTATCCTTAACGGCGTCGATTACCGGCGCTGGAACCCGTCGACGGACAGCTACCTTCCGGTGCAATACGATATCGATTCGCTCGATAAGCGCGAGATCGTACGCCGGGCATTACTGCGCGAGTTCGGTATGCCTGTCGATCGCGGGCGACCGGTGATCGGTATGATCGCCCGGCTCGATGAGCAGAAAGGTTTCCGGGAGCTTCTGGATCGTACCACCGGCTGTCTTGAACCGTTGCTGAAACAGAACCGCTTCGCATTTATCGCACTCGGTAGCGGGCACGATGAGTTCGAGCAGCGCCTGCGTGAGCTCGCGCACCGATACCGGAACGTCGGAGTGGCGCTCCGTTTCGATGAACGACTCGCCCACATGATCGAAGGCGGAAGCGACTTCTTCCTGATGCCGAGCCGCTACGAGCCATGCGGACTGAACCAGATATACTGCTTGCGCTACGGCTCGATACCGATTGTAAGCGAGACGGGAGGACTGAAAGATACTATTCACGACCTCAGCGAGGACGCCGGTGAAGGAACCGGTATCGTGATTCGGAAAAACGATCCCGAACAGATAAAGGAAGCCATCGAGCGCGCCCTCGCGCTGTGGCAGCGCGGTCCGCGTTTCCTGAACGCCGTGCGCCAACGAGGAATGCGGGAACGGTTCTCGACCGAAGAGATGGCGAAGCAATACCGCACTCTCTATGAGAACACCGCTCAACTCGAAGGTGATCCTGCTATTTTGCGGAGCAGTCGCGCCCTGCGGTGATCGAGCGAGGGGGTCGACGCACCGCACACCCCGATAATCCCTTCGCATACCGCCAGGGCTGCCTCGAAATCGCGTTCACGGTGCTCGAGGTGTTTCGCCAACTCGACACCGGCCAGCTCGCTGCAGCCGTAGCGAAAAAGCACCGACCAGATTTCGGCAGCCTCGGAGTGCTTTCCTCGCCGCTTCAGCAACCCCGCGAGCATGACCATCGCCGCGGGCCCGCCGCCGAACGGACCCGATGAATCGACGCGTCTGCGCAGAATGCCTATCGCCCGTTCAACGTCGTACGGAGCGAGCATACGTGCCACGCCGATCGGATCCGAAGGCATTACCGACGCGTTCGCGTTATCCGGAGCGGCATCGAGCACATCCTCGATCGCAGCGAGCAGACGCACGAGCGACACCATATCCTGCTCGTGATGTGCGATCACCTCTCGCATGACCTCCCCCGCGCCGGTATCCAGAAACGCGAAGTAGCGTTCGGGTACCTCGCTCCCCGGCAGATCGAGCTCACGCTCTACACCGAGCACGCACGCCTCGACGGTCGAAAGCCTGCAATCGGATAGTACCGCCGACCAGAGCCGACGCGTTGAGTAGAGCAGGTCGATCTGGTGCGGTTCGTCCCACACACACCCGGATTGCAGAAAGCGCGAGCGCAACACATGAGTATCGAAACTCTTCCCATTGTAGCTCACCAAACGCGAGTCGGCGGTCAGAAGATCGGCGGTGCGGGCGAGGAACTCGGGCTCGAACGGGTAGTCCGGCAGGAGAAGCTGAACCACCTCGATTGTGTCGTCGGAGATTACCCGTGCGGCGCCGACGAGAAAGGCGACGGTACCCGCTCCGGCACTCAGACCGGTGGTCTCCGCGTCGAAGAAGAGCAGCGGTTTACCGTCTCCGGGAACCAAGTAACCGCCGGGCGGTTCGCAGAGCCGCCGGATTCGTTGCGCGTCTGCGCCGATTCTGCGGAATACGCGACGCTCGCGGATTCCGCTGCTCGGAGATCGGAATCCGAGGCGGGTTAGAGAGGCATCCGCCTCATCGCCGGACGATTTCCCGACCGCTTCGACGCCGCCGGTTACTCCGACCGCCGTTGTGCCGGTGCTCGGTTCCTCACCGCGTACCTGCCGCGTGCGTTTCAGTCGTTGGAGCCGCTCATAGAGCGGGTCGCTCACGTTCCGACCTCCGTAGTCGACAGCCAGAGCGCGAGCACGCTTCGCACCGCAGCCTTCGGATCGACATCTATCTCGGTACGACTATCGCGCGGCCCGATACAGCTCGGACAACCTTCGGCGCACGGGCAGCCGTCGAGCAAATCGAGCCCGGCGTGCAGCACATCGCCCAACCTGCGCTGCAGCGTCTCCGCGAGGCCGATTCCCCCGGGATAGTTATCGTAGAGATAGAGCGCCGGCGCACCGAAGTGCGGGTCACGGATACGCTCGGCCACACCGATATCGCGCGAATCGCACAGCAGAAACATCGGGGCGATGTTTTTCAGCAACGACCCGAGCCGCGCGATCACCACCGGTTGCGATTCCGGCGACAGCGAACCGAGCGCTCTCCCCGCCTGCGTTTCCGGTGGGAAGGATACAGCGAGACAGCGCGTGTGCATTTCCTCCTCCGGCAGGCTGATTTCGCCATACCCGACATTTTCGTGCGTACCGAACTTGATCTTCTTGAACTTCGCGACCTGGGTTCGCACCAGAATGTCACCGATTATCGTGATGCAGTCGGGCAACGTGTGCCGTTCATCTTCGTAGAGCACCTTGATGTCGCGCTTCACGATCGCGTCGGTGTAGTAGTTGACATCGGTTTCTTCGACATAACAACGGCGGTTTTCGATATCGAGGCTTTTCACAAAGTACTGTCGGCCCCGGTGAATATAGACCGCGTTCTCGTAAATCTCCTCCTTGGCGCCGGACCGGTCGATCTCCCCGATAACCTCGTTGCGCCCACCGGTAGCGTCCACGATCACGACATTCTCATTGGTGGCCGTCCGCAACGAGATATTCTCCGCCGGATAGCTGCGGTCGGACCAGTAAAAGGTGTCGCGCGTGAATCGTACCACACCGGTCTCCTCCAATGCGTGCAGATAGTCGGCCGCAAAGTCGGGGAACGGCTCGGTTTCCCGGACCGGAAGCTCGAAGCTGGCGCATTTCAGATGGTCGGTAAGGATGTAGGTGTTCTCCGGGTCGACAAAGCCGTCTTCGGGGCTGCGTCCGAAAAAGTAATCGGGATGGTTCACCATGTATTGATCGAGCGGATGGCTGCTCGCGATGAGGATCGCAACCGAGACGGTGTTGCGCCGTCCGGCGCGCCCTGCCTGTTGCCAGGCACTTGAAACGGAGCCGGGAAGACCGGCTGAGATCGCAGCATCGAGACCGCCTATGTCTATGCCGAGCTCCAGCGCATTCGTGGAGACAACACCGTGGATCGTACCGTCACGAAGTCCGCGCTCGATCTCGCGACGCTCGCCGGGCAGATAACCGCCACGATAGCTTTCCACCCGCAAACGATCGTTCTCGGTATATGCGTTCGCCAGCGCCTTGTTGATGTACGATGCAATAAGCTCGGTCCGTGTACGACTTCTCGCGAACACGATTGTCTTGATCCGCTGTCGAAGAAATCTCAGCGCCAGCTTCCTCGCCTCCAGCACGACGCCTCGGCGTATGCCTTGAACGCGATCGACGAGCGGAGGATTGTAGAGAATGACGTGCTTCTCTCCCCGCGGGGCTCCGTTCTCGTCTATCAGCTCCATCTTCTCTTCGACAATGCGCGATGCCAGCTCGTTCGGGTTGCCGATTGTAGCAGAGCAGCAGATGAACAACGGATCGGCGCCGTAGAATCGACAGATCCGCTTCAGTCGCCGCATGAGGTTGGTCATGTGGCTCCCGAATACTCCGCGATAGGTGTGTATCTCGTCGATTACGACGAAGCGCAGGTTTCGCAGGAATGTGATCCATCGCGGGTGATTCGGCAGAATACCCGAATGGAGCATGTCCGGATTGGAGATGATAATCTGGCCGGTGGTCCGGGCAGCCGCCCGAACACTTTGCGGCGTATCGCCGTCATATGTCGCGATCTTGACCGGAAGCCTTCCATAATCCACGCTGCCGTTGAGCTCCGCCTGCTGATCCTGGCTCAGCGCCTTCGTCGGAAAAAGATAGAGCGCCCGTGTTGCCGGTTCGTTCAGGCACGCGTGCAATACCGGGAGGTTGTAGCACAGCGTCTTCCCGCTCGCCGTCGGAGTTACGATCGTCGTATGTCGCCCTCGCGTGACGAGGTCCCAAGCCAGCGCCTGATGTGAGTACAGGCGTTCGATCCCCCGCCCACGCAATGCGTCGGCCAGCTCCGCGGAGAGATCGTCGGGAAGCGGGCGAAACTCCCCGGCACTCTCGGGAATCCGCTCCCAACGTGTGACATTGTTGATAAACTCGTTATCGTTCTCTAACTCTTCGAGCAGGCGTTGCAGCTCGCTCACTTCGCTTCACTCCCTGTTTACTCGCAACCGGTACCCCGCAAACGAGAATAGCACGTCGGGCGGCACGGTGCGAAGCGGACTCGGCCTCGACCCCTCCGTCGCACGCCGAGCGAGACACGCCCCGTGAAGGGCCACAATCGGCGCTTGGGATGATAGCTTGCTTGACCGCACAAACAAGCGGTGCCTACACTCATTCTGAGGTTCTACGACGCATGCATAACATACTTTCGATAATCCTCGGCGGGGGCAAAGGAACGCGACTCTACCCCCTCACCAAAGAACGCGCAAAGCCGGCCGTTCCTTTCGGCGCGAAGTACCGTCTCGTGGATGTGCCTATCTCCAACAGCATAAACTCCGGGTTCAAGCGCATGTACGTGGTAACCCAGTTCAACTCCACGAGCCTGCACATCCACTTGAACAGCACCTATATCTTCGACGGCTTCTCCCGCGGATTCGTCGAGATTCTTGCCGCCGAACAGACGTTCGAGACTTCCGGCTGGTACGAAGGTACCGCCGATGCGGTGCGAAAGAACTTCGTTCATTTCCGTACGCAGGAGCCGAGTCACTACGTGATACTCTCGGGCGATCAGCTGTACCGTATGAATCTTGCTCGAATGGTCCAACAGCACGTGGACAGCGGAGCGTCGATAACCGTTGCGGCCACGCCGGTAACACGCGAGGCGGCGGTCGGCTTCGGTGTCTTGTGCGCAGATTCTCGGGGCCGAATCACCGAATTTACCGAAAAGCCGCCGATCGACACCGACATCTCGCATATGCGCATCCCCGACCACCTTCGGAGCTCATCCCATAGCGACAATACCGGAGCGTACATAGCCGAGGGGAAGGAGTACCTCGGCAGCATGGGTATATATGTCTTTAACGCGGCCGCCCTCGAGGCGTCGCTGGACAATGAATTGACGGACTTCGGCAAAGAGATTATTCCGGCTGAGATCGAACGAGGAGGCGTACACGCGTATATTTTCGACGGCTTCTGGGAAGATATCGGTACGATCAAGAGCTTCTACGACACGAATCTGAATCTCGCCAGCATTAACCCGGATTTCAATTTCTACGATGAAGACATGCCCATATACACTCACAAGCGAGATCTGCCGGCAAGCAAGTTCAACTCCTGTACGATCAAAGAGAGTCTCGCGGGTGACGGCTGTGTCATAACGAATGCGAACGTGGAGCGCTCGCTCATAGGGATTCGCACGTACGTGGAAGACGGCGCGTCGCTCGAAGGTGTCGTCTGCATGGGTGCCGACTACTACGAAACAGCCGAACATAAGAGACAGAACTATGGCGCGGGCCGGCCGGAAATCGGTATCGGCAAACACTCACGTATGCGGAACGCGATAATCGACAAGAACGCCCGAATCGGTGAGGGAGTGAGCATCGGCTATGAATATGCCGACTACCACGACGGCGATTACGACGGATACTATGTGCGTGATGGAATCATCATCATACCGAAAAACGGCGCTATTCCCAGTGGATACGTGATCTAGGAGTTTGTGGGTCCGTCCGGATGGTACATAAGGTACTCGAAAACGCCGTAATCGCTTGATGCCATTTCCAGTCCCGCCATCTCCCGTACGGTGAACCATCGCGCCTCGTCGTGCTCGGTAAGCGAGAACTCCTCCGACAGCAATCTGACGAGGTACACCTGCAATGTGAAGTGGGTGTCCCGATGTTGAAAGCTCCCGCGGTAGAAGAGCGGACCGACGAGAATATTCACGCCCAGCTCTTCCTTGAACTCACGTCGCAGTGCGGTCGCCGGCCCTTCATTGTTCGAGACCTTTCCGCCGACGAACTCCCATTTGCCGGCGAGATCGCTTCGCGCGTGCGCGCTCCTCCGCGCCATGAGGTATGCACCGTCCCGGTACACGACGCCGGCCACCGACATCGTTTCCTGCAACGGTTCATCCGGAGATGCGGTTGGCGAGGACGCCTCGTCCTCGAGCTCCTTCAGCTGATCGGTAAAAGCGGGATCGAAATCAGACATCGCGAGCTACAGTAACTGAATGCTGTGGAAAAAGAAATGTGCGACCGCCGCCGCAATCGACACGACTCCGTAGATGTTCCTCGGTCCGATGAACACTTTGTCCAAGCGGTTCACGACCACTGCTCCTCGCTCACCACCGAGTTTTTCCTCGATCTGGTCGCGAAACCGCTCGATCATGAGCGTAGCGCCGGTAACCAACGCCGCGAGTGCCGGAACGAAGTCACCGAGAAAGACCCAATTGCCCTCGGTCACGGTGAACAACTTCACGAAGCCCACGACGAATGTCAGGAGCCCGATAAGAGCGCGGAAGTTCGGGGCGGTCATACCGTTTTCATTGAGAAAGCGCGCAATCCCGATCTTGTCGTCGAGGAAGTCGAACGCGAGCGTCACACCTCCGATCACATTGAATACGATCGCGAGGACGTAAAACTGATACATCAGTAACTCCCTTTCTACAGCTGCTCAGAACCTCGCTCAGGATAACCGGCGCCTCCACGCGGGTCAACGTACGTTTCTACTCCGCTAATCGCGAACGACGGTACGGATATCTACCGATCTCTCACTCCAGGAAATCGTCGCCCGAACATCCTCGAGTTCTTCGTCCCAGCTCATCCGCAGGACTCTGAGGTCACCGGGAAGCGGCAGCACATCTTGTCGTGTTTCGGCCTCTACTCCGGGTGCGCTCAATTCCGCATCGAAGAGTTCCGATCCACGGTCGGAGCCGCTGTTGCGAATCGTCAGCGTAACAACCGTCTCACCATCCTGTACGCGGGCCGACAGCTCGATACGATATCCGTCAACGGTCGTATAGTCGGTGGGAGTTCGCAGAAAGAACCACCAGATTCCGAACACGATGAGAAGAATCGTGATGTCCAGCATTAGAATCACCAGCGACCGATTACTCCGGAAGATACTGCCGCCGCGTTCCTTCATCGGCCGATGTCCGACCATGCCGATTCGCTCTTCACGTTTGTAATGGTAGTGATAGTCACCCATATCGGCCCGCCATTCGTTCCAGATCGGCGAGTGCACGGCCGACGGCGTCCGCAAGCTCGTTCGCCGAAAACCATCCCGCGTCCGCGTACGAGCGACGAATCGCCTCAGCGTGAACACCGGCTGCGGCACATGCGGCGGTGAACGCATCGAGTCCGCCGGCGAGGAACGCCGCCACAATACCGGCAAGCACGTCGCCGGAACCGCCGACACCGCCGGCCGGATGTGCACCGTCGATCACACTCAGCCTCCCGTCCGGAGCGCAAATCCAGCTGCTCGCCGCTTTCAGCAACACAACGGCGCCATACCTCCGTGCAACGTCCCCTGCAACCCGGTCGGGTGCCGCGAGCACGTCGTCTATCTCACACCGAGCGAGCCGAGCACATTCGGCAGGATGCGGAGTAAGAACCCACTCCCCCTCTGCAAGCGGTGATTCGCCGCCTGAGTGGATTGAGCCGAGCACGGTGAGTCCGTCGGCATCGATTACACCTCGTCGCACGCGGCTGACAATCGCCGACAGGGTCGCTCGCCGTCGCGCGTCGGTACCCCAACCCGGTCCGATGAGTGCCGCATCAACACGGCGTTGCATGTGCTCCAATGCCTGTTCCGGAATCTCGGCAGCATTCACCATGAGCGCAGCATTCACGCCCTCGATCCGCTCCGCAACGACCGGATCGACAAACATGGATACGAGACCGACTCGAGCCCGGGAAGCTGCCGTTGCACACAGAAGGGCGGCTCCGGTTGTACCGGTCCGTCCGGCGAACACCACTACGTGACCTCGCATGCCCTTGTGCGCCGTGAGGGGCATCGCCGGCAACAGATTCGCGATCTCGTCGGGCTCGATGAACCAAGTAACGTTCGAGTTGTCCTCTCCGGTTATGCGCTGCACGAGCTCACGTGGAAAGTAAATGTCGAGCAGATGCAGATTGCCGACCGCGGTTCGGCCCGCGGTGGTGAACAGGCATCGCTTGTGCCAGCCCACGGTTGCCGTCACATCCGCTTCGACAACCGGATAGCCGCGGCGATACTCATCGCCGAGGCCGCTCGGCACGTCGACGGCAAAGACCGATACCCCACACCGGTTACGCGCACCGTTTACCGAGGCGACGATATCGGCGGCCGGCGGTCGAAGCGCGCCTTTCAGCCCGGTTCCGGATACAGCGTCAACAATCCAATCGCTGCGTTCGAGCGAGGAGAAGAGCTCGTCCACGTCTTCGCGAACCGGTATTCCGAGCGCACGGCAGGAGGCAAGATGCACACCGGTAAGGCTCTCCTCCGACGCTCGACCGCACCCAGCGTCGACTACCGTTACGCGGAACGTTCCTGCGATTGTCGCCAGTCTCGCGATAACCAGCCCATCTCCACCATTGTTACCGCGACCGGCGACGACGACGAGACGCGGTGGATCAACGGCCGGCTCGCCGTCACTCGCCGATTTTGAGCGAGTATCGACACCGAACGTTAACCGGGCAAGTAACCGATACAGCTCGAGCCCTGCATGCTCCATGAGAACCATTGCCGGAATCTCGTAACGGGTCTGCGCCGCCCGATCGAGTTCGGCCATCTGTTCGGAGGTGACAACCACCTTCATCCGGGCCCACCCTTTTTCACTAAGCCTGTCCGTACCAAGACTGATAAACAGTCGATCAGTTCAGTCGATCAGTTCAGTCGATCAGTCGGTCGGTTCTCCACCACACGATCTGTGCACCATCTTCACGGCCAAGAAGAGCCACGAGTATTCCCTCCGGACTAACACTCATATCATAATCCACGAGCGGTGCATCTTCGAGGACGATTCGTCGCCGGGCGTTAACCTGTCCGTTCCGGTCCATAATGAGGAGCTCACTGCTCTCTTCGGCATCGCGGCTCACGAAGTAGAGATACCCGCCGGGACCGACACCGATGAAGCGATAGAGGTGATTGACTTCCACCGGCTCAAAGTCGGGCGGAGGACGCTCGGTGGTCGTATGTCTCGGTATTTCGATCGCTTCCGTGTACATCTCCCGATCAAGATCGAGCACATAAACCTGGCTGAACACCTCCCCGAGATCCGACTGCCCGCCGTCGCCGTCGACCTGCTCATAGTAGTCGAGTTTAAGATAGAGGTGTCGCTCTTCGAGGTCAGGTCGGATACGTTCGAGGACAGGGATAAGATCGTCGCGCTCGGGCATCGGCAGCTGATCGTTTCGGACGGGTATCTCATATCGTAACTCGCCCTCCGGTGAGTACCAGTAAACATGCCTACCCAGCGCATTTCTGCTCACCACGACGATATCGCCGTTTTCGGTAAGCTCGAGCGTTTCGATGTACGGGAACGGCGTCCCTCCTACCCCTTCCTGCCCGATATAGTCAACGTAGCGTCCCGCTTCGAAGCGAAGAACCCGGCTGCGCAACTGCACCCCGTGCTCCTCATCATGCTCACCGTTCTCGCGCAACCTGTCCTCTACAAGCACGGTACGCCTGTCGCCGACGGCGATTTCACCGAGATCGTGAAACTCGTGCGCTACCGCACGCCGCGTGGTCGGAAAACCGCCGTCGGACGTCGGCAATATCGGGCGCGGATTTGCAGTCGGATCGTACAACAGCACGAGTAAGTCCCCGTAGCCGGAGAACTCCATGACCTTGCTCGCATTTCCGTTGGACAAATAGATTCGACCGTCGCGAGTGTAGATGCGATTTCGAGCGCTGCCACGTCCATCGTCAGTGATGAAGAGATCTATCTGATCGTCGAGCTTTCCCAGTTCCAGCGCGAACCGCTCTTCACGCTCGAGGCGACGAACCTCGCTCTCGCCGCAGGCACTCAGGAGAAACAGGCTCAAGAAGCAAAACAGGGCTGCTGTGCGTTTCATTCCGGTCCGGTCAGCGTAGTTTGCGACCCGATTTGTGTCAATCTTGACCCCATCTTCCGTGAACGGATACATTTGCGCCATGCTCAACCGCCTTATCGACGCCGTCT
>SLIN01000023.1 GCA_007135605.1 Spirochaetales bacterium | reverse complement strand
TCAAGTCGGTGTGCAGCCGGAGGGTTTCGACGATCTGATCGCCGGCGGTGTAGACCGGGTCGAGTGCGTTCATCGCACTCTGGGCGATCATCGAAATCTGTTTCCATCGGTAGCGGTTCATCTCGCTGTTCGAGAGCCGGGCGAGATCGGTACCGTCATAGCGTATCTCGCCGGAAACGATCGAGGCGTTCTCGCCGACGATACGGAGAAGCGATTTCGAGAGGGTCGTCTTGCCGCAGCCGGACTCACCGACGAGCCCGAGGTTCTCTCCTTCCGCAAGCGCGAACGACACCCCGTCTACCGCACGTACCTCGGCTCCGCGGGAGTGGTAGTGGGTTCGCAGATCGTCAATCTCTAGCAGCATACTAACTCCGTGAAAGCCGTGGATTCGCGATGACTTCCAGCGCCCGCGAGATGAAGAAGACCGATACGACGGTAATCATGATGAGAACACCGGGAGGAATAACCCACCACCAGGCGATGCGCCAGGCGCCGGAAAGTCGTGCCTGGTGAAGAATCGTTCCCCACGAATAGAGACGCGGCGGGCCGAGACCGAGGAAGCTCAATGTCGCCTCCGCGGTAATGGCGAACGCCATGGCGACGGCGAGCTGCAGGAACACCAGCGGCAGCACGTTCGGCGCGATGTGGACGTAGAGCACGCGCAGGTGACCGCTGCCGGCTACCCGCGCTGCCTTCACGAACGGTCGGCCCGCAAGCGAGAGTACCTGAGAGCGAATCAGACGTGCGGTCGTGCGCCACGTAAGCAGACCGACGGCAAGTATAATGATGCCGATTCCCGGGCGCCCGAGGAGCACGAGAACCATCGCGAACGGCTCGAGTGGAATCGCGTACATAATGTCGACGATCCGCATGAGCACGCTGTCGGTGCGACCCTTGAAATAGCCGGATATGAGCCCGACATTCGCTCCGATAACGGTGACCATGAGCGCGGCGATGAAGCCGACGATTAACGCGGTGCGGCTTCCGTAGACTACCTGGCTGAAAATGTCGCGCCCGTTGTGTGTTGTGCCGAACAGATGCTCGCCACCCGGTGGCGAGAGGGCGTTAATGTACGGATCGGTTCCGACGACCACGAAGCCGGTATCGCTGCCCGCCGAACCGCGAAAGTGCCTGTCATATCCGCTACGCACGCGCGTCCAGACATCGCCTTCGAGAATCATGATATCGCCGTGTGTGCCGACGGCGACAGCGCGATCGGGAGCGGTCATGGTGACCGAGCGAATATTGCGGCTGATCGGCCCCTGCATCTCCCTCCATTCGGTTCCGTTCCATCGTAACACCGTTCCGCGATCTCCGACGGCAAGACCGTTGTCTCGGTCGTACAGCGATACACTGTTGAGATCGCGGAAGATCGGCGAATCGATCGACTCCACTCGGCCGTTCTCCCAGCGCAGCAGGGTACCGCGCTCGCCGACGATGAACCCGAGCCCGTCGGAGAGCGTTGCCCCGTGAAGGTCGCCGGTCACACCGGAGTTCACCTGACGCCAGCGACCGCCGGTTTCCGTCTCGAACGATGCGCCGAGTGCGGCCGGATCGAGCCTCTCCACCGCATCGAGCAGTGTCCCTCCCGCATACATACTCCCGCGTTCGCCGACGGCGAGCATCCCGCCGTCCTCGCTCGCGGCGGCGAGCAACGTGATCGATTCATCAAGCTGTTCCGCGATCCACGCTTCTCCGTCGAAGAGCAGAACGCGGCCGCCGTCACCGACGGCGAGGCCCGCCTGCGCGGACAGCGAGACGCCGCGTAATGTTTCGTCGATTGCGAGATCTATGCGCTCCCAGTCGGTCTCGCTGCGCCCGAGGATCGTGCCCGACTCGCCCACGGCGACATAGCGCGAGCCGTCCCACGCGACCGATCGCAGTGTTTCGGGTACGATCGACTCCTCGAGCTCCACCGCCTCGGGATCGTCGATCCAGAGGGCGCTGCCCTCGGCACGGTAGTTCATCTCGTTCGGGTCGTGGGTAGCGATTATCGGCGCTCCAAGCGCGACGGCGATAAGCACCGCAACGGCGCAGAAACCGGCGAATGCCGGCGTGTCGCTCCGGATCGTCTTCCAGATCGTCAACAGAAAGCGCTTCATGTACCGTCGCTCCTCAGCGTGCTGCGGTATAGGTGACTCGCGGGTCGAGCCAGGAGTAGATCAGATCGACGACGAGGTTCAGCATGAGCACGATCGCCGCCATAAGCATAAATGAGGCCTGGGCGAGCGGATAATCGCTCGTACGTACCGCGTTGAACATCTCCAGACCGAGTCCCGGCCAACTGAATACCACCTCGACGACAACCTGGCCGCCTACGGCAAGTCCGATCGTGATTGCCAGCTGGGTGATTACCGGCAGCAGCGCATTGCGTGCCGCATGAGCGTACATAATGCGTGCCGGGCTCATGCCGCGTGCCTGGCAGAACTCGATGAAGTTCTCGCCGAGCACTTCGAGCATTGTGTTGCGCATAATCAGCATCGGTAGCCCGAGATAGTAGAGCCCGATGACCGTTGCCGGCAGGATCAGGTGGTGCAGAAAGTCGAGTGTGAAGATCTTGTCGAAGAAGTGTGCCGCTTCGTACGGGAAGGTGCGCATGCCGCTTGTGGGAAACCAGCCGAACCAGATTCCGAACACCATCACCGCGAGCATCCCGGTCCAGAACATCGGCGCCGAGCGAAGTATGAGCGCGCCCGATATGCCACCGACCTCGAGACGCGATCCGCGCTTCCAGGCGAGCAGCACTCCGAGCAGCGGGCCGACGAGGTACGAGATGAGAATCGCCGGCAACATGAGTGCCATTGTGTTCAGAAAACGATCGCCTACGATCCCCGCTACCGGTGCGTTGTAGTGGAATGACCGACCGAGCTCCCCGGAGAGCACGTTTCTCAAATAGATGAAGTACTGCGTGAATATCCCTCGATCGAGACCGAAACGGGCTGCGATCCGTGCGCGGTCCTCCGGTGAGAGCCCTTCACTCACGAGCGCGACTGTCGGGTCGGGAAGGCCGAGCCTGAACAGGAAAAAGAGAACGGTCAGGATAATCCACATCGTGAAGATGGCTTGCCCGAGGCGTTTCAGAACTACGTGGTGCATAGTGTGCGCTCTCCGCGACCGGCGGCCGGTAAGGCCGCCGGTGGTTATGAATCAGTTCGGTGCGTAGATGCGTCCCTCGGAATCCCAGGTATAGCCGGCTTCCTCGAGAAGCTCTCGCGAGCGATCGAGGTCGTACGTGTACCGGGTGATATCCGGGTTGTGCCAGAAGGCATTAATCGGTGCGACGACCGAATAGCCCGGTTCGCCGAGGCCCTGCAGCAGCACGTCGATGATCGTATCGCGATCGACCGCGTACGAGAGCGCCTGGCGTACGAGGTGGTCATTGAACGGCTCGCGACGAAGATTGTACGTCATGTGGTAGTAGCCGAAATCACCGACACTCACCACGGTAATGTGGTCCTCGTCCTCAGCGATCTCGATCTGGCCCGGTTCCATTCGCCAAGCGGTCATATCGATTTCGCCGGTAACCAGCCCGGTGAACACCCCCTCGGAGTCGGCATAAACAATGTAATCGATGCCGTCAATCTGGATACGGTCGGCGTCGAAGTGGTCCTCGAAGGTGAGGAGCCGCTTGTATTCGCCGCGATCGTACTGGTCGAAGCGGAACGGCCCGCTTCCGACGGTCGGAATCTCGTCCGGAGCGAGATCGGCCGGATTCTCGATATCGGCCCAGATGTGTCCGGGCAGGATCGGAATCTGGCTCAGCGTGACCGTAATGAACGACGCAACCGGCTCGGCGAGGTTAAATCGTACCGTGTCGCTGCCGACGACCTCGATCGATTCGATGTCGGAGAGGAATGGACGGAAATAGGCGAAGTCGTTGTCGATGAAATACTCGTAGGTGAACTTCACGTCCTCCGCGGTCACCGGTTCGCCGTCATGGAAGGTCATACCGCTTCGGACCACGACATCGATAGTGGTATCATCAATATCGATAATCTCTTCGGCGGCGTACGGGATCGGCTCGATCTCCGGTGAGAGCCGTACGAGCTTGTCGTAGTACATGCGCATGAACTTCCATCCCCATACCGAAGTGGAATCGAGCGGGTTGATGGTATCCGGCTCCTGCGGTGTACCGATGGTGAGCATTCGATCGTCGGTCAGCGGTGTGACCTCGAGCGGCGTCCACTCGTTGTAAAGCGACTCGCCGGCCATGACGACGAAGTCGGTGAACGTCGTGTCGTTGTATCCGACTACCTCATCGCGGTAGAACAGCACATCGACCGGATTATCGTCGGCTGCAATCGCCTGCATCTCCATAACGATCTCGCGCCGCCGGTCGGCGTCGAACTCGCGCGACTGGGCGACGAACAGCTCGTCGTATTCCGGATTCACGTAGCCGCCCGGGTTGTTCGCGCCGAGGTCTGTCTGCTCACCGTGTAGCGTTCCGAGGAAGTGCTGTGGATCGAGGCGATCGACGCGTCCCGACCAACCGAGAATCGTCGCGTCGAAGTTCTGTTCGTCATAGAAGAGCTGGAGAAGGCTCGAAAACTCCATCGGCGAGACGTTCACCTGAAACCCGAGCTCTTCCCACGCGTCGGCGATCATGAACGCCGCCTCGTAGCGTATCGGGTCGTACGACTCGGTCGTCGTATAGACGGTAAGCTCCTGAACCGGCTCACCCTCCGGCTCAGCCTGACCGCCGGCGAACACGAACGCCGGAACAACAAGCAGCAACGCGACGGCGATCGCCGTTATGCGTCGAATCATAAGAATCCTCCTGTGTGATTGCATATGTATGCAATCATCGACGGGAGGTAAACGCGTGTCAATGAACAAATTGAAGAATGGATTGAGGATTCGCAACAGAGATTGTTGCGCGATGGAAGAGGTGGAACGGAAGGCGGACAGCCCGTTCACGCGGCGCACGGCGAGGGTGCTTCCGTAGCCGCACGCCGGGTACGGGCCGCCGCGATCTCCGATTCTACTCCACCGTGCGCGGCAGAAGCTGATTGAGCAGTATGCCGGCTACCGCCGCGACAACCATCGCACTGAGCTCGAACCCTTCGAACGGCTCGATCGCGACGCCGCCGACGCCGACTATCAGCACGACGCTGACGACGATCAGATTTCGCGGTACGAGCAGGTTCACTCTGTTCTCGATGAGAGTACGTATGCCGACGCCGGCGATCATCCCGTAAAGCAGAATAGACACACCGCCGATAACCGGATCGGGAATCGAGAGTATAACGCCCTCGACCTTCGGGATAAACGCCATAACGAGTGCCCACACCGCCCCCATGCTGACGACGAATGTGGCGTAGATCTTTGTCAGGGCGAGCACGCCGATGTTTTCTCCGTAGGTCGTAAGGCTCGGACCTCCGAGCAAGCCGGATAGTACGGTTGCAACGCCGCCGCCGTAGAGCGTCGCCGGAATGCCGGGATCGCCGGTCATATCGCGGTCGATCGTGTTCCCGATTGCAAGGATGTCACCGATGTGCTCGATGATGCTGACGATTGCCGCGGGAGTGACGATCAGAAGGACCTCCCAGCTGAACACCGGCAGCGTGAATCCGGGCAGTCCGAGCCACCCCGCCTCGGCTATCGGCGAATAGTCGACGATGCCGAACACCATCGCGGCCACGTATCCGACAACCAGCCCGAGCAGGATCGGAATTACCCGCAGGAATCCCCGGGCGAAGATCGCGATCGCGACCACGGCCAACAGCGTCAGCGCGGCAACGCCCCAGTTCGTCTGTGCGCTGCCGATCGCCACCGGCGCGAGCGCGAGACCGATTACCATAATCACCGGTCCGGTCACCACCGGCGGGAAAATGCTGCGCACCCGCGCCGGGCCGACCAACTGCACGATCCAGCCGACGAGCACGTATACGAGCCCCGCACCGATTATGCCGGCCTGTGCCTCGCGCAGCCCGAGACGGTCGGCGGCAAGAACAATCGGTGCGATGAACGCGAACGAGGAGCCGAGGAAGCCGGGCACACGTCCCTTCGTGAATGCGTGAAATATGAGCGTACCCGCGCCGACGGCGAACAACGTCGCGGAGACATTCAGGCCGGTGAGCACCGGTACGAGCACCGTCGCACCGAGCATCGCCAGCGTATGCTGTAGCCCGATGAAAACCTGTTGTGTGGTGGAAAATCGGGAAGAGATATCTTCTGCCATGTGTCAGTGTCCCCCATCAATTCTGCATTTTGTCTTCGGGAGACTACCGGTAATCGCGAGTCTGTCAACGAAAAAAAACGATGATGGGAGCCGTTGCACGACCCCCGGAGAGCGGTGCGGAGGAATCGGGATCCGGGTGCCTGCAGCCGCCGGCCTCCGGTCCCGGTTCAATCGTCGGTTGCCTCTGCGTAGCGGTGCAGCTCCTCGCGCATTCGCCGGCGGAAGTCCTCTTCGTCGAACGCCTGGTCGCGGAGCTTCCACTGCTGAATGCTGACATGCTGCTTGATGATTTCGAGGGACCGGTCGACGGTGTCTACGACAATCCTTCTGAGCGCGGTGTCCTCCTCCTTGAGCACGAGCGCGTCGAAGATTATGTCGGCGGTCTCGTTCAGCACCACACGATTCCGGTCGGAGGCGAAATCCTGCATGATATCGCGGATAACCGAGAAGACCATGTCGCTGACCGCTCGCTCTACCGTATCGCGAAGCATGGAGCCGAACATCGGAATCTGTCCGAGACGGGCGAAATCACGGTTCTGCTCGAGTGCGGTGTTAATCCGTCGCCGCACGTAGCGCCGGATGTCACCCCGGTAACGCTCGTATTTCTCCGCGGCCACCGCTTCGATACGGTGGGCGGTCCACTCTACGAGCGGCTCCTTGTGCGGGCGTACCACTTCGTCGACGATTCGATCGATGACCGGCCCGCCGTGCCGGACTTCATCCTGGACCTCTCCGATCAGATTCACCGTTACCCGATCGGTAATCTCCTGGATGACGATTCCGTAGTACTTACTCAGGAATTTCGCCGCGGGAAGCTCGGTGAGGTCGATGAGCCCCGAGCGATGGAGGCGAAGCGCGATCGCAATCACACGAAGGAGACGAAGGATGCGGAATCCGGCGAGCGGTATCAGGCCGAGCAGGTCGTACCAGTGCACGAACGGGAAGAAGAACCACCGGTGAAAGCTGCGGCGCACGATTGCGACGATCCACCGCGCTATGAACTCGGTCAGGTATATCGCGATAAATACGAGATCGATGGAGTAGAAACGCGGTACAACCACCGAGGAGTACCAGATGCTGAACTCGGGGACGACCTCGAAGAGTAGAGGACGGATGATTCCGGCTGTGAAGAGCCAGTCGAACAGAATCCACACGAGATTCACGAGCAGCAGGACGACCATAAACAGGTCTACGGCGACCAGGCCGAGCTGCCCGTTCTGTCGAATTTTCGATAACTTCATTCACCTATCCGCGAATATCCATGTGGAGATGGATCTCCCGCCGGCCGAAGAGATCCTCGAATTCCACGGTGATTACCTGTCCGTGGTATACACCCGGCGGGACGTGCGCGACCAGCGGTCTTCGCCCTTCGTGCGGTAGAGTTACACGCGTTCCGGTGACCGCCTCGAGCGAGGAAAGGTGCACGGTGTAATCGATCGGTTCGCGCGAGCGCTTCTCGCGGAACTTCGGTTCCGATGCCGGGCGATCCGACGCCGCTGCTGCGGCCATGAAGAGATCCCATAAATTCGAGAAGGCGCGCTCGGTACTGTCAAATCCGGCCGAAGTGCGATGGCGGCCTGAGCCGAAGGGACTGCCGCCGAGTCCGGCCTCCGACTGTTCGAGCTCACGGTCGTATCTGCGACGGGCCGAATCGTCACACAGCGTCTCGTACGCTTCCTGTGCGAGCCGGAACGACTCGACGCTACCGGTAGATTGTGTGTCGGGATGGTGTTCTTTCGCTTTCTGTCGAAACGCTCGTCGTATCTCTTCGCGATCGGCGTCACGACCGACTCCAAGCGCTTCGTAGTAATTGCGTGCCTTTCCCATAGCGTATCGCCTATAATTTAGCAACGCCAACGACCGTCGGGTCAACACGGAAGTCGCATGGGAAGTGAACAGAAGTCTATGGATGATGCCGAGCGTGTTCTCTTTCAACTGGTGAGCGAGTGCCGGCCAGGACAGTCACTCGGGCCGCTACGCCCGGCATCGGGTCGGGCGATTGTCGGTCCGAAGGCATCGCTCGCTCACCGTTGGTGTGCCGCGTTGCTTTCGAGCCGGAAAATCTGCGGCGAGCGATGCGTTACGCCGCAGCGCGAAACCTCGCGGCCGAGCGACATCGAGGCGCTGCGCGACGAGGCAACCGCCATACTGCTCGACAGCGGAGTGGGTGAGGAGCACATCGCCGCGCTCTTCGATCCGCTTCGCCTCAAGCGCATCCTGCTGGAACGCGAGGAGTTTCGCTCACTCGTGTACTGGAATCGGCGACGCGGGGAGAACGGTGAGCCGGTTCGTTACGCCTTCGACGAGCTCAACACCGATTCGATCGTCGTCGACGGCAGCAACGTGGCGTGGAATCGGCGTGTGCGCGAACGGGGAGGGCAGCCCCGCATCGAGTACGTGGTCGCGCTCTGCGAGGCGCTTCGCGAAGAATACGGGATCGGGGATATTCGTGTCTTCTTCGATGCGAATATCCGCGAGGAGGTGCCGGACGCCGAGCTCCTCGACAATGTAGCGGCAGTGGCGAGCGTTGTGTTCGTTCCGGCCGGAACCGAGGCGGATGCGACCGTACTCGCCGAAGCGAAATCGCTCGGCTGTCTCCTCGTGTCGAACGACCGGTTTCGCGACTACCGAAAGCACGCCCGCAGATCGCTTGGGCGGGTGCTGTCGAGGCGGGTGGGCGTTCACATTGCCGGCGGAGCAGTCGAATTCGATCCGCTGATCGAGGAGCTGCCGGAGCATCGACATGGGAGAGAGCGAACGTGACCGGTGGCGATGCGCGCGCGGCGATCGGATGCTGCACGCCGACTTCGTAGCCGCCGGTTGCCGGATGGCGATGTACCCGCAGCGGTCAGCCGACATGCGCGCAGCCGCGCAGGTAGCCGATGGCGAACGCCATGCCGGAATGCCACGGCGCCGGGCAGCTCATGAGCGGTGTATGGTCGGGGATAATCACTCCGTTGTAATCGTGCCGTCGCAGAATCGCGAGAACTCGCGGGACATCGAGCACCCCTTCGTCGAGAAAAACCTCGCGGTAGTGCGGGGCACGGTCGACCACGTTGCGAAGATGAATATAGCCGATGTTACCCGCGGCTGCGTGATGCTCGATTATCTCGTAGATCTCTTCATCGCCGGCATCCGGCATCTCGGCGAGTGTCCCGAGACAGAACTCGAGACGGTTGTTCGGAGAGCGGACCTGATCGATGCAGCGCTGGAAATCGCCCGGTCGCCGTATGAGTCGCGGTTGCTTCCGGAGGCGTTCGACCGGCGGGTCGTCGGGGTGGGCGGCGAGAAGTACGCCCGCCTCTTCGGCCGCCGGGAGCATATCCTCGAGAAAACGGCGGTGACGCTCCCACAGCTCATCCTCGGAAACCGGTGTGAGTACTTCCGGTCCGGTCGGAGTTCGCCACGCCATGTTCCAGACCATGCCTTCCGGAATCGGCCGGTCGTCGATGCCGTCCATCCCGGCGCTCTCCGCACCGCCGCGGGCGAACGGGCCGGTGATTCGAGCGGCCACACCGGCGATGCTGAAGTTGTATCCCATCACCCGAATTCCGACCTTCCCGAGCGTGCGGATAATCTCGCGTAGCCGGTCTATCTGTTCGGAACGCTTCGGTCCGTCGAGTAGAACATCGTGCCAGAGCGCAGGGTCGAAATTCTCGATCGCCTCGAAGACGAGCCCGTGTGCCTCGAAACGTTCGCGCAGGCGCGCGAGAGCGTCGTAGCTCCACATGTCGAGCGTGAGTCCTGCGCGCCCCCACCCCTCGTCCGAGCCGACCGGCTGATCGTCGTGTGATACACGGCGCCCGCCGGTGTAGTCGACGAGGTGTACGACCGCATGTGTGGCACCGCACTGACGGGCGAACCGCATGTAGTCGTCGTCGAGCATCTGGCAATAGAATCCGAATCCGAACTTCATAGAGCGGAGGTGAGTATAACGGCAAACACGTCGTCACGCGACCCCGTTCCCGGCTATGATTCG
>SLIN01000300.1 GCA_007135605.1 Spirochaetales bacterium | reverse complement strand
GGGCGCGGCGGAGGGAATCGTCGCGGTGATCGCAGGGCGGGCATTATACGAGGGAGCGCTCGATCTCGGCGATCTGTTCGGGCGCTTTCCCCCCGAGCCGCCGCAGCGCATGAGCTGGTAGGATCGGGCAGGACGCGGAGAGTGTGATATTCCCGAGCCCCCGGAGCGCATGGCCTGGTGACTCCGACATCGGGGAGGTGCGGTACACGAACAATGCGAGGAGTGCAACTGATATGGGCGAGAACCAGCGCGACGAAATGGAGTTTGTCGTCGTCGACGAGACCGGGAACACGGTATACCGTGGGCGGATTACGAGCAAGGGATACCGGAAAAGCCTCGAGAGCGGCGAACTGTGGGCGTCGCATCCGGAAACCGGACGGCTTCTACCGCTCGGCGACGGGATAGCGTTCCTTTCGCTCGACGAGCGCGATGGCGTTGTGGAGGCGATCGTTTCCGATGCGGATGGGGCGCGCCTCGAAACGCGAGCCGTTGACCTACACGATGGCCGTGGACCTGAAGAGGGGCGTCCGGTCACCGCCGAGGACAGGGACCCCGGACAAGTGTCCGAACGCGCCGTCGCCTCGCCCCGGAATCGTGGCGACCAGGGAAGCGTGGCGGGAGACGATCGCCGCGGTCCCGAGCTCTCCGAGCTCGATCGAACGGTCGCCGCACGGCGGGCTGCCGGAGGCGACGGGTCGTACACCGCCTACCTGTTCGAGCAGGGTGAAGCAAAGATCCGGAAGAAAATCGGCGAAGAGGCGATCGAGCTCTGTCTCGCCGAGGATGATCGGGAGCTCGTCAAGGAGAGCGCCGACTTGCTCTATCACCTGTCGGTGCTGCTTGCCGCTCGTGGATTGAGCTACGAAGAGGTGATGGAGGAATTACGGCGTCGGCGCGACGAGTAGGGGCTACCGCGGCGTCCGGCAGCGAAAATGCCGGCCGCCGGCCGTCCCCCGGTGCCGTTCAGCCGGTCAGCAGCGCGCGAACGTGCTCGCCGAACTCCGCGGTCGTCGCCGCCGTCCCGCCGTCACGCGCGAGGTCGGCGGTACGCGGGCCTTCCTCGATCGCCCGGTACACCGCCCGTTCGATTGCCGTGGCCGCCTCCGTCTCGCCGAAGGCATGCGAAAGCATGAGCGCCGCGCTCAGAATCTGGGCGGACGGGTTTGCAATACCTTGACCGGCTATGTCGGGCGCACTGCCGCCGACCGGCTCGAAGAGCCCGAAGCGCACACCGTCGGCGCCGGCAGCGCCGAGGCTCGCACTCGGGAGTAAACCGAGGCTGCCGGTCAGCATCGAGGAGAGATCGCTGAGAATGTCTCCGAACATATTGCCGCAGAGCAGTATATCGAACCGACCCGGGTTGCTGACGAGCTGCATCGCCGCATTGTCGACGTACATGTGGTGCAGCTCGATATCAGTGTATTCCTCGGCCACGCGGGTTACCACGCGCCGCCACATCACCATGCTTGTGAGCACGTTCGCCTTGTCGATACTGTGGACCGTCCCTCGCCGCATACGCGCCGCCTCGAATGCGACGCGAGCGATGCGCTCGATCTCGGCTTCCGTGTACACGAGGGTGTCCCACGCGCGCCCGTTCTCTTCGCCCTTCGGCTCGCCGAAATAGATGCCGCCGGTCAGCTCCCGGACAACGAGCACGTCGAGCGAGGAACCGAGCACCTCGCGCTTGAGCGGACTCCGGTCGATGAGTCCTTCCGGGACCGTCGCCGGACGCAGATTGGCGAAAAGGCCGAAATGTTTTCGAAGCGGCAGAAGCGCCGCACGCTCGGGCTGCTCGTGCGGCGGCAGCGACTCCCACTTCGGCCCGCCGACGCTGCCGAAGAGAATCGACTGACTGCGCTCACAGAGCTCAAGCGTCTCTTTCGGAAGGGCGGCCCCGTGATTGTCGATAGCAAGGCCCCCGACATCCGCCTCGGTAGCCGAGATCCGAAAGCTGAAACGCTCGCTCACCGCATGCAGCGTGGCGAGCGCCTCGCTCATAACCTCCGGTCCGATTCCGTCGCCGGGCAGGACCGCTATCCGGTACTCGTTCATCGTTCAGTTCCTCCGTAGAAATCGTCAGAAGTAGAGTGCGAGCTCGCCACGACTCGCCTCGTCGGTATACTTGATCTTCAATGTCGATTCTCGCGCGTTGTAGTGGCGGCCGCGAATGTACGCCTCGAAGTTCGGATCGTCTCTCCAGTCGGAGAGGCCGAACATCTCGGCGCGGGCAAGCGAAGGCAAGCCGTATATCAGCAGGTAATGGGTGCGCTCCGGCGGGCCGGTCACCGACATCGAGATGCGGTTCTCATCAACCTGGATATCGGCAAGATTCCCCACCGTCCAGATCAACCCGTCGTCGGTGAACGGCTCCCCCGGTGCGAACGCAGTCGGTAGACGCGGGTTATCGCTGAGCCACGGGTAGATCTCCTCGGGCGTACTGTTTCCGGACCACCCGACGATCGAAGAGCCGTCAATCTGCAGATATCGCGGCATGAAGCCGCCGGCGTCGGCGAGGTCGAGTGCGTCGGTGACCAGCCGGCGTCCGAGCATCTCGACCCGCTCATCGTCGTGATCGATCGCCTGCAGAACGAGGCCGGTGCGGATGGAGAGGGCGACGTTGCTGTGTTCCTCGTCGGTGCGCACGAAAAACCCGCTTTCGGTGTTCCGAACGCTTTCGATCAACAGCTCTTCGGCCCGCTCGGCGAGTTTGTCGAGCTCCTTCGGCAGCGCTATCCCTTCGGCCGGAAAGATGTATCGCGCCTCATAGAGCGATAGCAGCGCCTCGTACGGAAGCGCGGACAAATCGAGATCGGAGACGAAGTCGGCGAGGCGCTCTCCGAGCTCCCATCCGCCGTGATGGCCGGCGACCTCGAATACGGTACGCCGGCTCCACGGGTCGCCCGCAGTCAATACCTCCGGATCGCCGTCGTCGATGAGTCGCTCGATTCGAGCCGCCCGCTCGGCCGCCTCCGCCCTCATGTCGGCGGCATAGTGCCTGAGCTCGCCGAGGAACGGCGCGACCCGGAAGCTCGTGAGCTCCTGATGCATGCCGCGTGCGTTGCGCATCTCCGCTCGCACCCGGGAGTACTCGTCGCGCTCCCACGACTCGGCGAGGAGCGCGATGACGATCCGCTCGTCAAATCGCTCGCCTCCGTCGGGATGGGTCCAGACACCGTTTTCGGCCGAGTAGCGGTGGGATCGCCACTGTTCCCAGGCCGTCTCCAGGTACTCGGCAATCCGGGAATCGGTCTCGGAATCCGACGGACCGTCTCCGCCGGAGCGGAACCACGAAGCAAGGGTGCCGCCGTCCGGATCCTCTTCCATCGTATAGCGCAACGTATAGGTGCCCGGATCTCCAGGCAGGATCATGCGTCGATTTGTCGAGTCGTACGCGCTTCCTCCGGGGATCGACACCCGGTACAGACCGTGCGGTGCGTCGAGGTCGATTACCGGGCTGTTGACCGCCCGCACGATTTCGGTATCCGGCGCCGGGGCGAACGGCAGCTCGAGCGAGAGCACACCCTCGAGCGTTTCCGGGACAACCGCGGCGATCTGTACCGTCTCTACCTTGCCCGGCTCGTTGAGAACTTCGACGATAACGTCGTGGTCGAAGTATACGCGAAACCCTCCGTCCAGCCGTGTGATCTCGCGAGGGGCGAGCGAAGCGCGCTGCCCGCCGTCCAGTCTGGCGGTCAGGCCGTGACCGTGGAAGAGGTTCAGCGCGAACGCGCTCCCACTGATACGCAGTCGATGGATCCGGCTTTCACGATACGGATTTCCGGGCAGCAGATAGCCGGTGAGCGTGACGGTGCCGCGCACATCTTCGATACGACGGGCCCCCTCGAACTCGAGCGCGAAAAAAAACCCGAGAAGGCCGGCGTAAAGCAGCGGCGTAAGCAGAGCGAGTTTCCGGGCCAGCGGCGACATGCGCGCCATAATAGCAGCGGGGTCGCGGTCTTGTCAGGTGCCGCCGCATTGTATAGGCTACCGCTCGACCATGCGTGCGCATCACCGGCGATCCGTCGCCATTGGGTTACTGGTCGCCGCGGTCTTCGTGAACCGCTGCGCGACGCCGATCGACGAGGTCCCTGACGACTCCGCCGAGCCTTCCGTGCGTGTGGAGTCCCGCGCGGAGGCCGGGATCGATCTCGATCGAAAGCTCATGCTACTCATCGACGCGGGAGAACACAGCGCCGCGCTCGCGCTTCTCGAGGAATCAACCGCTCGCCCCTTCGACGAGAATACGACGCTTCTGTTCGCCGGGCTTCTTATCGGCGAGGGGGAGTTCGAGCGTGCGCGCGACGAGCTCGAAGAAATCGACACACACTCCGCCGAGGCGCGAGTTCTGCTCGCCGAATTGGAGAACGAACCGCACGAACGAAAGGCCGGATTCGAGCACGCGCTCGAGCTCGACGCATCGAATGCCGACGCGCACGCCGGACTCGGTCTATACTATTTGGGAGATGGTGACACGCAGGCGGCCTCGGATCATTTCGCGGTTGCCCTCGAGGGCGAGCCCGGACATACGGCCGCGCTTCGCGGAATGGCGCGCATCGCGCTATCGGACGGCGATATCGATCGTGCCGTCGAGTTGCTCGAGCGAGCGGTCGACCGCGATCCGGATGCCGGGTACCTCCGCGCCGAGCTCGCGCAGGCCCACATGCGCGCCGGCAATGAAGGGGCGGCGATCGAGAGTTTCACAGCGGCAAGCGAGCTCGAGCCTCATTACGCGTGGCACTATGTCGACCGTGGCCGTATCCATCAACGAGCGGACCGGCAGGAGAAGGCGGCTTCCGATTTCTCCCGTGCCATCGAGCTGGAGAATCGCATCTTCCTTTTCTATTTCTACCGTGCCGAGTCGCGGTACGTTCTCGAGGAGTATCGCGGTGCGCTCTCCGACCTCGAACGGGTGCTCGAGCTCGAGCCGCGGTATCGCGACGCTTATCCGCTGATCGCTCCGCTCTATTTCCGTTTCGAGCGCTTCTCCGATGCGGCGCGATACTTCCTTCGATCGTACGAGACGCTCGGCGGTGATCCGTCGTTCGCACTGCTCGCCGGTTTAAGTTATCTCCGCGCCGGGGACGACGGCCGTGCCGAATCGGTGTTCAGGCATGTCGAGGGGAGTGCATCACGCTCCTCTCTCTACTATGATATGGCCAGGGAGTACATCTCGCCGCGCAACGACAACCGGACCGAACAGTTGATCCGGCGCGAGGCGAACCCGGATATGCAGACGCGCATGCGCTTCCATCTCGGGGCGCTCTATCATATGCAGGGTCGCGATCGAGCCGCCGAAGCGCTTTTTCTGCAGGTTCGTGACGCCGGAGATACCGGCTTCGTGGAAAGCGAGCTCGCCGAGGTTTACCTTGAATCGTTCGACGGGCCGAGGAGTGCGAATTGAAGGGTATCGACGAGCTGTGCACGCACATTGACCCGGAGCGCCGACTCGTGATCCAGGCCCACGACTTCCCCGATCACGATGCGGTCGCCAGCGCCTTCGCCCTCGGTTTTCTGCTCAAACGGCGCGGGTTCGAGTCCGAGCTCTGCTACGGCGGTACGATCCAGAGCGAGAGCCTCACCGAAGCAATCAAGCTGCTTCAGATTCCGATCGACAGCTCTAAGAGTGCGGGGCTGGATGATGATGTACAGCTCATACTCGTGGACGGATTCGCCGGCAACCGTAATATGAGCGGGCTGCCGGGAACGGTGGTCGCATTGATCGACCACCACACGCCTCCGGAGGAGCCGGATTGCCCGTACTTCGATATCCGGCCGGACTACGGTTCGTGTTCTACCATCATCTTTGAATACTTCAAGAGCGCCGACGCGCCGCTGAAGAAGAACATCGCCACGATGCTGTTAATGGGGTTGATGATGGACACCGCCTTCATGACCCGAGGGGTTGCGCCGGTTGACCTCGAAGCGTTCTCGACTCTCTTCTTCCAGGGCGACTGGGAGACCGGAAGCCGTCTGCTGAAGAACAGTCTGAGTCTCAGCGACCTCGGCCTCTTTCGCGAAGCGATCAACTCATGCGAGGTCGCCGACGACTTCGCCTTCGTCCCGTTGCAGCAGGAGTGCAGTGCCGAGGCGATGGCGTTGATCGCCGACTTTTTCCTCGGGCTGCGGGAAATCCACTTCGTGGTGGTGGTTGAGCCCGACCGCGATGAGTACCGGCTCTCGGTACGCAGCGAGGACGGGATCCGACCTTCGGATGTGATCATCCGCCGGGCGCTGAACGGCATCGGGGCCGGCGGGGGACACGTGCACATGGGAGGCGGCAGCATTCCTCGCGATCTCTTTCCCGGAGAGCAGGGGCTGCGCAAGCGTTTCCTGAAGGCACTCGGCAAGGAGTAGAATGGACAATCTGACTCGACTGAACATCGGCGGCAGGAGCGTCCTGCTGCTCGGAACGGCACACGTATCGCAACGCAGCGTCGACCAGGTCAAGGAGCTCGTCGACGCCGAAGAACCGGACCGCGTCTGTGTGGAGATCGACGCCGGCCGCTATGCGAGCCTGGCGCAGGAGAATGCGTGGAGGAAGCTGAACATCTACGAGGTGCTCAAGCGCCGGCAGGGCTTTCTGCTTCTCGGCAATCTGGTGCTCGCCAGCTTTCAACGCAGAATCGGGCAGGAGCTCGGTGTACGTCCCGGCGCCGAGATGGTCGAGGCGGTGAAGGTCGCCGAGGCGGAGGGTATTCCGGTCAGTCTGTGCGACCGCGAGATTCAGATCACGCTGAAGCGTGCGTGGGCGAGCGGTGGGCTGTGGAGCAAGAGCAAGATGATGGCTGCTCTGCTGACCTCGATGTTCGGCGGCGAGACGGTGAGTGAGTCGGATATCGAGGCGCTGAAAGAGTCGGACGCGTTGCAATCGATGATGGAGGAGCTCGCTCTCTATCTCCCGAAAGCGAAGGAGGTGTTGATCGACGAGCGCGACCGCTACCTCGCCACGCGTATATACGAGGCGGAGGGGGAGAAGGTGCTCGCGGTCGTCGGTGCCGGACACGTTCCGGGAATCATCCGGACCCTCGAGGCGCTGGAGAAGGGCGAGCTCGATACGGATCTCACCGCCCTCGATGCCATCCCCCCGAAAGGTCCGGTGGCCAGGGCGCTTCCGTGGATGCTCCCGGCGGCCATCGCGGCGATCTTCGTCACCGGGTTTCTACAGTCCGGATGGGATCTCACTCGCGATATGCTCGTTCTCTGGATTCTCGTCAACGGTTCACTGAGCGCCATAGGAGCGGCGCTCGCTTTTGCCCATCCGCTCACCGTGGCGATCTCGTTCGTTGCCGCGCCCATCACCAGCATGAATCCGACGATCGGTGTCGGGTTTGTTGCCGGTTTTCTCGAGGCGGTATTTCGCAAACCGCGGGTCCGGGACTTCGAGGCGATTCAGGACGATATCGCGAGCTTTCGCGGCTTCTTTCGAAACAGGATTACCCGAATTCTGCTCGTATTCGCCTTCTCCACGATCGGCAGCGCGATCGGAACGTTCATCGGTATCCCGTATCTCACGACGCTGCTCGGCGGGTGAGGTACCCGGTCGGCGGCGCGGTTCGAAGTCGCCGGCCGCCGGCGCGGTTCGAAATCGACGGTCGGCGGTGCGGTTCGAAGTCGCCGGTCGGCGGTGCGGTTCGAAGTCGACGGTCGGCGGTGCGGTTCGAAGTCGCCGGTCGGCGGTGCGGGCTTCGGTCCGAGGGCCCCGGCAGCCGGCGCGGTTCGATGAAACGGCGACAGCCGCTCGCCGCGGTCAGTGTCCGTCGAACACCACCTTGAGGGCCGCGCGGATCGTATCCTTACCGGTCCAGTCGGCGCTCACCTCTTCTCCGGGTGCGACCCGGGCCGCCGAGAGCGTGCGCGCGAATCCGTGTTCGGAGGCTGCACGCAGCCGGCGCTCGAGTGCACCGACCGGCCTGATCTCACCGGCAAGGCTGAGCTCGCCGGTTGCCGCGATATCCGACGGAACGCTTTTTCCCGTGCGGGCCGAGTAGAGTGCAAGCGCGAGCGGAAGCTCGACGCCGACTTCGGCGATCCGCATGCCCCCGGCGACATTGATGTAGAGATCCTGATCGTTGAGTACGAGCCCCGCGTGTTTCTCGAGAACGGCGGCGACGCGGCTGACGCGGTTCCGGTCGATGCGGTCGGAGAACACGCGCGAAACCCCGCCTTTCGCCGGTGCGGTCAGCGCCTGAATCTCGACGAGCAGTACGCGACTGCCCTCGTACACGGGAGCTACTACGACGCCTGCCGGAAGCATTCCCTCCCGGCGAACCAGAAACAGAGCGGAGGGGTCGGGCACTTCGCGCAGTCCCTCGGCGCTCATGCGAAAGAGACCGATCTCGTCGGTCGCGCCGAAGCGGTTCTTATTCGCCCGAAGAATCCGCGTATCGCCCTCGGCCTCCTCGAACATCAGCACGCTGTCGACCATGTGCTCGACGGTCTTCGGTCCGGCGATCGCACCCTCCTTGGTCACGTGGGCAACCAGGAAGAGCGCGGCGCCGCGTCCGCGTGCCCAGTCGGCGAGCTCGAAGACACAGTACTTCAGCTGATTCACGCTGCCGGGGGTACTGCCCGCCTCCGGGGAGTGGAGGGTCTGGATCGAGTCGATGATGATTACCGACGGGGTGACCTCTTCGAGCGACGCGAGCACCGTGTCGAGGTCGGCGCTCGTGAGCACGCTGATACGCTCGGCGGCTACCCCGAGGCGTTCGGCGCGCACTTTCAACCGTCCGGCCGCCTCCTCGCCGCTTACGTAGAGTACCGAGGCGTCGGCGGCCAGCCGGCCGGCGACCTGAAGCATGAGCGTCGATTTGCCGATACCCGGCTCGCCGCCGATCAGGGCGCTCGCGCCGAGCCACGCTCCTCCGCCGAGGACCCGGTCGAGCTCGGCTATTCCGGTCGGAAGGCGCAGCGCCTCGCCGGCGGAAACCTGCTCGAGCGGTATCGGTCGGCCGGTTCCTCGGGCATAACGCTCGCCTCCGGCCGACTGCGAGTCGGAACCGGTGCGACGCGGCGGTGCGCCGGATCGCGATGAGCCGGCGGCACCCGACCTCCGCCCGCCGCGCGGCGTCGCTTCCTCTTCGATCGTGTTCCACTGCCCGCACTCCGGGCACCGGCCGAGCCACTTCGGCTCGCGGTGCCCGCACTCGCTGCAGACGTACCCGGTGCGATTCTTCCCTGCCATCGAGATGTCAGTATGGCGGCCGGAGGCAGCCGTGTCGAACTGCCGGCCGCCGCGTTCCGATCCGACCGAACTACAATAGTCCGTTCGTTCGTCCGATCACTCGTACCCCGATCACGCCGTCGATCGCGCGCAGCTTCTCCACCGATGCCTCCGAGATCTCGCTGTCGAGGTCGATGATGTTGAACGCGACGTCCTCCTTGTGCCGGTTGATCATATCGGCAATATTCGCATTCTCTTCGGCGAGCACCTGCGTGATCTGTCCCACCATGTTGGGAATATTCCGGTTTGCGATGACAATCCGGTAGTCGTCTGAGAGCGGCATGGTGCACTCAGGAAAGTTCACCGAGTTCGTTATATTTCCGGTGGCGAGAAACTCCCGCAGCTGCCGGGCAGCCATGATCGCACAGTTATCTTCGGACTCGGGGGTCGAGGCGCCGAGGTGTGGAATGGGGAGTACCTCCGGATGTCCGATCAGGCGCCCGGTGGGGAAGTCGGTCGCGTACCGTGAGACACGCCCGTCGTCGAGCGCCTCGAGAATCGCATCTTCGTCCACCAATCCCGCGCGTGCGAAGTTGACGACTCGGACTCCACGCTTCGCTTTTGCGAGTTCTTCCTTTCCGATGAGGCCTTTCGTCTTGTCGGTCAGCGGCGCGTGCACGGTCAGGTAGTCGGCACCCGACAACAACTCGTCCATGGTCTTTGCCCGTTTGACACTTCGGCGCAGTCCCCACGCCGCACTGACGCTGATGTACGGATCGTAGCCGACCACGTTCATGCCGAGCTCGCTCGCGGCGTTCGCGACCATGACACCGATTGCTCCGAGGCCGACGATGCCGAGCGTCTTTCCGGCGATCTCCGGTCCGGCGAAGCGCTTCTTCTCCTTCTCGATGAGCGCCGGGACTTCGTCGCCCTTGTCGGCGATCGAACGTGCCCACTCGATTCCTTCCGCGATCCGCCGGCTCGAAAGGAGCATCGCCGCGACGACAAGCTCCTTCACGCCGTTCGC